>JAWOCM010000120.1:0-10490 GCA_046483795.1 Desulfuromonadales bacterium | reverse complement strand
CGAAGGATTGAAACTCTCCGATTTTTTCCTCACCGCCCTGGCCAACAAGCTTCTCGGAAGGGAGTTCGCTCCCCATCCGGTCCCGGTCGGGGAACTGCCGGTTTTGCACCAAAAGGTCAGCCGCAATGGACGGCTCGATGCGGATCTGCGAAAGAAAACCGTACAGTGGGCCGACGCTCTCGTGGACAGTGCCGGAGAATTTGTCGATTTCAGTCTCGACGTCTGGCACAAGGAGTTCTGCGCCCTCAAGCCGGAGCAGCTCGACCCGCGTTTTATCGGCGGTTTGATCGTCAAGGTGGCCTGAGCCGACTTCAGGCGCCACAGGAAGGATTTCAATGAAGATCGTCTGTCTTTACGGCAGCCCCCGCAAGAAGGGGAACAGCGCCGCTGTCGCCCGGCATTTTCTCGATCTCGCTGTCGAAGGCGGAGGCGATGTGCGATCTTTTTACCTCAATGAGCTCGGGCCGCGAGGGTGCCAGGGGTGTAACGTCTGCAAGGAGAGTCGGGAGACCTGTGTTCTTCAGGACGGTCTGACCGATGTTCTCGAGGCCGTTTACGAGGCGGATCTCGTGGTGATGGCCTCGCCGGTTTACTATGGCGATGTGTCGGCACAACTCAAGGCATTCATCGACCGCACCTACTCCTACCTGAAACCTGGCTACATTTCCCTGAAGAGACCCAGTCGCCTGCCGCAACCGAAGCAACTTGTTTTCATTCTCACCCAGGGACATCGCAATCCAGACTGGTTTGCCGATATCGTTCCGCGCTACAGTGCGCTTTTCCGCTGGACCGGTTTCGCCGAGACCCATCCGCTTCGGGTGATCGATGTTTACCAGGAAGGGGATGTCCTGCATCGTGCAGACATATTGAGCGAGGCAGCAGAGCTTGCCGCGACTCTTGTGGACAGGAGCTGATCTCCCCTTCCTCTCGAAGACGTCCCTCCACTATCAAATGACTTCAATCTCGTTGATCACCTCGCGAACTCCGTATGTGTACCAGCAGTCGCGTACGGCCGTTTCCCGTTCGGTTTCACTGTCGGCACGTCCTCTGAGTGTGACGCATCCGTCTTCGGCTATCACGCTGAATTTACGAGGATCGACCAGTCCGTCCTTTTCCAGAATGGTCACGATGTTATCCTTCAATTCGTCGTCGTTGTCGGATTCCTGCGGTCGGACTTCGATCAGATTGTCAACGCTGGTCACGCCGGGGACCCACCAGCTCAGCACTTCGCACAACCTCTTCTGGATCAGACTGCGGGCATGACCCTGGAGAGTCACCCTGCCAAGAGGGTCGGTGTGGATGTCGATGTTTTCCAGTTCGATGTTTTTTTCCTGAATAAAGGCCTTACGAATATGGTCGAGAATCTCCCGGTCCCCCATAGGCATCGGCGGATTCACCAGAATCCGATCCTCGACCTTTTCTACTCCGTCCGTTCCCTTGGCCAATTGAAATGCCAGGCGCTTGGCAGCCACGCTCGGTACTGATCCTGAAAGCGATACAGTTCCATTGTTCACGTCGATATCGAGCTTGCATTGTTCGAATTTGACACGGGGGTCATGGGTCAACTGGCTTTCAATCTTTTGCCGGATCGGATTTTTATTCATCTATGCCTCCTTGAGTCACGGTTCTCGAGAAAAACTGGGCGGCCAGGCCATATCATTTCCTGCTTTTTAAACAGTTTATCTCTATCGGCCCCGCTTCTCAAGCGATGCAGCCAGCAAATCCCTATCCGCTGAAACTCGGAGATCATCAGGATTCGTACGGGGAGTGACAAGAAGGATTAAAGACGCGTCTCTTCAACGCGCATGCCTTTACCTGTTTGGGTCAGATAGATGAAAATCAGCACGGTTCGTGGGGAAAACTCGGGAAGGTTCTCGAAGACAGCGGCAAAGTGCTGCACTTTGATGCCACGGCCTTTGTTTCCACGGCTGATCCGACGCACCATGTCCTGAACATCGTGAGACTCTTCGGCGGAGAGTTCCGTGTTGAAAAAATCGGGAGGATTGTGGGGGGTGACGCGTTCGGCCAGCGCATAATCCCGGGCCAGCCGTTCGCGGAGCAAAGCGGCCGGCTTGCCCGAGATTTCAGCGGTGATGAACCGGTCGACCGCCTCAAAAATGCCGCGTTGCGAGAGCGGATGGCGCAGAAGGTCGTAGCTCTGGAAAAAACGGGCCAGTCGTTCCAGGGCCCCTGCAAAACTGCCGACCCGGTTTTGCATTTCTTCCAGATAACCGCCGAATCGCCCGCTGTTGAAGGTTAAATCGAGAATCCGGCTGATCGTGCGCAGCTGCTCCAGATCGGCAAAAGGCATCTGCGGCGTTCCCAGAACTGTATAGGGCGGATTCGGGTCGAAACGTATTCCGAGCGAAGCGGCGTCGTTTCGTAGCGGCGATCCGGGCAGAAGCTTGACCGGTTCGAGCTGCAGATGATGCGGTTCCAGAGCAGCCACCCGGTCGATGGAGGAGAGAAAGTCATTGTAGCCTTCGCCGGGCAGGCCGGCGACGAGGTCGAGATGCAGGTGGATGTCGGTTCTCTCTCGCAGCCGGCGAATGTTGGCAGCGAGTTTCTCCATGTCCACATTTCGGTCGATATGGGAGAGGGTGTCCTGCAGCGTGCTTTGAACGCCGATTTCAAACTGAAACATGCCATGGGGTACTTTTGAGAGGAGGTCGATAGTCTCCTCGTCGATCAGATGGGCTCCGATTTCGAAATGAAAATGGGTGTTTCGATTGTGCTCGAGTATCCAGGCGAAAATATCCCGGGCACGGCGGGGATTGTAGTTGAAGGTCCGGTCGACGAGCTTGACCTTGCGCACCGCGCTGTTCATGAACAGGCGCAGGTCGCTGCGGATGCGGTCCATGGAATAGGATCGGACCGTCTGGTCGAGGGCGCTCATGCAGAAGGCGCATCGGTAGGGGCAGCCGCGACTTGTCTCGTAGTAGACGAAACCGCGCGACGTGTCCGCCAGTCCCATGGCGAAGGGGGAGGGGATGGCATCGAGTTCGGGCAGAGGGGGGCCCTCGGGACCTTCCAGGATGTCATGGCCGCGTCGCAGGATGATCCGTGTCAGGTCGGCGGGTTCTTTGCCGTGCTGCCAGGCACCGAGCAGCTCTTTGATCGGTCCTTCGCCTTCTCCGCGAATAACGGCCGTCAGTCCCGGGTGTCGACGAAACAGATCCGCGTCCTCGTATGAGACTTCGGGACCACCGACAATAAGTCGGATCTGGGGCCGAGCTACCGCCAGGGCATCGACCAGGTCCAGGATGTTCCGCCGGTTCCAGAGATAAACTGAAAAAGCGATGACATCCGGTTCCTCGGCGAGCAGCGCGGCGAGGACATTCTCCTTCGGTTCGTGGACGGTGAACTCGCGGATGGCGATGTCGCCGCAGTCCTCGACGCAGTAAGCGGCCAGGCAGGGCAGGGCGAGGCTGGCATGTATGAATTTACTGTGCAGGGTGACGAACAGAGTACGCATGGCGACAGGATATCCGAGGCGTCCCCCCATGCAAAGGGGAAATTGCTCCCGTCGGCTAGTGTGTGGTATTCTTGCCGCCTAACAGGCTGAGGCAAAAGGCGGAAAAACTTTTTCAACGCAATGTCGCAAAGGTGCGCAAAGTCGCAAAGACGGCAAAAGCATTTTTGCCATTGACCAGATGGCTTTTCTTTGCGTCTTGCCACAAGTGCTTTGCGTCTTTGCGTTAAAGGATTTTCGAATGAAAAAGACTTTCCTGACCGTCGTCGCTGATGAAAACGGCGAGGTTTTCGAACATCCCGACCTGCAGTTCGCCGGGATGAACGGCATGGAGCCGCGTCTGCCGCGGGTCGACGAAATGATTCTCATGCCCGAAGGCAGCCGTCTTTTCGTCATCCCCGGTGCACCGCCGATCGGTTTCGACCGCCGGAAGAACTGTATGACAACCGTCGACAGCCTTCCCCGCAACTGGGGAGGGGGGCAGATCCAGTCCGTGGCCGCCTTCATGACGCCGGCTTTCACCCGGACCCTTCTCCCCGCCGCCGATTACCGCAGCAAATCGGTGACCTTGCCGCTGTGGGCCTACACGGCAGTGGCCTGGTGCGTCGAGGAAGAGCGCTTTTACGTGGCCGCTGTCCGGGTCGACCGAAACCGGCAATGGGAAACGGACAACTTCGATGATCGCCAGCTCGAGCCCCTGGTTCGCAAAAGGATCGACAAGCATCCCGAAAACCGCCTGTTGGACCAGTTGGCCCGCTGTGCCCTCGATTATCACTGCTTTGCCGCCAAGAACCTTTTTTACGGCCGGTGGGAGGCGCCCTTGCCGACATCTCCGACCTGCAACTCCCGTTGTCTCGGCTGTCTATCCCATCAGTCGCAGGAGAACGAGTGCTGCCCTTCGAGCCAGGAACGGCTCGACTTCGTGCCGATGGTCCGGGAGATGTGCGAGGTGGCTGTCCCGCATCTGGAGAAGGCGGACCATGCCATCGTCTCCTTCGGTCAGGGCTGCGAAGGCGATCCGATAATTCAGTGGGAGAAGAACGCCCTCGCCATTGCTGAAATGCGCAAAAAAACGGCACGCGGAACGATCAACTTCAACTCGAACGCCTCCATTCCGGATGCCGTCGAACGGCTTGCAGACGCAGGCCTCGATTCGCTCCGCATTTCTCTCAATTCAGTGCGCGAGGCCAGCTACAACACCTACTACGATCCTCAGGGATACACATTTCCGGATGTTCTCGAATCGATGCGTCGGGCCAAAGAGAGGGGACTCTATGTCATGCTCAACTACCTTGTTTTTCCCGGCTTCACCGATCAGCCCGAGGAGGTAGAGGCGCTGATCCGGCTGGTCGAGGAGTTCGGAGTCGATATGATCCAGATGCGCAACCTGAGCGTCGACCCGCTTCTGTACTGGAATGCTCTGGGACAGCCTGCCGGCGGAATGGGGATGAGGGAAATGCTCGACCGGCTCAAGGCACGTGTCCCGCGACTGCAATACGGCTACTTCAACCGCACCCGCGAAAACTTCTTCCCTCCCGGTTATGAATCCGACTGGCCGCTGCCGTCTGAAATCTGAATATCTCCGGCAGTCTCCCATGGGATGGAAAGACCCAGGTTCCGCGGGGCGGTGTCCTTTCAGAATGGCAGATCCACCCCGCTTTTCGATCGGGCCAGTTCGGAGAGCAGATCATCGAAACTGTCCAGACGCTTGTCGAACACTCCCTTGATGTCCAGGTAATTTTCGAAACGGGTGTCGAGTTTTTCAAGCGGCTCCTGCGTTCTCTCAACGACCTTCTCGCGCAATGACGCCTTCAGCCCTTGCGCTTTCTTCTGCAGAACCTGCCCCACGGCTTGCTGAAGAACCCGTTCCAGATCGGAAGACAGATCGATGTCGTAATCTTCAGGGGTCCCGCTGACGTTGGCCCTCAGGGATGCCGTGGAGACACCCCGCAGCGCCGAGGCGATCGTCTCTGCCACCTCATTCGGATCTTCCGGTTCAATCTGCAGGGCGGCATCGCGGATCCGGCTGTCGATCTCTGCCTGGAGACGACCCGAAACCAGTTCTGCATTCAGATCGAAATTGACACGACCGCTTTCCAGAAGGACCGGGAATCCCCGGCGGCTGGAGATTTGAAGGTTCGTTGCCCGGTAGCCGGCAACATTGGCGCTGACCGTATCGCGGGGTGCCTCCGGTTCGGTCCGGTCGAAGGTTCCCATGAAGCGGCCGGAATCCAGGTCGGGAAGTCCTTCTGCATCGAGGGAGATTTTCAGAGGAGCCCCGATCAGGTGCTGCTGCCCGGTCACATTGCGAATCGTGCCATCGAAATTGCCTTTTTTCGTTTCAGCGGACAGGTTGATATGCCGGATGAGAAAATCCGGTTTGGGCGCATGCTCTTTAAAGAGGACGTCTGTACCCTCTGCACGCAGGGGCTTGACTTTTTTCGGCTCCTTCGCTTTGGCCACAGCCCGATCGTAAAACGGTTTCAGCCGGCCGTGCCACTGAAGCCCTGACCCCACCCAGCCTGCAATCTTGTCGCCGAACAGCAGTCGGGTCAGATTGAGACCTCCCGAAGGCGACAGGGCGTATTTGTCCATCAGCCTTCTCACTTCTTCGACCGGCGCCTTGCGGGCCTCGTCGACCTCTTCGCGCAGCTCTTTCTGCTGGTCCTGGTAATCCGCATAGATGGACTTGAGCCGTTCGCGGTCGGTGCTGATCTCCTTTTTGAGTTCAGAAACCGCAGATGCCTTCGAGAGGGCTCCGGTGACGCCTTTGCCCCCTGCCTTGATTTTTTCGATGCGATCCCGGTATCCCTCGATTTTTTCCGGTCCGGGCAGTCGATCGGTCCTGCCCTCCCATTCGGAACGAAGATTTCCGATGCGCTCGTTCAAAGCGTTGATCTTGTCGATGGATTTCAGTTCCTCACGGGCGAGGATCTCCTTTGCGGAGGGAAGTTCAAAACCTGCGATGGCGATCTTCCCCTCCTCGCGTTCTTTGCGCTTCTTTTTTTCGATGGCCCCCGATTTCTCTCGCGGGGTGTCGAACCGAAGTCTTTGAACGGCCATCTCCTCCACATTGAATCTTCGCTGCAGCAGAGGCCGGAAATCGACATTGAAGGCGATGCGTCCTGCTTCGACGGCGTTGGTCATCGGCTTGTCCGGGTTGGTCACCTGCAGGCCGCGAAGAGTGAAGCCCAGTGGAGCAAATGTGACGTCCGCCTCGGCCAGTTCAACGCGGGCGCCGACCACCCTGGTCCCTGCCGTCTCGATCCCCTTTTCGACCAGAGCATCGATCAGAAGAATCCAGAAGACTCCGATCAAGGCGATGAGGACGGCGAACCACAGCACTCCCTGCCAGCGGATCCAGCGTTTCATCTCAAGCCCTCCATCCCGAAACGGTCCGGTAGATTTGGTAGAACTTACTGCCCTTGATGGCCATGGCGATGCGACTCTTTCTCACCCATTCCATAACCCGGTCGCGATAGGCCCTGATCAGGCGGTTAAAAAGGAAATAGCAGGGGACGAAGGCGATCAGGGAAAAAACAAGGCTGCCCATAACGATGGAATTGTTGAATCGATCGAGGCGGAAAAAGGTCGTGTTGTAGAGAGCCGTCCAGAATCCCTGCAGCGGTTCGGCCGTGAGCAGGAAGAGCCCGAACTGATGAAAGATCGGGTCAAGAGCGAAGGAGAGCGCCGAGAATACCGCCAGGCCGACGAGAAAGCCGCTGAGATTGACGCGAAGCACCAATGCAAGAAAGAGAACAATGACGTTATGCGGTGAAAAAAGGGGAGTGAAACCGCAGATCATGGCGAAACAGAGCGCCAGGCTGATCTGTCCGGGATCGGACTCCGAATTGAGGGCCTTGAGCAGACGGGCGAGCAGTCGCAGCATGACTGTCCTCCTTGAAGGGGATCGGACAACGGTATGCAGCTTATTGTAACAGCAATTCGGAAATTGTCCCGGCCGTATCCGCTCAGCCGGCAGAGGGAGAGGAGTCTGAAAGAAAGCTTTTCGCGCTGTGCTGCGCGCGTGGAAGGAATCGGGCAAAATCACTCGCCAGGCCCTCGCGATGTCGCTGCCACTCGCCGAAACCTTCGCCGACGGGGTTGGAGCGCGAAAGGCGCTGCGAGATCCGGTTCAGAACCCTTTGGATCGTTTCCTCGTTGCGGTAGGAGACCAGCCAGTTGTGGCGGATCATCCGCGGTGCCACCTCCTGGAGGCCCTGGGGCAGACTGTCCCGATGGCGTTCAAGAGCATCGTAGACGCGTTCGGCGAAGGTTTCCAGAGGCGCTGAAGAATAATGGGACCAGTCGCGTGCCAGGATATGGTCGTAGAAAATGTCCACCAGGATGGCGCGGAAATACCCGAAGCTGCGGTCGAGACGATCTTTGCTGGCCCGGAAGACAGGATCGGTGTGGGCGAAGCTGTCGATATGCCGGTGAAGGCTGATTCCGGATGCGATGTCGGGCGGAAACCGCTCGTCGAGGGGGCCCTTGACGAAATCCCCCATCAGGTTGCCGAGCAGCGATTCGTCGGAGGCTTCGGCGAGATAAAGGTGAACGAGGTAGTTCAAGGAGAACTCCAGAAGAAATCCCCCGCGTCGAAACCATGAAGCGCTTCCGACATGCCCTGCAATCGTTCCCTGGTTTCTGCCGGCATTTTCCCCTCGCTGAGAACCGCCTGGCAAAATGCGGCAAAGTTCTCCAGGGAGTCGTGCTCGATGATCTGTTTGCCGAGTTCGTTGATAAAACGAGGGTCGTTCTGTTCCTTGGTCAGCATTTTTCTGAATATGCCATAGACTTCTTCAGTCTTTCCCTGAAGACAGTGTAATTTGGCGAGCCCGATCAGCGCGTATTTGTCGTATCCGTTGTCGAGGGCCGAGTTGTATGTTCGTTCTGCAGAAGAATAGTGGCCGATATTTCGATAGGCGTCGCCGAGGCGAGAGAGCATATTGACCGTTCCCTCCCCCTTCTCGAGAATCCGCTCCCACAGTTCGATGGCCTGATGATGGTTTCCCAGGAAACGGTGGCAGTTCCCAAGCCCGTACAATGCATACGGGTTGTCCGGTTCAATCTTCAGGGCGCGTTCGAAATATACTTTCGCCTTGCTCATGTCCTGACGTTTGTAGCAAAGATTGCCGACCATAGTCAGGACGTTGATAAGTTCGACACCCGTGTCGAGAACCTTTTCGTAGTACACGATAGCGGCTTCGGTCCGCTCGGTCTTGTGGAAGAGATCGGCAAGGCCGAGCAGGGCATAGCGGTCACGCCAGTCGAGCTGAAGCGCCTCGCGAAAGTAATGCTCCGCTTCCTGCCAGCGCTCGAGTTGTTTATAACCGGTGGCGATGCGGGTCAGTACGAAAATATCGCGGGGGCGATGGTCGATGTATCTTCCCCAATAGAGAATCGCCTCGTCGAGACGTTCCAAATCCCGGTAAACATCGCCCATGCCGCGCAGGGCAAAGAGGTTTCCCGGGTTCTGGAGCAGGACGCGCTCGTAAAAATGAATGGCCTTGGCAGGAAGATTGAGTCTGCGGTGAACATCGCCTATGCCGGTGAGAAAATAAGAGTTTTCCGGCTCAAGTTGCAAGCCGTCTTCGAAGACAGCGAGTGCTTGTTTGAGCCGGTTGGACTTGAAATGTTGATGCCCCTTCTTAAACAGGGCGACGACCTCGTCCCTCATGAATAGTTTCCTCTTGCCGGACGTTGATTACAACATCAGGATTTTTTTCTTGAGAATGAGGATTTCAAAAGCGAGACTGGCCTTGGCGGCAAGTTTTTGGAGATCGGCTGTGCGATCCTCCAGGTCGGACTGTTCTCCGTCCACATAAATGAGACCGACGACCCGTTCAAGAATCCGGATGGGAACCAGAAGCCCCTTCGAGGCAGGGTAGCCTCCGAGTCGCTGAAATATCCTGTCGTTGGCATCGGTGCCGGGGATCCCGCCGAGGTAGCAAGTGCGGTTCTGAACCACTGTTTTCAGCACCGAGGGTTCATCGAGGTCGATTTCCAGCTGCGCAAACTCTTTCGAGTCTCTACCGTCGACCGTGCTGCGCCAGCCGCACGCTTTCGAACCCCGGATCTGGAAAAGGGCGCCATGGTCGAATTCCTGGCGAAGATATCCTGTGACGATGTCGGCGATGTCTTCACGGCCTCCGGCGTCGGCGAGCAGACGGGAAAAGGTATCGAGCGAATAGTCCTCCTCGATGATATCCGCTTCAGGGACGTCTTCGATAATGTCAGACGATGAAAGGTGAACCGTTTCGTCGCTCGGCGAAGGCGTTCGGCTCTCTGCCGGTGTGTCTATGCCTGGTATTTCGATGAATTCCTCTTCCTCGGAGGCAGTGTCTTTTTCCGTTTCTTTTCTGGCTCTGATGACCCGCTCGTCGAGTGGGATGGAGGGCCTTTCCCGCTTGATCCCATGGCGTCCTTCGCGCATGATGCCATAGTGCTGTTCAAGGGCGATCAGAAGACGGGATTCCGGGGTCAGAACCGGTTTAACGATATAGCCGATGCGGAAGGCGATTTCGTCGATGGCGTTGAGATCGGCCGGATCGGCCATCGCCAGGAAGACCTTTTTGTTCTCGCGGGCGACGGGAAGGACTCTGTACTTTTCGGCGATGTTTTTGGGGACGATATCGAGGAGATCGGAGGGAAGGTTCTGCAACTTCTCGGGCGGCACATATGTAATGCCGAGTTTCTTGCTCAGGACCCGGGCCATCTTCTCTTCCTCGACAAACCCCATCTCTATCAGATTGCCGCCGAGCTTTCCGCCGTAGATCACCTGATGTCTGAGGGCTTCTTCCAGATCCTTTTCTGTAACGAGACCTTCCCGAACGAGAAGCTCCCCAAGCTTGATGGCCATGTGGTGTCTCCGTTGTTGTAGAAAAGGCGGAACTGAACACCTGCCTGTTTTTGCAGAAGACCCAGTTTAGGGGGGAAAGACATCAAAATCAAGCAGGTTGATGACTGTGCCGACGCGCAAACGGAAACCACTGGGGCTTTGTCACCTAGCGTGCTT
>JAWOCM010000046.1:0-3870 GCA_046483795.1 Desulfuromonadales bacterium | reverse complement strand
CGAAAAGCAGGCGGTTGGCCCGGCGCACCCCCTGGATCTCAAGGGGCTGCGGATTGCGGTTGAAATGCCGCGAGGCTATCGCCCAGGGCGGCAGGGTGCAAAGATTGAAAGGAGAAGATTCCACGGAAAACCAATTCTCAATTGTTAATTTTGAATTCTCAATTCAAAACTGAGAATTGAAAATTTAAAATTGTTTTTTCAGCTCTCCATCAGCAGGATCGCCTCGGCGACCTCCTTGAGGCTCTTGCGCTTGTCCATGGCAATCTTCTGCATCTTCCGATACGCTTCCGGCTCGCTCAGACCGTTCTTGATCAGGCTCCCTTTGGCCCGCTCGATCAGTTTTCGGGCTTCGAGAGTCTCCTTGAGATTGTCGACCTCTTCGCGCAGGGTGGAGATCTCGACGAACTGGTGAATCGCCAGGTCGACGGCCGGCAGAAGCTGCTCTTCCCGGAAGGGCTTGACGACGTAGCTCATGACGCCGGCCATGCGCGCTTTCTCCACTATGTCGGCATCGGCCGTTCCGGTGAGCAGAACGATGGGCGTCGGCGCTTTTTTGGTGATTTTTTCAGCAGCGTCGATGCCGTCGAGAACAGGCATGGTCACATCCATGACAATCAGCAGCGGCTTCTTGCTCAGCGCCGCCTCGACGGCCTCACTGCCGTTCTGGGCCTCAATGATCCGTTCGAAGCCATATTTCGTCAGGGTATCAGCCACCTGGTGGCGGATCATCGGTTCATCATCGACAACGAGAGCGGTCCTCATATTTACTACCTCCGGTTCTTGGAAGCCTCGCCTTCATTCTATCAGAGAGACTTTCTTGCATAAAAAATGCCGCCGCCCTTTTGGGCGGCGGCATTCTAACATCGACAGGAGGCAACCCTATCGACATGCAACCCTTTTTAGAAAGACAGAGCCACGGAAACACCGCCGGTGAACTCGTCGTCGATGCCGGCGATATCCTCGGCATCGTCGCTCAGCACAAGGCTGTAGAGAACCGAGGGGCTGATGCTGACCTGATCGGTCACGGCGTAGTCGACACCCAGGCTCAGTTCGGCGTTGTGGGCAAAGTCCTCGTCCTGGCCGGTACCGGTAAGAGTATCATCCATGTAGTAGTAGTTTGCTGCTGCACCGAAACCGACGCTGACGTTTTCCGCGACGTCGAGCGAGTGACCGACACCGAGTGACAGGTAGACGCTGCCTTCGAACTCGTCGTAATCGTAATAGGCGGTCAGGGACGGTTCCAGAATGGTGTTGAGCGCGACGCCGAGATACAGCTCGTTGGTGTCTGCAGCCCCGTCGACATCGTAGAGGACATTGCCGACGCTGGCCGAAATCATTTCGCTCAGGTCGAAGGAGTAGTCGAGAACCACGTCGACCTCGTCAAGGTTGCCGGTATCGGTGTTGTGGTTGCCCCACCAGCTCAGGGTGAAACCCTTGGCGCTCAGGTCGGTACCGTACTGAACCACGGAGTCGGCTTCGCCGGTCAGATCAAAACCACGCCAGAGGTACTTCTCGTAGACGCCGATGTAGGCGTCGCCTTCGACTTCGATCGCCGCCATGGCAGCCGGAGCGACTGCAATGGTGGCCAGGGCTGCAACAATCAGTGCAAGGACAAGTTTCTTCATTTTTTCTTCACTCCTTTAATAGTGCTGAGGGAATCCCGCGGGGCACCGTGCCCCGCGGGTTGTTGGTGATGTTTCTGATTTACTATTTCTTGACCGTCTCGGTGGCAACCTTCGCCGCGCCGGGGCCCGAGACTCCGGAGCCGCCGAAATGCACGGTCTGGAAGTCCGGGTAGGCTTCGACGCCGATCTCTGAGACGTCGAGACCGCGGTACTCGTCCTCTTCACTGATCCGGATACCGACGGTGAACTTGAGGGCGAGCCAGACGATGCTGGAGGCGACGACGACGTAGGCGCCGGTGGCGGCCACACCGATGAACTGGGTCAGGAAGCTGGCCCCGCTGTCAGTGAAGGGAACGGCCATGGTGCCCCATATGCCGCACACCCCGTGGACGGAGATGGCGCCGACCACGTCGTCGATCTTCAGCTTGTCGAAGAAGGGGACGGCCAGCACCACCAGCACGCCGCCGACGGCTCCGATCAGCACGGCGGCGCCGAGGCTCGGGGTGGCGGGGCCGGCGGTGATAGAGACCAGGCCGGCCAGGGCGCCGTTGAGGCCCATGGTGACGTCGACCTTCTTGTAGAGCAGTTGCACCAGGATCATGGCGGCGATCATGCCGCCGCAGGCTGCCAGGTTGGTGTTGGCGATAACGTTTGACATTTCGATGGCGCTAGCGGCATCGCCCAGAGCAAGCACCGAACCGCCGTTAAAGCCGTACCATCCCATCCACAGGATGAATGTACCCAGGGTGGCCAGGGGAATGTTGGAACCGGGCAGCGGGTTGACGCGCCCGTCCTTGCCGTACTTGCCCTTGCGGGCGCCGAGAATGATGGCGCCGGTCAGGGCCGCCCAGCCGCCGACCGAGTGGACGATGGTGGAGCCGGCGTAGTCGGCGAAGCCCATTTCGGCGAGCCAGCCGCCGCCCCAGCCCCAGGAACCCTGGATGGGATAGATAATGCCGGTGAGCACGGCGCAGAACGCCAGGAAGGGCCACAACTTGATGCGCTCCGCGACACAGCCGGAAACCACAGAACAGGCGGCGCCGCAGAAGACCATCTGGAAGAACCAGTCGGACGAAGCTGCGTAGCCGGAGGAGAAATCGCCTGCCAGGGCTGCGCTATCGTCGGGGGACCACAGGCCGAAGGAGCCCATGAAGCCGCCGTCAACCCCGGCGTACATGAGATTGTAGCCGACCAGGTAGAAGAGCACGCCGGCGATACCGAAGAGCGAGATGTTCTTCAGACAGATGGTGGCGACGTTGCGCGAGCGGACCAGACCCGACTCGAGCATGCCGAAGCCGGCGGCCATCCACATGACGAGGATGCCCATGATCAGGAAGGAGAAGGTGTTGAGAACGAACGAGAGTTCCGAAACCGGTGCCTCTTCGGCCAGCGCAATGGTCGGCAGGGCCAGGACGAGACCGGCAGTTACAAGGGATACGAGCTTTTTCATGACTGAATACCTCCGTAGGCTTTTCGATATGCTTTTATAGTGACTCGGGACCTTTTTCGCCGGTGCGGATCCGCACCGACTGGTCGACGTCGTGAACGAAGATCTTGCCGTCGCCGATGCGACCGGTGCAGGCCTCCTTCTGGATCGTCTCGACCACCTCGGCGACCAGCTCGGCGGGGATGACCAGTTCAATCTTCACCTTGGGGATGAAATCGATCTGGTATTCGGCGCCGCGGTACAACTCGGAATGCCCTTTCTGGCGGCCGAATCCGCGAACCTCGCTGACCGTCATGCCGGTAATCCCCTTTTCGGTAAGGGCGTTCTTCACGTCGTCGAGCTTGAACGGCTTGATGATGCAATCGATCTTCTTCATCTCTTTTGCTCCTTTTTTTCCAGGGTATAAACAAAAAGGCGCCTGGAACCCCCTTGCGGGGATCAGGGCGCCTTTGCCCATTTTCGCTCGACCTTTCGGAACGCCCTTGTTCGTCAGGTGAGACACACTAATTGAATAATCGGTTAAATCCGTTTGTCGGACAGGTCGCCAAGGGGAAGCAGCGCCTGTCGAGTTTTATAATAAGCACACGCCGTGCCAAATACGAAAAACCAATAATTTCCAGCTTCTTACGAAATACCCAGAACCTTTCTGCACATTTTTTGAACAAAAAAAAGCCCGCCTGACCATCGATGCATCACTCCCGGCCGCAGGCAGCACGATGCGGAAAGAGGCTCCCTGCCCCTGCTGCGACTCGAGTTCCAGCTTGCCGCCGAGTTCGAGGATGATGTTGCGACAGATAT
>JAWOCM010000034.1:0-6603 GCA_046483795.1 Desulfuromonadales bacterium | reverse complement strand
ACGTTGTAGTCCGCCGGCAGGCGCCCCAATACCCTGACATCTTCCCTGTTCGGCCCTTCGCCGTCACCCCATCGGTATGTCACGCGAACACCGGATCCGTCGGACGTGGAACCTTTCACCGATATGCGGTTATCCCCCGGCCACAGCATGGGCAGGGAAAATATGTTGTGCTGAAAAACGGTGGTCGTCTTCAGGTCATCCAGGGCCGCATCCTGAAGATCGACTTTGAGACGATAATCGTACCGGCCGAAAGGGGTTGTGGTCCCGGATCTTTGCCCCTTTTCCGGGTCGAATGAGCTACAGATATCGTGCTGATTCACACTGAAAGCGCCGGTTTTCTCCGGTTCGGTACGCCACAGCGTCCGCCACGAATCGCCGCCGTCAGTCGACAAACTGACCTTGAGGAAGCCGCCCTCGTTTTTCACCGTCCCGGCCAGGCTCAAAAAGACATCGGAGATCACATAGGGAAGTTCAACCGAAAAGATTTTGCCGCTCTTTGACTTATCGAGGGGGTGGCGGCTGATCAACCGGCCGTTGCCGTAGGTCCTCGGATACGGACCATGCTCGAAGTCGCGACGGCCTTGCGGGGGGAACAAGTCCATATAGGGTTTGCCCTCGTTGCCAAAAAGGAACTCAACCCGGTCCCCCGCTCCGAGGTCAAACCCCATGGAGTGCGGTTCAGGGGGCAAGTGCCCGGCATGCACCCAGCTCGGCTGCATCGGTGAAGGTTCGTCGGGAACCGGGGTACGCGAGGGGTAGTAGAGCAGCGAATGATCAAGGGCCAATTCATCCGCAGTGGCGATGTGAGATCCCGCGCGGTTATAGACAAACCAATGTTGGGAGAGATCGAAGACATGCCACCGATCTACTCCGTCGGTGTCCCGATAGTGGATGTCCGCAAGCGTGTGGCCGAACTTGTAGAGTTTATCCGCCTTCCGGCCCAGGGCGCGCCACGACCTGGTCATCAGGCGCGACAATCCGTCGCACCAATGCACGCCGTAAACATTGAGCAGCTTTTCCGGCGACAGTACGTAAGAATTGCCGTAGGCAGGCTCCTTCGGTACCGTGCCGACTTCGGTCATCTGCTGAATGAACCGCCAGACGGCAATGGCCTCGTCTTCGGCCGTTTCGGCACCTGCAAGCCGAATGGCATCGCGGCCGAATGTTTCTGGTGTCCCTGCATCGGGCCAGCGATCGTTGACAACCCGCAGATCGGTCACCGCGTAATCGGCGGCAAACACCGAGAGGGGGCAGAGGAGTGCGAAAATCAAAAAAACCCGAAAGATCATTGGCAACATCCTCTCCGGACGGACTGATGCACTACCAGGACCGCATCATCATTTTCTTCCACAATCCGAGCATCACCAATCCCCATAAAGGGGTGGCGTTGTCTTCCCGCCCGGACTGGTGCCGACTCCAGATGCCGGCGACGTACGACATATCGAACCATTCCCCAAGGTCGGACGCATCGCCAAAGATGGCCTCATGGGCCAGAGACTTGAGATCGCCGCGCAGCCAGACGGCCAGCGGCACGCAGAATCCCTGCTTCTTGCGATAGAGCACTTCATGGGGTAGACGTTTTTCATTCATTTTCTTGAATATGTACTTCGATTCGCTACCTCGCAGTTTCAGGGAGGATGGCAGCCGGGCCGCATATTCCATGACCTTGTGATCGAGGATAGGAGCGCGGACCTCGAGAGAATGGGCCATGCTCATGCGATCGACCTTGACCAGAATATCCTCGGGCAGGTAGGTCTTGATGTCGACATATTGGACGCGGCTGGTCACATCGGGATTGCGGTTGCGGTCAAAATACCGCCCCAGAACGTCCTCGGATCCAGCGACGTCCATGTCGGCCAACACCTCCCGTTTCAGAAGACGCTGTTTGGCTTCAGGCTTGAAGTAAAAGGACATGTCGCGAAAATAGGCCTGCTCCACCGGCATCGACAGGTTGGTGAGAAACGCCTTGAGACGCAGAGGCCGGGGGAGGCAATCGGCCCGGGGGTAGATTTTCGACAACGGTCCGAGAAGGCCCTCTCGACAAAATTCCGGAATTCTCTGCCTCCACCCATCCTCGAAACGATTCATTCCATAGCGTCGGCTGTACCCGGCAAAGGTTTCGTCTCCCCCGTCTCCGGAAAGGGCTACAGTCACTTTCCGGCGGGCCATCTGCGACACATACCAGGTGGGAATGGCCGAGGAATCTGCGAATGGCTCGTCGAAATGCCAGACCAGGCGCTCCAGCATCGATAAGGCATCGGGCTCGACCACGAACTCGCTGTGATCGGTATGGTAGCGCTCGGCGACCATTTTTGCATATTCCAGTTCATTGAAACGTTTGTCTGCAAAGCCTATGGCCGCGGTTTTGACCGGCTTTCCCTCATTCATGCCGGCCATGGCGGCCACAACAGCAGATGAATCGACGCCTCCACTCAAAAAGGCCCCCCAGGGCACGTCGCTGATCGTGCGAATTCGCACCGCTTCGTCAAAAATCTCACAAAGTTCTTCGACAGCCTGCTTCTCGGGGATGTTTTCCCCTTCATGACTCATATCCAGATCCCAATAGGATCGGATGTCCGGTTTTTCTTGCTCGCACACCGCAAGATGACCCGGAGGCAGCTTCCGGATTCCCTTGAAGATCGACAGCGGTGTCGGCACATAGCCGAAGCTCAGGTAGGCATCGAGGGCTGCAGGGTCAGGATCTCTGGGAATGGACGGGTCCGCGAGCAGCGCTTTCATCTCGGAGCCGAACACCAGCCGACTCCCGTCGCAGTGATAATAGAGCGGTTTCTTTCCGAGACGGTCGCGCACGAGAAGCAGGCGTCTGCGCGAGGCATCCCAGAGGGCGATGGCGAACATCCCGCGAAGCCGGGTGACGAAATCGTCACCCCACTCGCGATAGCCGTGCAGGATCGTTTCGGTGTCGCAGCGAGTTCGAAAAACATGCCCGCGTTTTTCGAGGTCAGCCTTGAGTTCGTGAAAGTTGTAGATCTCGCCGTTGAACACCACCTGCAGTTCACCGTCGTCGGTGGCCATAGGCTGGTCTCCGGTATGCAGGTCGATGACCGAGAGACGCCGATGGCCGAGGCCGATCGGTCCATCGATGAACAGACCCTCTCCATCGGGTCCGCGATGCACAAGGGTGTCGGTCATCCGCCGAACAAGATCGCCGTTGACGGGCCGTGAATCAAAATTGAGAATCCCTGTTATGCCGCACATCAGGATTGAGTTCCTGTTCGATTTAATTGTGACTCTGAATAGAGTGGAAACGCTTTCACTTATTCCACCCCACGACCATAAAGGAGCGCGCCGTCAGATACCTTAACCCTGGCAGACGATTCCACAACAGGATCAGAGGCGTCAGGGAAGAGAGATTATCCGGGTAAATCTGAACAGGCTGAAGTCTTAGGCCCTGAAAGCCATTATCCTCCATTTCACGAATAAACCGTCCCGGATCGAAGGTATTGAGACGCGCCTGGGCCCGGCCATCGACTACAATAATGTCCTCCCGTCCCAGCAGACGATCAAACCGCGCCTTCAGATTGCACCTGTTCAGTGTCATCAGGCACAGCACGCCCCCGGGCTTGAGGACTCGACGAATCTCCTGCAGGGCGTCACGATGGTTATGCAGGGACTGGAACAGCCCGACGCATACAACATGGTCAAAAAGGTCATCGGCGAAAGGCAGCCGGACTGCATCGCCCGCGATGTAATCGGCAAGACCGTGTTCCGTTCGCTTGCGCGCCTGCCCTGCCACCAGCCAGGCATAATCGCAGCCCACAACCCGAAAACCGCCCGCCCCAAGAACCCTCGAATATGCGCCGGCTCCGCAGCCGAGATCGAGGACCAATGCTCCCGGGTCAAGATCAAAGGAGGTCAAGGCTTGTCGATAGGCTTCCATGCGAAGGCGCAGTCCCTGGGACGACCAGCCTGAAATGGCATGATCTGTTTTCAGGCCCGAGAAATCGTTGAACATCTCACGCCAGTATCGTTCGCGTGAGGTTGTATGGCGTCTTGACGGAAGAGGCTTTTTCATAAGTGCTCGTATGTCCCTGGAGGACATGAAAGATCGCTTCGGCAGGGGTCTTTCAATTCAACCCGACACCTGTTTCTTGAACAATTGACCGGCGCGGCTCCTCACCTTGGACCAGACGTTCCCCAGATAATAACCGCAGGAGCCTCCCAGATCGTCCAGGCAGAAAACATCGTCACGAAAGAACAGCAAACCATAGAGCGAATACAACAAACGTCTCGTGTACGTTTCATCCGGGTAATCCAGCGCCGTCAGCTCATTCTTCATGGCGCAAAGCAGACTCTTGACCAGTGCCTGCTTGCTCGACGCAGTGACAAGCATGTCCCGGTCCCCGACAAGTGTTTCGACACCAAGAGATTTCATCGCCCAGGCCGGTTCATCGTAACCGCACGCCATCACCTTGGCGGTGGTCCCGCCAAAGCGATAATTTACCTCGAGAAAAAAGGCTTTTTCGGTGCGGGGATCGATCAGGAATTCGAAATGGTAATTGCCGACCATGCCCAGTTCATCGGTGAATGCCCGGCACTTAGAAGCAAGCTCGTCGGTCAGGGTGCAGGAACTGATCGTCAAGGTCACGCCCTGGAATTTGCGGGCCACCAGGAAGGCCTTCAACCCGACGGTTTCACCCTCTGCTGACCGCGCTCCATGCACCACAAGATTGGGCAGGTTGGTGAAAGGTTGACCGATCAAAGGGCTTTCCACCGTTTCGAGGCTGTGCAGAAATTCGTCGATTTCTATCCTGTTTGCGACATTGCGAACCTTGAACTCCGGACGAATTGCATTGGGCCGCGATGGCCGCAGGCAAAGCGGAAAATGTTCAGCAGGTATATCTGCCAGGGGATGATCGGGATGGAGAAAATAGGTCGGCAGAACATCGAGGCCCACTTTGGCGGCCGCTTCGATCTGGTCGATCTTCGAGAGGACACGGTTCACTGTCCCGGTAGGAGGAATCCACCATTGAAGCCGTGGAGGAAACCGTTCCCGGTTGGCATTGAGCCAGACGGCGACCTGTTCATCGATGCACATCAGGCCACTGGCTTCGAACGATTCGAGAAAGTCGGCGATGGTAGCTATACCCGATTCGGTGAATAACGCCTCGCGCGGCAGAACGCATGATTCGTGAAGGTAACGGGACCGGGGGCGACTTTCCCCGGGTGCCTGCACAGCAATAATACCCGGCTGCCACCCCTGTCTGCCCCAGCTGCGCAGGCAGGCCAGGCACGGCGGTCCGAAAGCGCCGAGAATAACTGGCCGGAACCTGCCTTCCGGGTTGTGGGCCGCAACGGGCATCGTCATCCCTTCCAAACCGTGCCGGATTCGCCCTTAAGGGAGAGAACCTCCTCATAAAGGTGTGCATAGGATTGAGCCATCTTGCCAAGGCTGTATGCGGACCGGACCTTGTCCCGGGCTCTTGCGCCGCAGGCCGCCAGAAGTTGAGGATCCCGTACCGCCTTCTCCAATAAAGCCGTCAGCTTTTCCTGATCCCCGACATCATAAAGCCAGCCGTGTACATCATCTTCGACGAGTTCCGGATTGCCTCCGACCGACGTGGCAATAACAGGCAATCCGCACGCCATCGCCTCGAGTACAGCGTAACTGAGTCCTTCGGTCTCCGAGTTGAGTACGAAACAATCCAGGGCCTGCAGGATATGCAGCACATCGTCCCGCAACCCGAGAAAGATCACACGATCTTCGATGCCAAGGGTGCGGCACAAGCCTTTGAGATCGGACTCGAGGGCACCGCCGCCGACCAGGATCAGGTGGACCTTCGTTGAACTCTCGGAAAAAGTCCTTGCGAAAGCGGAGATCAACCCCGCATGATTTTTAACGGACCGAAGCGCTCCGATGCAGCCCAGCAGAACTCCCTCCTCGGGGAGACCGAGAGAACGCCGGCGGCGGTCTTTTTCGGTCCTGTCAGCCACGGGCCTGAACGTCTCGGTGTCGATCCCGTTGTTGATCACCCTGATCCGTTCGCTGTTTATCCCTGTCAGTTCCGACGCAAGTGCTGCCGCCGGTCTCGCCACGGCAGTCACCTCCCTGCTCAGACGTGCGGCCGCCTGAAAAAGCAGCCTTTTTGGCCGCGAAAATGTCAGTCTGCCCTGTTCCACCCCGTGAAAGGTTTCGATGCAGGGGCAGCCGGCCAATCTGGCAGCAAGGGCCGCGTCCCACCATGGTCCAAGATTGTTGACATGCACAATATCGATAGCCTGATCCCTGAAAAAACTTCGAAGAGCCATAAAAGCGGTGTAGTCGCGTCCCTGACGAGCCATGGCAAAACAGGGAATTTTTGTGCCGGTCGCCTCTTTCAGGCCCAGGTCGCTGCCCAGCACCGTGATGCAATGATCGAAACGAGGATCCTCGAAATTTTCGATCATCCTGACCACGCCCATCTCGGCGCCTCCATGCCCCAGGTCACCCAGCACGTGCGCCACACGCACCCTCTGTTGCCCACTCTCTTTAATCATAACGGTTTCACGCCATTCTGCATCAGAGCCTGTCCCATAATTGCCCCCCGAAACGAAGAAGACTCGACGCGGCTGGAACCTGGGGCGTCTTGTCGCAGCGATGTT
>JAWOCM010000119.1:0-5509 GCA_046483795.1 Desulfuromonadales bacterium | reverse complement strand
GAAACGGACCGCAGCAAAAAGAACTTGGTCGCCTCGGCCTTGTTCAGCGACGGAGCGGCAGCGGTCCTGGTCGACGGTGCCGAGACTGACAACAGCGGACCGCGGATGACAGCTTCCGGTTCCCGCCTTTTTGCCGACAGCGAGCGCATCATGGGATGGGATATGGTCGACGAAGGCTTGAAGCTGGTCCTTTCCCCCAGACTGCCGGCCATTGTCAAAACAGAACTGCCCGATTTGATCGATTCCTTCCTCGCCCGACAGGGATTCTCCAGGGAGGAGTTGACTGATTACATCACTCATCCCGGCGGTGCCAAAGTGATCGACGCGTCTCGCCAGGCTCTCGATCTCCCTGCTCAAGCGCTGGCCCTGACTGAAGACCACCTGCGCCGGTACGGCAACATCTCCTCCGTATCCGTTCTGATGATTCTGGAAAAATGGCTTGAAACGAAATGGCAGCCGGGATGCGGACTGGGGCTCCTTTCCGCATTCGGACCGGGATTTTCGGCTGAAATGACATTACTGAAAGGATAAAGCGACCATGTCGGCATGGTGGATTCTGATATTTCTGATCATCGAGCGTCTTTTCGAACTGGTCCTGTCCCGCCGAAATCGGGGCAAAATGCTCGCCCGCGGCGGCAGGGAATACTTCCCTGAAAACTATCGCCATATCGTGGTCCTCCATATCTCTTTTTTCGCCGCCTTGATTCTCGAGTCATGGCCGTGGCGCATTCCCCTCGATGCACTGACAATATTCGGTCTGGCCGCCCTCGGGCTGACCATGATGCTGCGCTACTGGTGCGTGCTCACGCTGAAAGAACACTGGAATACCCGCATCATCGTTGTCCCCGGGGCCGCTCCGATCCGCAAAGGTCCCTACCGCTTCATGCGTCATCCCAATTACATGGCCGTCACCCTCGAATTCGCCGTTATCCCGCTGCTGCTTCGCGCTCCCTTGACCCTTGTCGTCTTCACCATTCTCAACCTGGGGATCCTACGACGACGGATCGCCCTGGAAGAACAGGCTCTTGACGAGAATTGAACGAGCCGACAAAATCAGGGGCTGTTCCGATAGACCGAAGTCATCTAGGATGGCACTCTGCCGAGCCGAACTTTGCTTCCATCTATGAAACAATCCGAACCTGTGTCTATCTCATTTCGAACAGAGGACTCTTCATGACCGAAAGCTCCAACCGACTCTACCTCATCGACGGCTCGAGTTACATCTACCGGGCCTATTTCGCCATCCGCCATCTCTCCAATTCCCGGGGCGAAGCCACCAACGCCATTTACGGTTTTACCAACATGCTGCTCAAGGTGGTGCGCGAAGAACAGCCCGATCACCTCGCCGTCGTTTTCGATGCCAGGGGGCCGACCTTTCGCAAAGAGATCTATCCCGAATATAAAGCCAACCGGAAGGCCATGCCGGAGGATCTGGTCTCCCAGATCCCGGAGATCAAAAATGTCGTCCAGGCTTTCAACATGCCCGTTCTCGAAAAAGAAGGCTTCGAAGCCGACGACATCATCGCCACCCTGGCGAAAGATTTCGCGGAGCGGGGGATGGAGGTGACCGTCATCACCGGCGACAAGGATCTGATGCAGGTCGTTTCCGAACGGGTGCGCCTGCTCGACACCATGAAGGACAAGAACTGGGGGCCGGACGAGGTGGCCGAGCGCTTCGGCGGTGCACCTGACAAGGTGGTCGAGGTTCAGGCCCTGTCCGGCGACAGCTCCGACAATATCCCGGGGGTTCCGGGCATCGGCGAGAAGACGGCAGTCAGCCTGATCAGTGAGTTCGGAGACCTCGAAACGCTCCTCGCCAATATCGACAAGGTCAAGGGCAAGAAGCGTCGGGAAAACCTTCGCGAATATGCCGACCAGGCCCGCTTGTCCCGTCAGCTTGTCCAACTGCGCGACGATGTCCCGCTGCAGCTCGACTACGACAACTTCGTCCTGAGCGATCCGGACCGGGAGGAATTGACTCAGCTGTTCAAAAAACATGAGTTTCACAATCTGCTGCAGACATTTTCCGCCGAGAAGCAGGCGACCGGCGAGGGATACGATATTGTCCTGAGCACGGAAGAACTCGATGCCATGATCGCGGAGCTCGAAAAGGCAGAGCGCATCAGCCTCGATACCGAGACGACCAGTCTCAATCCGCACCAGGCCGATCTGGTCGGACTCTCCTTTGCGGTGCGCGAAAATGCAGCCTGGTATGTGCCGGTCGGACATCGCTACCTCGGAGTCCCCGAACAGCTTGACCGCGCCTTCGTTCTGGAAAAGCTGTGCCCGCTTTTGGAGGATCCCGACCGTCCCAAGATCGGCCAGAACATCAAATACGACGCCCTGGTGCTGCGTCGGGCAGGCCTGCGGCTCTCAGGCATCGCCTTCGATACCATGATCGCCTCCTACCTCGCCAATCCGGCAGGCAAGTCCCATTCTCTCGACAATCTCGCTTCTGAACTGCTCGGATACCGGACTATCCCTTTTAGCGAAGTCGCCGGCAGCGGCAAGAAACAGATCGGCTTCGAGGAGGTGGAGATCGAAAAGGCCCTGGTCTATGCCGCCGAGGACGCGGATGTTACCCTGCAACTGGCGAATCGTCTTGAGCCGAGGCTCGAAGAGAGCGGCCAGCGGAAACTCTTTGACGATGTCGAAATGCCCCTGCTCGATGTGCTGTGCGATATGGAATGGCACGGCGTTCGGATCGACTGCGATTTTCTCTCGAATCTCTCCGGAGAGATGCAGCAAAAGCTCGCCGCTCTCGAGGCGAAGATTCACGAACTGGCGGGCGGCAGCTTCAATATCAATTCGCCCAAGCAGTTGGGCGAGGTACTCTTCGAACGCCTGCAACTTCAGCGGGGCAAGAAGACCAAGAAGGGCTGGTCGACCAATGTCGATGTGCTCAACGCCCTCGCCGACGAGCACGAAATCGCCCGCAAGATTCTGGAGTACCGTTCCGTCTCCAAGCTCAAAGGAACTTATACCGACGCACTCCCTCGCCTTGTGGGGGGCAGCACTGGACGGATCCACACCTCATTCAATCAGACGGTGACTGCGACCGGCCGCCTCTCCTCGAGCAATCCCAATCTGCAGAATATCCCGATCCGCACCGAAGAAGGCCGCCGGATTCGCGAGGCGTTCATTGCCGCGGAGGGCAACGTGCTGCTGGCCGCCGACTATTCGCAAATCGAGTTGCGCATCCTCGCGCATCTGGCCGATGAAACCACCCTCAAGGAGAGTTTCGCCCGCCAGGAGGATATTCATCGGCGCACCGCCAGTGAAATTTTCAACGTCTTCCCCGACATGGTCACCGACGAGATGCGACGGCAGGCCAAGACGATCAACTTCGGCGTCCTCTATGGAATGAGCGCCTACGGACTGGCCAGGGAACTGGGCATCGGGCGCAAGGAGGCGCAAAGCTATATCGACAGCTATTTCGATCGCCTGCCGCAGGTAAAAAATTTCATGGAGTCAAAACTTCTGGAGGCGCGTGATAGACTTTACGTGACGACCATTCTCGGTCGTCGTTGTGCCGTTCCGGAGATCAACAGCACAAACGGTGCGATTCGCAGTTTTGCAGAACGCAATGCCATCAATTATCCCATCCAGGGATCAGCTGCAGATATCATAAAGGTCGCCATGGTACGGGTCGCCGAACGGCTGCGGAAAGAGAAGTTGCAGACCCGGATGACCCTTCAGGTACACGACGAACTCGTTTTTGACGTCCCGAAGAGGGAGCTGGAGACGGTGGAGAATCTGGTCCGTCAGGAGATGGAACGAGCCGTCGAACTCGAGGTTCCGCTGGTCATCGATATCGGAACCGGAGCAAACTGGAGGGAGGCTCACTGATCGCTCATTCGAGGGAGGTGGAATGAAGAAACTGCTCGGTGAAAAACTGATCAAGGAAAATCTGATATCCGAAGAACAACTCAAAAAAGGGCTGGAACGGCAACGTCTGCATGGCGGGCGTATCGGTTACAACCTGGCTGTTCTCGGTTTTATCGACCAGGAGGATCTGAACAAACATTTCCGCAACCACCCCCCTGCCCCTGAAACGATTGAGGACACCGGACTGAACCGATCGTTTCTCGAGGACCTGGTCATGCGGCATGCCTTGTCGGTGGGAAATTTCAGACTTGCCGAACTCGTGGATCGTATCAAACTTCACCGGAAGATCGTCGACGAAATTGTCGAGCACCTGCGCAAGGACCACTTGCTTGAGGTTCAGGGAGCCACGGAGTACAACAAGTCAGCATGGGTGTTCACTCTCACCGATAAAGGCCGCAGTCGGGCGGCCGAGTTGTTCCAGGTCAGCCGGTATGTCGGCCCGGCACCGGTTCCCCTGAACCAATATAATCATCTGGTCGAGACACAGACGATCGAGGGCATCCGTGTGAATGAAGACACGGTCAACCAGGCCTTCTCCCAGATGGTCGTCACTGAGTGTTTTCTTAACCGGATCGGTCCCGCAGTCAATTCGGGACGGGCCATATTTCTTTACGGTCCGCCGGGAAACGGCAAAACGGCGATCGCCGAAACCGTCGGACAAGTGCTGCCCGATACCGTTTACATCCCCCATGCCGTTTATGTCGGCGGCGAAATCGTTTCGGTTTTCGATCCGGTGACCCACGTAAAAGCAGAGCCGAAAAAATCGGTCGACCAGGTCGACCAGCGCTGGCTCCTCTGCCACCGCCCGATCGTTATGGTCGGCGGGGAGTTCACCCTGAAAATGCTCGACCTCGATTTCAATCCCATCGCCAAGTTTTACGAGGGCGCGCTGCAAATGAAAGCCAACAACGGGCTGTTCATCGTCGACGATTTCGGTCGGCAGCAAATCGACCCCCAGAACATGCTCAACCGCTGGATTGTTCCCCTCGAACGACGGACCGACTTTCTGTCGCTTCATACCGGCATGAAGTTCGAAATCCCATTCGATCAGCTGGTCATTTTCGCGACCAACATCGAGCCCAAACAACTGGTCAGCGAAGCATTCCTGCGGAGAATCCGCTACAAGATCAAGATCGGCCATCCCACCCGAAACGAGTACGAGAAGATTTTCCGCCGGGTGTGCGAGGCCAACGGCCTGGAGTTCAGCCTAAAGGTCTTCACCTTTCTCGTCGAGGATCTCTACAATCGCCACGGGGTGCAGTTCAGTGCCTGCCACCCTCGGGATCTTATCGACCAGATCCTCGATGACGCCCATTATCACAATAAACCGCCGGAACTGACCTGCGAGGCCCTTTCGAGAGCCTGGGACAGCTATTTCGTTGAAATGTGACCGGAGAGAGTCTGTGCCGAAGCAAGAAGGTGTCATCAAATTTCAGCTGGACTACTCCGATGGCCCGGCAGTCCAGGCCGACGAGATTGTCGAAATCAATGCCTGGCGTCAGATCCTCTTCCGCCTCCGGTTGGTCGGCCGGGACGCCGGTCGGTACGGCGGCTATGCCTTCGGCAATGTCAGCCGGCGAATGCCTTCGGCGGGACCGCGATGCAGCTTCCTGATCAGCGG
>JAWOCM010000020.1:0-12154 GCA_046483795.1 Desulfuromonadales bacterium | reverse complement strand
GCTTCCTGCTCGTTTCGCTGACGCAGGACTGTCTGGATTCGATCGTCGAGATGGGCAGCCATATGGTTCATTGCCTCAGCCAGACCGCCGATCTCCTCCGATGCCGCCACAGGAAGGCGCTCCCCCAACTCTCCGCGGGCAAATCGCTCGGCGCCGCGCTTCATGCGCTCGAGGGGACGGGTGATGCGGCGCGATACGAAAAGGCTGACCGCCGCAGCGAGCAAGGCGACGATCAGACCGCCCAGCAGCAGGCGGCCGTAGATCGCCTTCAAGGTCCGATCGATGGCGGTGACCGCCAGGGAGGTGCGCATGACTCCGGCGATGCTCCCGTTTTGATAGACCGGCATGGCGACGTACATCATCTCCTGGTTGAGAGTACGGCTGAATCGGATACTGATGCCGATACCTCCGCTGAGAGCCTCCCTGATTTCTTTCCGGTCCGCGTGGTTGTCCATGCGCTGCGGATCCTCCTCGGAATCGCCAAGGACCCGTCCGTCGGGCAGAACCACGGTCATGCGTGTCGGGGTTTCTCCGGCAAGCTCCTTCAACAGCGGGTCTATCGATCGGCCGTGTTCAACCGGGAGGCGGTCCGAAAGCTGGTGCCGCACCAACCGACCCTGGGCCCGCAGGTTGTCTGCTGTCTGCTCGAGATGGAAATCGCGAACCGCCTCGGACACGTACCAGCCCGCGCCCACCAGGGCGAGGAGGGTGATGAGCAGATAGGAAGGGTAGAGCTGCCAGAGCAGACGGACGCCTTTCATCGGATAAATGCTTTCTGATGGAGTTTAATCTTTTGTTTCCTTGAACCGATACCCCACGCCGCGCACCGTCTCGATGTACGAGCCGCAGTCGCCGAGTTTCTTGCGCAGCCCGACCACCTGCACGTCGACGGCGCGATCGGTAACCGCGTAGCCCTCGCCGTGGATGGCATCGACGATCTGGGTGCGGGTGAAAACCCATCCTGGTCTGCGCGCCAGCAGGCAGAGCAGGCGAAATTCGGTGAAGGTCAACTCCACTTCCTGCCCGGCCGCCATAACCTTGTTCCGCCCCGGATGAATGTACAGATCGTGGATCTCGATCGGCGAGCCTTCTTCGCTTCCTTCCCGCTCGACGCCGCGGCGCAGCACCGTCTTGATCCGGGCTAGGAGTACCCGGGTGCTGAAAGGCTTGGCGATATAGTCGTCGGCCCCCAGCTCCAGTCCGGCGACGACATCCGACTCTTCGCCTTTTGCGGTCAGCATGATGATCGGCACCGATTTGGTTTCCGGTTCCTTTTTCAGTCGCCGGCACACCTCGAGCCCGTCTATACCCGGAAGCATCAGATCGAGAAGGATCAGGTCGGGCAGGGAATGCGCTTTCTGATAGCCCTCTTCTCCCGAATTGACGCACTCGACATCATAGCCCTCCTTGACCAGATTGTAATGCACCAGGGCCAGTATGTCCTCTTCGTCCTCTACAATCAGAATGCGTTTCTTTGCCATGAATTCCCCTGTTTTTTCTCTTTGTGGGTGACGACATACGAGAATAGAAGCTCATTGTTAGTGTTTTATGAGCGGACGCCGTAGTGCTCAAGAAAAGAAAACCAGCATTTCATCCGGTTTTAACAAAAGAGTGGTCAACTTGCACCCGAAATCAGCCGAGGAGTTCACCATGCACCGGAACATTTTTTCGACCAGTCAATCAAAGCCCACTCAGCTTGTTTATCCTGGCTTTTCGCCCCGCAGCACAAAGCTTAGCGAGGGCCTTTGACGCTCAAAGGAGCTCTTTCATGCCAAACGAAACGATATCGACTCAATCAAACATATTTGCTGTCGAAGAGAGCTGCCCCTTCCTGCAGTCAGAAAATGACTGCTGTGGAGCCACCTTCTCTTGTCACGATCGGTCTATCCTCCCCCAAAACCTTTACTGCTGCAGCGAGGACTTCGACCGCTGTCCGCTCTTTCTGGCCAAGCTCCTGCGCGACACACACTCGCAAAGGGCGGACAAACTCTCGGAAAGTCGCTCGTTCTGGTAGTGGAGGGTCAATAAACAATATACAAGCTGCTGCCTCAAGGGCACTTAACAGTCCTCATGCTTTACAGGTGCGATTGATTCAGAAGAATCATGCAATGGGGATATCACGTGAAAGGAGGTTGCCAGCCAACCCGATTGTCAATGACCAACAGACCGCTACAACATTTGTTTTTCGAATCAATTGACTGAAACAAAGGAGTAGAAAGTGAAACACGTCATTCAAAACCAATTCCTCATCCCATCTGTCACACTTATTGTCGCGGCGGCCATGGCCCTCTTCGCCCCTGTCGCCATGGCCGGCGGTGTCAAGTATTCCGAGGGAGACAAGTACGTCAAGCTCGGCGGTCGCATCCAGATGCAGTACCAAATGGTCGACCCCGACACCGGCGACTCTGAAGACACCACATTCTTCCGCCGCCTGCGTCCCTATATCGAAGGCAGTGTCCACAAGGACTGGAAGGGAAAGTTCCAGTTCGACCTGGGCAAGGCCGAGGACGGCAACGAGGTCGCAATCAAGGATGCCTACCTGCAATACAAGGGTATCGACAACATGAAAATCACCATCGGTAACGCCTACTTCCCCTTCTCCCGCGAAGCCCTGACATCCTCGAAGAAGCAGCAGCTGGTCGAGCGCACCTTCGTCGGCGACCACAACTACGGCACCCCCGACCGTCAGCTCGGCATCCACCTGACCGGAAGCGCTGCAGACAAGAAGGTGACCTACGGCGCCTCGGTGGCCAACGGCGCCATCGACCCTTCGACCTCCAAGCTCGACTTCGACACCCTGGCCAACAAGAATGACGACTTCGTCGAGGGTTACATGGTCGGCGGTCGCGTCGATGTCCACCCCTTCGGACACCTGAAGATGTCTCAGGGCGATTTCAAGCGCGAACTCAAGGCGACCATCGGAGCCGGTGCCTTCACCTGGAGCAACGACGATGACGTGGTCAACGATGGAAGCGACGTGGACAGCGTCACCGGCTTCGAGGTCAGCGCAGCTCTGCGCGCCTCCGGTTTCAGCGCCGATGCCCAGTACAACCTCTTCCAGGCCGAGACGGTCGACGGCAACACCACTGCCGGCTTGTACGAAAACGGCGAGACCGACCTTGAGAACTACGCTCTCGAAGCCGGTTACATGATCATGCCCCGGACCGTCGAACTGGTCGCCGGCTACCAGGCCCAGGACGCCGACAACTACGCCGACGCCTGGACCCGCACCTCGGTGGGCGCCAACTACTTCTTCAAGGCGCACGACATCAAGCTGCAGACCACCTACCGCGTCGGCGAAAATCTCAAAGGCGTGACCGACGCAGATGCGAACGAGCTGTTCGTGCAGATGCAGTACGTCTTCTAGGTCCTCCAGGGAATCGCCTTCTTGTTGCCTCGTATGCAATCGGCCAGCCCCGAAGGGCTGGCCTTTTTTTATGCTCGCCTCGTTCGGCTGGTTTTCAGGGACGTCTCGGACTTCACTGCGTTGTCGGCAGCGTTTCGGTGCTTGTGACCATATCCACGACAGGAAGGGTTGGGACTTCCTCCAGACCGTAGGTTTCCTTGAGGTCGATATCCTCAGGGACCGCGCCAAGAAGAGCTTCCGCAAGCTGCTGGTCGGCCTGCCGGTAACGCAGGCGAACCTCGACCTGGACCTTTTCTCCGGACGAAGCGGGAATCCCGTAATAGACATCTTTGTGCCCGCGAGGCGGAATTGTTTCGTGACTGGAGAAGGAAGTGATCACCCAGGGGTCGACGGCGAAATGGAAGTTGTCTCCCATGCCTTCAGAGTTGAAAATGCGCACATTGTCTTCCAGTTGGCCCTTTTCGTCGAGAGTTCCGCTCGTCAGGAGACTGTTACCTTCTTCATCGGTAACAGTGACTTCGAGCCACATCTGGCGCACGTTGGTCAGGGATGTCGGCAGATTGTGGCCAGCCCGGAGGTTCTCCACTCGAACCTTCAATTCGTTCAGTGTGCCGTTGTGGTAGACCGGTTCCACTTCCAGACCGGCTGCCGCCTGCAGACGCTCCACCGCCATGTTGTATTTATGGTCCAGGTTTTCGGCCAGAGCCTCGTCGCCGTCCTTGAGGGCGGCGCCTTTCGCCAAATAATAAAGCAGGTAGTTGGCGCCGTTGAAGTAGTGGCGGTACTCCTCACGCTCGGGCTTCTCCATATTGTCTGCCACGCGTACGAAGGTATCGATCTCGACCATGTGGCAGTCCTGGCAGGCTATATTGCTCTGGGCGTAGGGGCTGTGCTTCCATTCCTGGTAAGTCGATTCGATAGGGAAATGCTTTTCGTAATGATAGACCTGGTGGCAGCCTGCGCACAGATCGGCGCTCAGATGCAGGGACGACTCTTCGCAATCGTGAAAGCCTCCCCCGCAGCCCTCGGAGGGTTCGAAGGGGGTGCGCTTGACGCGTTTGCCATCCTCGCCGGGAGACAGGATCAGCGATCCGTTCTCCGGCTCATTGGTCGGCGTCTGCAAGTGGGTCGTCCCGCTGACCGAATGGCAGATGTCGCATGACACGCCGGCCATCGCCATGTCGCTCAGGCCGCTTATGCCCGCTCCGCCAGTCTCGCCCTCCATCATTCCGGCGGGCGTGTGGCAACCCTCGCACTGGCGGGTCACTTCGGTCCCCACCGCCTTGAACGCCTTGTTCAGCTCGCCCTGATAGACCGGGTCGACAAACGCCAGGGCATGCACCGAACCCTGCCATTGCTCGAACTGCTCCGGGTGGCAGCCGCCGCAGGTTTGCGGGGGAGTGAAATCGACACCGCCTTTTTCCATGTTCAGCAGCGACGGGTAGTAGGGGAAGAGTTCCTTGTCGACGGGAAAGACCTCCGAGGCCTCCGCGGTACAGACGGCGGGCAGCATCAGAAGGGCCATCAGGAAAACAACGATCTTTTGCATGGGTGCTCCTTTCATGTTGGTAGATTTTTTCAAATTTTTTTAGTCGCAGGAAATTATACCCGCTCTTGTCAGCTTTGCAAAAAAAACAGGCGGAAGTCCCAGAAATTTAGAGGGGATAGAAAACCTTCGGAAAAGCTCCATCCCCTTCGTGTGAAGTTATTGAAACAGACTGAAGCGATGTTAATCTGAAAGCTGCGAACGCGCGGCGAGAAGGGAGTTCCGGGCTGGAGCGTCTGGCGGAAGAATCGACAGGGAGAATGAATCGGGAATGCGACCATGATGGACCTTTTGAGCGAAAGCCTCAGCCATGCTTTGATGATCACCGGCTTTGTGTTTCTGATGATGCTGGTGATCGAATACCTGAACGTGCTCAGTCGGGGAGTCTGGCAGCAGGGCCTGCGGGGCACCCGATGGCAGCAATATCTGCTTTGCGCCCTTTTAGGAGTTACTCCGGGCTGTATGGGGGCCTTCGCCGTCGTAGCCCTCTATTCCCACAGGGTCGTTTCCTTCGGCGCGCTGGTGGCGGCCATGATCGCCACCAGCGGCGATGAATCCTTCGTCATGCTGTCGATGATCCCGGAAACCGCTGTGTCCATCTTTTTTATACTTTTTGCGGTGGCGCTGGCATCTGGTGTTCTGACCGACCTGCTGCTGGGAAAGAAAAGCGCTCAATGGGCCATAGGTCACGAACTCGAATTCCACGAGGCCCGAACCGAACAGGTCTTTCCCCGGGGGCGAATTCTCAAGCAATGGCGCGAATGCAGCTTATCCCGTGGAGTTCTGACCGTCACCCTGTTGCTGTTCATTTTCGGCCTTCTCGCCGGGAAGATCGGCCCGCCGGCCTGGAATTGGATCAAGATCACCCTGCTGCTGACCTCAGCGGCGGGGCTTTTCATCGTAGCAACGGTGGAGGACCACTTCCTGGAGACACATCTCTGGGAGCATGTGGCAAAAAAACACCTGCCTCGCATCTTTCTCTGGACCTTTGGAGCGCTGTTGTTCATGCACCTGCTGGTCGATCAGTTTCAGCTTGCCGGCTGGATGCAGGAGAACCGACTGACCGTTCTGCTTATCGCCTGTCTTCTGGGACTGATCCCCGAATCGGGTCCGCACCTTGTTTTCCTCACCCTCTACACCCAGGGCGCCGTGCCCTTCAGCGTCCTGCTGGCCAGCTCAGTGGTCCAGGACGGACACGGCATGCTTCCCCTTCTGGCAGATTCCCGGATGAATTTTCTGCGGGTCAAAGGGATCGGCTTTGTCGTGGGTCTGCTGGTCGGGCTGGCCGGCTACTTTATCGGGTTGTGAAAAGTAAACTGGAAGAAATCGTTGTTTTTGACATCAGCCCCCCTCTTGATAGCATGAAAACGGGAATGAATTGACCGTGGACCTGCTCAACAGATGATAACGCAGACCCCTATTTTTCTTTTTAGACACTTTGACGTTGAAAAAGGAGATGGAATATGAGAATCAAGAAACAAGGGGCCGCACAATGGCAGGGCGGTCTGAAAAACGGCAAGGGAACTATATGCTATCAGCAAGTTTCTGGATGCGGAAATCACCCTGGATGCTTCGCTCAATAAATGATGCTGCCTGGAACCTCTCTTCTTTCGACCTGTTCGATCCTTTGGAGAAAGTGATTTATGGGAACGATCTACGACTGGGTGCGTCGTAATCTCTCCGACCATCAGGTGGTCAACCTCCTGACGCTTCTTGTCGGCGGTCTGGTGGTGATTCTGGTGTTCGGCCCGATGCTGGTGCCTTTTTTCGCCAGTATCGCCATAGCCTATCTCCTCGATGGGCCGGTGACGGCTTTGAACCGGAAGGGCGTTCCCCGAATGGTGGCCATCCAGGTCTGGTTCGGGCTGTTCCTCGCGTTGCTGTTTCTGGCTGTATTCTGGCTGCTACCGCTGTTGATCCAGCAGGTGAGCGATCTCATCCAGCAACTGCCGGCGATGATCGGTCAGGCCCAGAGAACCCTCCTGAGCTTGTCCGAACGGTATCCCCGCATTCTTTCGGAGGAGATTTTAAGAGATATCACCGGGGCTCTCAAGTCCGAGATCGGCCGTCAGGCCCAGAAGCTGCTGACCTTTTCCCTGAGCTCGGTTCTCGGGATCATAACCCTGCTGGTTTATCTGGTTCTCATGCCGATCCTGGTCTTCTTCTTTCTCAAAGACAAGGAGTCCATTCTGGCCTGGGTAGAGAGCTTTCTTCCTCAGGAGCGCAGCCTGTCGATCAGCGTATGGCAGGAGGTCAATGCCCAGATCGCAAATTATGTACGGGGCAAATTCGTGGAGATCCTCATCGTCTGGGCCGTCTCCACCATCACCTTTATGCTGCTCGGGTTGAACTTCGCCCTGCTGCTCGGCCTGCTGGTCGGGGTTTCGGTGCTGATCCCCTACGTCGGTGCCGCCGTCGTTACCCTGCCGGTGGCTCTGGTCTCCTACTTCGAGTGGGGGCTGAGCCACGATTTTCTCTACATCATGATCGCCTACGGCATCATTCAACTCATCGACGGCAACCTGCTCGTCACCCTCCTGCTCTCCGAGGCGGTCAATCTCCATCCCGTCGCCATTATCGCAGCGATTCTGATCTTCGGCGGCCTGTGGGGCTTCTGGGGCGTCTTTTTCGCCATCCCCCTGGCCACCCTGATCAACGCCGTCCTCAATGCCTGGCCGAGCCCAGAGCAGGGGACCTCTCGACAATCCTCTCCCGGTAACTGAAGGTATGACTAAAGCAAAGACTTTGAAAATCGTCTTAAGAACGACACTTTTGATTTCATCCCTGTTATGGGTGCTGTCCTGCACTCATTCGGTCATCTCCCAAAAGCCATACACAATACTGAGGGTTCAAAATGACTCCCAGAAGGTGATTTTCGTTACTCTTGCTGCGAGAGATTTTAAAGAACAATTTGTCGGGATACCACCTGACCTGTCAGCCGGGATCAGTGTTAACCCCACTCGCATCGGGGATGAAGTGATGGTTGAATTTAGCGAAGAGACCCTTTATGAAGACAATCGATCCTTAATCAAAACCGACACGATATCTGAATTTGAAGGTCAAATTGAGGAAATAATTTTCAGGTATTCAGGGAATAAGGAGTGGGTCCTGGTCCTGGTTGACTCTGAGGGAAACGAAACATTTCCCAATAGGAAAGGCAACTAACCTCCCGCTTGGTTAACGTTGAGGGCTCGAGGTGAGAGGTTTTATGACTTGCCGCCCTTGACCTGAACCTCCCAGGTTCTCTCATCGCAGCGCCGCACATCGAGCTTGATATCGAGAAACCTCTTTAAAACATCGATGTTCGTCATCATGTGCCGTGAAGGAGAAAGGGTACGAAACGAGCCGCCGCCGGCAAGGGCCATCGGTAGCAGCAGCTGATCGGCGAGGTGGCGGCCCACCGGGGCACCGGCCTCAAGGTATTCGCGCACCTCTGCGGCGGTGCGCCCGGCGACTTTTTCGGCTTTTACCCCCCGCTCCCCGAATCCGGTGAAGAGTTCGGTGACGTGCTCGCTCTCTACCGCCACCGTCAGAACGTTGCCGGGTCCGGCTGAATTGGTGATTTCCTCGATCTGCAGTGCACTCTCATCCCAGCCGAACTCCCGCCGCAATACGCTCAACTCGCGCTCGGCGATGTGCACGGGTAATCGGGTCACGCTGGCTGTGGCGTGGCAGGCAAGGGCGGGCCCTCGCTCCGGCAGATCAAGGTTCCGCAGCCTTGATACCGGCTCGATTCGGGCATTGAAACGGCCGCCGCCGGCGGGATGGAACCCCGGTTTTTCCAGGTGAACCGAGAGTCTCGGCCCCATGCGCTGCAGAAGGGGAAGAAAAGCGCGGTCGAGAAAATCAAAGGGTGGGGCGTGAGGGTTGTGCGTACCGCCTTCGAGAACCAGATCGGATGCCCCGTCAGCCAGCATGAGCGCAGGCAGAACCGTCTGCAGGACCAGGGTGCAGCTGCCGGCACTACCGATTGAGAAGCGGTAAGAGCCCGCCCTGATCGTGCGCGGTTTGAAAACCAGTTGTTGGGAATCCAGGGCATTTCCCTCTACTTCGGCTTCTCCGACCTTCACCGCAGCGTTGACCGCAGAGAGATGCTGGCGCATCAGCCCCGGCTTTCGACGACCGGCGCGGATGTTATTTATGCGGAAGGCCCTGCGGGTGACGAGGGAGAGAGCCAGGGCGGTGCGCAGGATCTGGCCGCCGCCTTCGCCTTGGGACCCGTCGATGACGATCATGATTCCTCCCTGTTAGAAATATTCTACAGGGGACTTGAGAAAAAGCATGCCGATTTTGTGGCTGAAGCTCATCGGGTAGGTGGCGGGGTAGGTGCCACCTACCCGATCCATCGGAGATTGTTTCGGGAGGGATACTGCAGAACTACTGCTTTTTTACCTTTGTCAGCCGAGCCGGCAGCACTCCACGAATACGCTCATCCTCATTGATCCATTTTTCAATAATAACCCGGTTTTTGTTGATGATCGCCACCGACCACCCGTCCTCCAGGGAGTCCCCCTCCTGGACATTCAGAACTCTAGAATTTTCCCTGTCCTGGATTCTGGCTGTGCCGTTGTTGACTGAGAGTGTTTCATAGGACATGGCACTGGCGGGCACCGCAACGAGGATCATAAATAGAAAAGAAAAAAGTGTCTTCATCTTCGGCTCCTTTATGGATATAGCAGTTCAACAGGTTCCGGACCCGTCAGGAAAATGGTTGATTCTGTCTCATTGCAGGTTGAATCGGATGGATATCCCTGGTTGGTCCTATGAATACCGGTCCAGGATTTAATCCCGCGCAGATCATTCATAAAGGAGAAATACCGGGTATGAACACCATCTACATAATTCTCCTGATTGATGAGACCCTCAACAAGAAGATCGGTAGTCTGTGGCCAGTGAAGGAAATCATCCCTCTGGTCCAATGCCCGATACTGCATTTGATTACTCAGGACAGCGAAGGTACCGAAGGGCTCTGTGAGGACGAAATAACGAGCGTAATGCCCGGCAGGCAGGAAAGGGACAGCCACATCATAAGCGCTCGAAGAGGCCTGGGTGACATTGGAGCGAGGGGAATGCTTGAGGTAATTCTCAAAAAGGTCATGGGGATAAACGTCGACATAGCTGGATATCGGATTGCCGTCGGGGTCCAGAGTGTTAACGGCCTTGTCGCCGCCGGCGGAAAGGATTTCGTCATTGACACAGACAACATCCATGTTGTTGGTGTAATCGACAGGTGTGGGCTCGCTGATATCCTGGAACCCGACAGCAACGGCCTCTGTTTCGCCGACAAACCCGCTGAGGCTCTGAAAGCCCATCGCGCCATGGTAGACGACCTGCAAGGTCAGGTCCGTGGCATTGAAGGGAATGGGGTTCTGGCTCAGGTCGAAGACCAGCTCGATCGGCTCGTCCCGGGGAATGCTTGTGACTCCATTCGCTTCCGGCAGCACCCGATAGGTGAAGTCGTCGCTGACCGGTACCGGCACGCCCTGAAAAGGATCCTCCAGCGCCGTTTTGTATTTGACGACCAGTTCGACGGTACCCGAGGGCATCTCTTCATCGTTGGGGGTCACATTCCTGGCATCGATCCTGATGGCGTCGAACCCTTCCTGTCCAGGGGAGCTCAGGCCATATGTGCCAGTTCGGTCGGGAAGGCTCAGTTCGATATCTCCCCGGAAGAAGTATTTTAACAGGGTTGCGGCATAGCCGGCGGCCCGGGGCAGGAGAAGTTTGGCATAATCCTCATAGACACGTGAATCCAGGATTGGAATTCTGATATGTTCTATCGTTCCATGAATGTTGTACCAATAGAAATCCATAACGGACATAGCAGTTAATTTGTAGCCCTTCCCGCCATTGGACTCTCCCGCTCGATCTTTGACATGATACCATCGCTTGATTGTGCGATCCGGGAAGAGGGGACGGGGAATGTCAAAGACCTTCGGCGTTGTGCTTGATAAATAGGGAGGCATGGAAATGATGGTGGAGACCGGGTTTGTATCGATGCTGAGAAAGTTGGCGTTGGTATACTCGGCAAGACCGACAGTATTGTCCACGGTCACGTCTGGATTGTTGCCGGTATAGACATTGGTGTCGAAAAGATTTGCTATAGGAACGGGCGCTCCATCATTATGGAATGCGCTGGGGGTGGTTTGAAGGACTCTAAGGTCAAAAAAGAAAGGATCTTTGAGTGCCGCGGAAATATATGCAGGATCTTTAATCACTTTATTTTCTATGTATAATTCAATCCCAGGAGAAAATGGGTGGGCATCATTCCGAGTGTGTTCAGGTACTGCCATGTCTTCCACAAGATGCATGACCTGTCCAACGGAGCGAAATGCTCGAGCGAAATGTACATCGCGGATATCCGTTCTCACTGAGGTCAAAGCTTTGTAAAAATAATAACGAGCATCGCTCCAAGAATAGTCTTGCCCCCCAAAGGGAATTTGTGCCCATTGAATTGCGGATTTGGAATAATTCCACAAGCCATAATTATTGATAGCATCATGAAAATGATTCAAGTAGCGAGGGGGCTTGTCTTCTAAATAACTCCCTCGAAGAAAATATCTTGCAGCCGTAATTTGTTGGAATGAAAGGGTCCTGTAATTAAAAGAGTATTGGAGTGGTTTTTGAAGTCCCTCCTGCATTGCTAAGGAGTTAATAAGATAATCACTTAAAGTGAACCTAGAGAGATCTGGATATTCTATGAAACTAATAATCTCTCTAGTAATATCACTATGCGTTTGTTCCTTGAAACTATAAGCGCTTGAATTTGTTATTAGAAATGACAGAAACAAAATTGTTATAACTCTGTTCAGCATGAAATGGTCCTTTATAGTTTTGGTAATTTAATCAAATGTTCACCTATAGTGAATTTTTTATTAACATCACCATGAAAATAAAAATCTTTCTCTTCACATCCACTCGACATGCAATCAGAGATGTCGGCAGAGAAATATGCATACCCTTCCTTGTCAATCGAAAAAACCACGTCTTTGTCCCAGGATAGCGGACCAAGGATTGACCTTACGGTCGGCGTCTCAAATCTGCCATCTTGCCCTGTGACTAAGTAGAATTCAGTCACGTGTTTTGTGCCTTGCTCTACTAATCGCTGCACATTTATCTGGTAAATTATCGTAACGTGTACACCCTTAATCGGTTCACCCGTCTCGGCATCAACAACTCTCCCCCAATAGGCCGGTTTCGAGTACCATGAACAACCGCACATCAGAAATAGACAGAGGAGA
>JAWOCM010000118.1:0-60860 GCA_046483795.1 Desulfuromonadales bacterium | reverse complement strand
CTGGCCGGTCGCGCCATGAACCAGGATCGACTGGCCGGCCTTGCGGGTCCACAGGGCTCCGCATTCGCCGCATTCCAGCAGGTTTTCCGCGAAACCTTCAGCGTGCGTATCGATTTCGATGTGGGTTTTTCCGTGACAAACAGGGCAATCCATGTCGGGCTCCTCTCTATGTGGTTAAAATTATCACAACTGTTTTAGAGAATAGACGAAGCACCTCTGCAATTCAAGGGGGAAATACGAAAAAATTCCGCAAAAACAGGGTTTTAGGTGTTTTTATGTTTTGCATGCCAAATCGTTTTTTTATATCTTTCTTATCGTATACGGTGAAAAGTTCCTTATAAGGGTTCAAGTGTTTGAACTTGTGTCCTTTTGTTGCAATAAACCGCTATTTCTTTTCGAAGAGGGGTGGAAGAGCGTTTGCCCCCCGGGACCGGTCTGCAGAAAAAAAATCGATCGCAAATCGATCCTCCTGTATTACACTTTCGTCAAGGTCAGCGTTATCAATAGTGATATGAATCGAATATGGAGCAAGCGGATGAGAGTGAGCAGACTGTTAGTCATGATCGCCGCCCTTGCGGGCTTCTGGCTTCTGGCCGGCTGCGCCGTCAACCCCGTCACGGGAGAGCGTCAGTTGACTCTTTTTTCCCTGTCGCCGGAAGAAGAGGCCGCCATCGGGGCCAGAACGTTTCCTCGCGCCGTTCAGTCCATGAGCGGGCGATTTCCCGATCGACAACTCTCGGATTACGTGAACAGGGTTGGAGGACGCCTCGGCTCGGTCAGCCACCGGCCCGGTCTCGATTACACCTTCGCCGTGGTCAACGATTCCTCTCCCAATGCGTTCGCCCTGCCGGGAGGCTACATCGCCTTGACCCGGGGGTTGCTCGTCAATCTGGAGAACGAGGCTCAGATGGCGGCTGTTCTCGGGCATGAAGTCGCCCATGTCACCGCCCGCCATGCCTCACAGGGCCTGCAGCGGGGTACACTTCTCGGTGTGGCCCAGGCCGTCGTGTCCGGAGCGGCCGAAGGCAGCGAGTACGGCGTGCTGGCCGAACAGGCCGGAGCCCTGGCGGCCAGCCTGATCGACAGATCCTACAGCCGCGAACAGGAGCGCGAATCGGACCGCGTGGGCATCGACTATATGGTCGAGGCCGACTACGACCCCCAGGGAGCTGTGCAATTGCAGGAGTTCTTTGCGGAGAAGGTTGAAGGGCAGGGAAATTCATCCTGGTTGACGGGGCTTTTCCGCACTCATCCCTTCTCCCGTGAGCGCCTTAAAGCGAACCGCGAGTATATCAGACAGACTTACCGGAACAGCCTTGGAGGTTCCTCCTCTCGACTCGGTGTGGAGGCCTTCAATGAAGCAACGGCAAGCCTCAGGAAGACTCGCGAGGGATACCGGCTTTATGACAAGGCGCAGCAGCTCGAAGCGAGCGGAAACGTCACCGAGGCGATCGACACGTATCTCGATGCTATCGAGGCCGCACCTGATCAGGCCCTGATATATACGGGACTGGGACTGGCGCATCTGCGCCTTGATGATCTTCTCCCGGCCCGGCGATACCTGCTCGAGGCGGTCAGGCTCGACGACAACTATTTCCGCTCTCAATCGGCTCTGGGCTATGTCTATTTGAATCGGGAATCTCCGGAGAAGGCCGTTTCACATCTGGAGAAGGCGATGGAATTGCTGCCGACCGCCAACAGCGCCTTTTTGCTGGCGGAAAGTTACGAAAAAACCGGCCGTCCGGATAAAGCCCTCGAGCTCTACCGCGCGGTGCGCGACGCCGACCCGGGAAGCGAGCTCGGCAGAGCTGCCGACACACGAATCGGGAGTCTGGAGAAACGCTGATGGACTGGTCCCTGTATCTGGAACGGGAAGAAGACGTCCGGTGGCAAGGCAGACCGGCACCGCGCTGTTATACCTTCCGCAAGTGGAAGCACAGCATTTTCGGTCTGGCTCTGCTTCTGCTGAGCCTCTTCTGGTGGGGTCTCGGAATGCGACTGACCGCCGGCGAACTCCGGAACTGGTTGCCTCTGCCTTTTGCGCTGGCCGGAGCGTATCTCTCTTTCGGGCATCTGCTGTGGTCCCGCCTGCAATGGGAAAGGGTCTTCTATGCCATTACAGACCGGCGAATCATCGTCCACAAGATTCTGCCGACACGTGTCCTCTTTTGTCCCCTTGCCGAGGTGAGCCGTGTCGACGTAGACCCTGTCGGGGAGAATCTCGGAACGATCAAAATTACGGCCGAGGGCCGGAAATCTCCGCTGACACTGGAGTGTATCGAATATCCGGAGGTCCCCGCCTCTATGTTGCGCCGGGCCATCGATCCCCACGCTCTCTGACAGACCCGATTCCGTTTGACATTTTTCGCCTGCATTCGATAATATGCCCGCGAAATTACGATAAAAAAACGATTCCAGGACAAAAGCAAAGGCTTTAACGCAAAGACGCCAAGAATCCAGGAAAGACGCAAAGGGATAAGGGGAAACTTCCTCTTGCCATTCTTTGCGTCTTGAGCTCTCCCCTTTGCGACTTTGCGTTGAGAAGCCTGTTTTGGGTTATAAAATCAGTGAGTAAAGGATTCCTTTCGGTGATAGCGGAAAAATATTTTTACCTCGAAACATTCGGCTGTCAGATGAACGTGGTCGACTCCGAGCGTATCGTCGATATGCTGCAGGAGATCGGCTATCGTCAAATCGAAAGCCCGGAGCAGGCGGATCTTATACTCGTCAATACCTGTTCAGTGCGCGACAAGGCCGAGCGTAAAGTTTACGGACATCTCGGTCGATTCAAACCGCTCAAGGAGGCAAGGCCCGGCCTGATTCTCGGCGTCGGAGGATGCGTGGCCCAGCAGGAGGGAGAAAAGCTGCTGAGTGGTCTGCCGTATCTCGATCTTGTCTTCGGGACCCACAATGTCCATCGCCTGCCCGAAATGGTGCAGCAGGTCGAGCAGAGCCGGAAACGCTGCGTTGCGACAGAGTTTCAGGATCGCGACACGCGCCTGATGCTCTTTCCCAACCGCAGCGGACGCAGTACGGTGACACGTTTCGTGACGGTGATGCAGGGATGCGATAATTTCTGTTCCTACTGCATCGTTCCGCATGTACGGGGCCGGGAGATCAGCCGTCCGGCCGGGGAGATTGTCGCGGAGGTCGAGGCGCTGGCCGATCAGGGGATGAAAGAGGTGACCCTGCTGGGGCAGAACGTCAACTCTTACGGCCTCAAGGGCGGCTCAGAATCGTTCGCCGATCTGTTGCGCCGGGTGCACGAGGTCGAGAAGGTGGAGCGACTGCGCTTTACCACATCCCATCCCAAGGATATCTCGGACGAACTCATCGACTGTTTCCGCGATCTGGACAAACTGTGCAAGCATATGCACCTGCCGGTGCAGAGCGGTTCCAGCCGGATTCTCAAGGCGATGAATCGAGGCTACGATCGCGAACAGTATCTCGACAAGGTACGCCGCCTGCGCGAGGCCTGTCCGGAGATTCGCCTGACGACCGACATCATCGTCGGTTTTCCCGGGGAGACGGAAGAGGATTTCGAACAGACGTTGAGCCTGGTCGAAGAAGTCGGTTATGCCGATGCCTTTCTTTTCCTGTATTCCCCCCGGCCGGGAACGGCGGCCGCCGAGCTTTGCGAGACCAATACGGCCGGCGAAAAGCAGGCCCGCTTCGACCGCCTTCTGAAGCTGCAGCACACCCTCAGCGAACAATCCTGGAGTGCCGATGTGGGGCGGGAGCTGCCGATACTGGTCGAAGGCGAGAGCAAGGCCGGACAGGGGCAGATCTTCGGCCGCACCACCTGGAACCGCATCGTCAATTTTCACGCCGATTCCTCGCTTGTGGGGAAAATCGCCAACGTGCGCATCACGAGAAATTTCCGCAACAGCCAGTTGGGGGAGCTGATCGCCTGATCCGGGCGACCGCCTCACAGGAGCGGTTCCAACAAGCAAATCTATTGATGATGGCGTCGCAAAAGGTCATTTTTCACCACCAAGGCACCAAGGGCGCCAAGAAAATATTTTCACGATTCAATCGGTTATCTTTGTGTCTTGGTGGCTTGGTGGTAGATTTTGGATTTTTTGCAAGACCATCATACTGTGGGAGGTAACGGCAATGATCGATCTTCATGTCCATTCCCTGTTCAGCGACGGTGAGCTGATCCCGTCCGAACTGACCCGCCGCGCGGCGGTGATCGGGTACCGTGCCCTGGCCATTACCGACCATGCCGACCAGTCGAATGTCGACTTCATCATCCCCCGCATTTGCGCTGTCGCCGAAGAACTCGGACGGGACTGGGGTCTGACGGTGATCCCCGGCATCGAATTGACCCATGTGCCGCCGCATCGAATTGCCGGGGCCCTCCAACATGCCCGCGATCTGGGAGCCCGCCTGGTTGTCTGTCACGGAGAGACGATCGTGGAGCCGGTGGCGCCGGGAACCAACCGGGCGGCTATCGAGGCGGGTGTGGACATCCTTTCGCATCCCGGCCTGATAACCGCCGAAGAGGCGGATCTGGCTGCACAGCTCGGCGTCTGCCTGGAAATCACGGCTCGCAAGGGGCACTGCCTGACCAACGGGCACGTGGCGCGGCTGGCGGTAGGGCAGGGCGCCCCACTGGTCGTCAACACGGACAGCCATGCACCGGGCGACCTGATCGAGCTCGAAATGGCCCGCAAGATCGCCATTGGCGCCGGTCTCTCCGAAGAGCAGTTCGAGCAGTGCCGGCGCAACAGCGAAGAGCTGGTCAAGAAGGCGACCGCATCGCCCCTACCGAATCAACACCGAGGCAGGACATGACCGATCAGGAAATCGCTTTTCTCAAGGAACTCGTCGAAGCCCCCAGTCCTTCCGGTTTCGAACAGCCGGCCCAGCGGGTTGTCCGCCGCGAACTCGAAACCCTCTCCCACGGCCTTCGTACCGATGTGATGGGCAACGTCATCGCCCGGATCGACGGTAGAAGCGCCTCTGGACCCAGAGTGATGATGGCCGGCCACTGCGATGAAATCGGGTTGATGGTCAAATACATCGACGAGAACGGCTTTATCTTTTTTGCGCCGATCGGCGGGGTCGATCCCCATCTGGTGCCCGGCCAGCGCGTCAATATCCACGGACGCAAGGGACCTGTTTCCGGTGTTGTCGGAAAAAAGCCGATACACATGACCGACCCCAAGGAGCGGGAGACTGTCTGTCCGCTCAAAAACCAGTTCATCGATATCGGGTGCTCCGGCCGCGAAGACGCCGTAGACCTTGTTGCGGTAGGAGATCCGGTCACCTTCGCCGTCGGCATGGAGCCCCTTCAGGGGGACCGCGTCATATCCAGGGCGTTTGATGACAAGATGGGCGCCTTTATCGTGACCCGGGTCGCGCAGCAGCTTGCACAGCGCGGGGGGGCGCCGGGCGAGTTTCACGCCGTGTCGACCGTTCAGGAAGAGGTCGGCCTGCGGGGCGGCACAACCAGCACCTACGGAATCGATCCCGATGTCGGCATTGTTGTCGAGGTCGGTCATGCCACCGATTTTCCCGACATCGACAAGCGCGAGATCGGCCACATAGAAATCGGCAAGGGACCTGTCATCTCCCGGGGGCCCAATATCAATCCGGCCCTTTTCTCCTTGCTTGTCGAAACCGCCGAAGCAGAGAACATACCCTTTCAGGTGATGGCAGAGGCCAGGGGCACGGGTACCGACGCCAACGTCATGCAGTTGAGCCGCGGCGGCGTGGCGACGGCTCTGATCCGGGTCCCTCTGCGCTACATGCACACCCCGGTGGAAATGCTCTCCCTCGCCGACCTGGATGCGACCATCGACCTTCTTGCCGCAACGGTCTGCCGGATCGACGATGCGCAGATGTTCATCCCTGTATAGCCCGACAGCCTCCTAGGAGGCTGTCAGGATGAGCGACTTCTTACTCCTTTCATCTTGACTGACAAACGGCAATTTCTGTAATATACTCGATTACCCGGATGGCTCATGGAGTTTTCTTTTTTGTGTTCTGCGCCGAGTTCTCCATGAACAGACCGGGTTGAATTTTATCCGTCCGCCTAACGCCAAAGGAGCTGCCTGATGTTGGTACCAGATGTCCCCGAAGGGCTCACCTTCGATGATGTCCTCCTGCTGCCCGCCCGATCCGCTGTCCTGCCCAGGGACGTTAACCTCGCTACTCACCTGACCGCTAAACTTCCGCTGAACATTCCTCTGCTTTCTGCGGCGATGGATACCGTCACCGAATCGCGAACGGCGATCTGCATGGCACGCGAAGGCGGACTCGGCATTGTCCATAAAAACATGTCCCCTTCGGATCAGGCTCTGGAAGTCGACAAGGTCAAAAAGAGCGAAAGCGGGATGATCGTCGATCCGATTACCATGGATCCGGACCAGAAGATCTTCGAGGCTCTCACCCTGATGCAGAAGTATCGTATCTCCGGGGTGCCGATCACAAAGGGCGGAAAGCTGGTCGGAATTCTCACCAACCGTGACCTGCGATTCGAAACCAATCTCGAGCAGCCGATCGCCAACGTCATGACCAAGGACAAGCTGGTCACCGTCCCCCCGGGTACGACTCTCGAGGAAGCCAAGCAGCACCTGCACAGGCACCGTATCGAGAAACTGCTGGTGGTCGACGACAAGGGAGAGCTCGAAGGTCTGATTACCATCAAGGACATCGAAAAGGTCCGCAAGTATCCCAACGCCTGCAAGGATGACCTCGGTCGCCTGAGGGTCGGAGCCGCTGTCGGTGTCGGCGACGACCGAATCGGACGGATCGAGGCTCTGGTGGCTGCGGAAGTGGATGTCATCGTCATCGATACCGCCCACGGTCACTCGGAAGGGGTGATCGATGCCGTGCGCGAGACGAAGAAAGCTTATCCTGATCTGCAGCTCGTCGCCGGCAATATCGCCACCGCCGAAGCGGCCGAGGCGCTGATCGATGCAGGCGTGGACGCTGTGAAGGTCGGCATCGGGCCGGGTTCCATCTGTACCACCCGCGTCGTCGCTGGCGTTGGAGTTCCGCAGGTTACGGCCATCGCCGATGTCTCCCGGGTGACCAAAAAGGCCGGGATCCCGCTGATTGCCGACGGCGGCGTCAAGTTCTCCGGAGACCTGGCCAAGGCTGTGGCGGCGGGTGCGGACATCGTCATGATCGGCTCTCTTTTCGCCGGAACCGAGGAATCCCCCGGCGAAACGATCCTCTTCCAGGGGCGGACCTACAAAGCCTATCGCGGCATGGGATCGGTCGGGGCCATGAAAGAGGGAAGCAAGGATCGATATTTCCAGGCCGATGTGGAGAGCGAACTGAAGCTGGTGCCCGAAGGCATCGAGGGACGGGTCCCTTTCCGCGGCAGCCTCTCCTCCAATATCCACCAGATGATCGGCGGGCTGCGGGCCGGCATGGGTTACACCGGATGCCGGACCATGGAGGAGATGCAGGAAAAGGGGCGTTTCGTGCGGATCACCGGTGCCGGGCTGCGCGAATCCCATGTTCACGATGTCACCATCACCCAGGAAGCGCCCAACTACCGTCTCGAACGCAGCTAATAAAAACAGGGTAGGGGCGATCCTTGTGATCGCCCTGGGCGAATACGAGATTCGCCCCTACACGGAGTTACCATGCAGGACATCCATCAGGAAAAAATCCTGATCCTCGATTTCGGGTCCCAGTATTCCCAGCTGATCGCGCGGCGGGTGCGCGAAGCCCACGTTTTCTGCGAAATGCACCCCTTCGACATGAGCCTTGAGGAGATCAAGGCGTTCAGACCCGATGGCATCATCCTTTCGGGCGGACCGAAATCGGTCTATGAAGAGGGGGCGCCGGGGGTCGAGGAGGGTCTTTTCGAACTCGGCGTGCCGGTGCTGGCAATCTGCTACGGGATGCAGCTGCTCTCCCGGCACTTCGGCGGGGAGGTGATTCCGGCCGGAAAGCGCGAGTACGGACATGCCGACCTCAAGGCTGTCGGTCGGCCGGGGGCGCTTTTCGACGGTTTCTTCGTCGACGGACACAGCCCGGTGTGGATGAGCCACGGCGACCATGTGGAGAGAATGCCCGAGGGTTTCGAGACGGTGGCCGGCAGCGACAATGCCCCCGTGGGCGCCATTCAGCACACCTCCCGCAACCTGTACGGTGTTCAGTTCCATCCGGAGGTCAGCCACACGCCGCACGGTGAAATCCTGATTGAAAATTTCGTTCGCCAGGTCTGCGGTTGTACCGGTCAGTGGACAGCGAGCAATATCATCGACGATGCAGTGGCCCGTATCCGCGAACAGGTCGGCGACGAGCATGTCATACTGGGCCTCTCCGGCGGGGTCGACTCGTCGGTGGCTGCAGCTCTGATCCACACGGCCATCGGGGATCAGCTCACCTGCGTCTTTGTCGACAACGGTCTGTTGCGTATGGGCGAAGGAGAGCAGGTGATGGCCACCTTCACCGAAAATCTCGGGGTCAAGGTCATCCGTGTCGAAGCCGAGGAGCGATTCCTGTCGAAGCTCGCCGGAGTCACCGATCCCGAACTGAAGCGCAAGATCATCGGCAACCTGTTTGTCGATATATTCGAGGAAGAGTCGGCGCGTGTCCGCGACGCCAGGTGGCTGGCCCAGGGAACGATCTACCCCGACGTCATCGAGTCGGCCGGCGGCAAGACCGGCAAGGCCCAGAATATCAAGAGCCACCACAATGTCGGGGGACTCCCCGAGCATATGAAGCTGAACCTGCTCGAGCCGCTGCGCGAACTTTTCAAGGACGAGGTTCGAGCCGTGGGTGAGGAGCTGGGCCTTCCGCATCGCATGGTCTGGCGTCATCCCTTTCCCGGACCGGGCCTGGGAGTTCGGATTCTCGGCGAGATCAAGAAAGAATACTGCGACATTCTGCGCCAGGCGGACAATATATTCATCGAGGAACTTTTCGCGACCGGTCATTACCACAAGATCAGCCAGGCCTTTGCGGTTTTCCTCCCGGTCAGAAGCGTAGGGGTCATGGGCGATGGACGAACCTATGAATATGTCATTGCCCTGCGTGCTGTGGAGACGAAGGATTTCATGACGGCAGGGTGGTATCCGTTTCCCTATGCGGACCTTGCACGGATCAGCAACAGAATTATCAACGAGGTACGGGGCGTCAACCGGGTTACTTACGATATTTCCAGCAAACCGCCGGCGACGATCGAGTGGGAATAAGCTGAAGAACAAATGGGGACGGGATATATATTCCGTCCCCATTTGCGTTGATGTCACCTCTCATCCAGTCACAGGAGTTTCGTCATGAGCGACGCCGAGACAACCCTTCAGCAGCTCAAGGATCGCATGGATCGATTCGTCAAGGAACGGGACTGGGAGCAGTTCCATTCGCCGAAAAACCTGTCGATGTCGATCGCCATCGAGGCTGCCGAACTGATGGAGCATTTCCAGTGGTTGACCGTGGAGCAGTCGAAGCAGCTCTCGCCCGAGGAGATGACGGAAATCGGAGAGGAGCTGGCCGATATCGTCATTTACTCCCTCTCGCTGTCGAACGTGCTCGGACTCGACCTGTCGCAGACCATCGTCGACAAGATGGAAAAGAATATCCGCAAATATCCCCGCGACAGGGTGCGCGGCAAGTCGCACAAGTACACGTACTACCAGAGGCAGGATGACGCCGAGCGCTAGGGAGCCGGGCAAGCCGGCGAAAAAGTACAGCCAGGCCGCGCGTCTGCACGATGTCATCCGCATTCTGGAAGCGCGTTACGGGGCCACCGCTGCAGAACTGGCCGAGGAGTGCGAAGTTCACCGGCGCACGGTCTATCGCGACATGCAGGCGATCGCCGACGCCGGCTATCCGCTGATCCGCGAACAGCAGGCGGACGGAACAGTGCTGTTCCGGTTTATCACCGGTTTCAAGAGCATCCCTCCCGTGACCTTTTCCCTGGAAGAGCTGATGACTCTCTACCTGTGCCGCGGTCAACTCGATTTTCTCGCCGGCACGCCCTTTCAGGACGACCTGGATGCCATCTTCGGCCGCATCCGCTCCAGTCTGCCCCCGCGAAGCGTCGCCCACCTGGAGAGGATTGCAGAGGCTGCAGCGCCGAAGTTTCAAGGCGTCCGCGAATACGGCGGCAAGGTCGACATTCTGCGTCAATTGCGCCAGGCGCTACTCTACCAGTACCGTTGCCTGATCCGCTATGCCCCGGCAAAGCGCGATGCTCAGGATTATGTCTTCGATCCCTACACCCTTCTTTTTTTCGACAATTCCCTCTACCTCGGCGGCTATGCACATAGTCGCAAAGCTCTGCGGCTCTTTCTGATCGACCGCATCGAAACAGTGGAGGTCGGCCGGGAGCGATTCGAGGTGCCCGAGGCTTACAGGGCCGAGGACCTGACCGGCAGCGCCTTCGGACTGATCGACGATGCGCCGATGGCGATCCGGGTCCGCTTCGGCGCTGAGATCGCTCATCTGATCCGCGAACGCACCTGGCATCCCAGCCAGGTGCTGGAGGAACAGCCGGATGCCTCGGTCGTCCTTCGGCTGGAAGCGGCAGGAGAAAAAGAGGTGCTCTCCTGGCTCTATTCCTTTCTGCCCCATGTCGAAGTCCTCGAACCGATTTCCCTGCGGGATGCCTTTCTGCAAGGATTGCGCGACGGCCTGAACCGGTCGGGAACGTAATTCTTTCGCCTTGTGACGTATTGTGTCACAGGCCGTCTGTATTCTCTCCTAAACGATGACGGACCGACGACAACATACGCAGAAGGGGAGAATCCGGATGATCTATCTGTGCAATTCCGAACAGGACAATCTGGCTGTTTATCTCGACGTGCATGCCATGAAGCGACAGGACCGGGGTTTTGCTCTCAGCGGCACACTCGGCGATGGACATTACGAGGGCGATGTCATGGTGGAGGTCGGGATGGAGGTCGATATCACCTTTGCCGATCTGTGGTTGAACAGGGCAGGCCTTCAAACCTTTTTCGACCGGGTCGACAGGAACATGGTCGAGTCGGCCCTGGCCGATGCCGCCCGTATCGTGGTCGAGGGTGAAACAGAGAACAATCAGGACTGTTCCTGCGACTCCGCTCCTCACGTTGCCATGGATCGCCGGGCGAGCCGGACTCCGATCGTCTCGTCAGGCGAAGCGCTCTGGCCTTCTTCTGTCTGAGAATCAAGACCATTGCAATCGCCGGGAAGCTGATGTAAAAAAGGGTATTTTCCGGGCCGGCGTATTTCCCGCCCCGGGTTTGCGAGGTGTCCATGCGCAAGCTGGTTCTGGCATCGACCAGCCCCTATCGCCGTCAGCTTCTGCAGCAGCTGCAACTCCCCTTCGTGACCGCGGCTCCTTTTTTCAAGGAAGAGCTGCAACAGGGGGTTGCTCCGGAACTGCTGGTCAAGCACTTGTCCTACCACAAAGCCTTCAGTCTGAGGGAACGGTTTCCCGATGCACTGATTATCGGCTCCGACCAGGTCTTCGTCGACCCGCGCGGTCGCATCCATGGTAAGCCCCATACGCCGGAGAAAGCGGTGGAGCAATTGACCGCCATGGCCGGACATTGCCACAGCTTTTATACCGGTATCTGTGTCTACGACAGCTTCAGCGGAGAGTCGGCGACCGACCATGCCACTTTCCGCGTGACTTTGCGAAAGCTCGGTCCGGAGCAGATTCGCAGTTATGTCCAACGGGAAAACCCTGTCGATTGCGCCGGCGCCTTCAAGATCGAAGGACTCGGAATTGCATTGATGGAGAAAATGGAAGGCGATGATTTCCACTCCCTCGTCGGACTGCCCCTGATCAAACTTTGCGATATTCTGGAAAAATTCGGCATCGAGCTTCTCTGACGGATTGGTCTGACCAGGAACCTCTTTTTTTTTGACCCTGTCAGCGCGAAGTGATAAAATCCAGCCTCTAATTTACCACCAAGACACCAAGGCACCAGGAAGGGCCGAATCTCTATCAGATTGATTTTCTTTGTGTCTTGGTGTCTTCGTGGTGAGATCCTTCGTTTGGCGCAAAGTTCCGTAGCTTTACGGGAATGCGAAGTCGGTTTTTTGTTTGTCCGATACAGAATTGGCCGAGAGACCTCTCGGCCGGGCTGAACCACGTGAAAGACGATTTTTATGGGACAATCAGGGTTCGTTCATTTGCATCTTCATTCCCAGTACAGCCTTCTCGACGGTGCCATCAAGCTCGATGATCTGATCAAACGCGCCGCCGACTGCGACATGCCGGCGGTTGCCATGACCGATCACGGGAACATGTTCGGTGCGGTCGAGTTTTACTCCAAGGCGACCGCCGCCGGTATCAAGCCGATTATCGGCTGCGAAGTCTACGTCGCGCCCAAATCCCGTTTCGAAAAGTCCAATGCCCGCGGTTCATCCGATGCATCCCATCATCTCGTTCTGCTCTGTCAGAACAATGTCGGTTATCGGAATCTCTGCCATCTGGTTTCGGCAGCCTACCGCGAAGGGTTTTACTACAAGCCTCGCATCGACTGGTCGCTGCTCGCGGAAAAGAGCGAGGGGCTTATCGCTTTGTCGGCCTGTCTAGGTGGTGAAATTCCCGGCCTCATCAGTAAGGGGCGTTTCGAGGATGCCAGGGACCGTGCCCGGGAGATGGCCGAGATTTTCGGTGACAACCGCTTTTACCTGGAGATGCAGGAGAACTTTCTGCCCGAGCAGGAACCGGTCAACAAGGGCCTTGCAGAAATATCCCGGGATCTGGGTCTGCCCCTGGTCGCAACCAACGATTGTCACTATCTCACCCGTGAAGATGCCTTCGCTCACGAGGTCCTGTTGTGCATCCAGACCGGCAAGACGATGGACGACCCCACCAGGATGCGCTTTGCCAACGACGAGTTCTATGTCAAGAGCCCCGAGGAGATGGCGGAGCTTTTCAAGGCTCACCCCGAGGCAGTGGCGAACACCCTGGATATTGCAGAGCGGTGCAATGTCGATTTTGATTTCGACACCTACCACTTTCCCCAATTTGAGAAGTCTCCCGACAAGAGTCTCGACACGGTTCTCGAAGAACAGACCAATATCGGCCTGGAAGAGCGACTTGCTGAAATACGCAAGATCAGGGATTTTTCGGACGCAGAGGAGAAGGTTTACCGGGACCGGCTCACCGAGGAACTCGACATCATCAAGCAGATGGGTTTCCCCGGTTATTTCCTGATCGTCGCCGATTTCATCAACTGGGGCAAGAACAACGGCATTCCCGTCGGGCCCGGACGCGGCTCGGCGGCTGGCTCTCTGGTTGCTTTCGCCCTTCGCATTACCGATATCGATCCGATCCCCTACAACTTGCTCTTCGAGCGCTTCCTGAATCCTGAACGCATTTCGATGCCGGATATCGACGTCGATTTCTGCATCTACGGGCGGGAAGACGTCATCGAGTATGTGCGCAAAAAGTACGGCGAAGAGAACGTCGCCCAGATCATCACCTTCGGTACCATGCTCGCCAAGGGGGTGGTGCGCGATGTCGGTCGGGCCCTGAATATCCCCTATGGCGAAGTCGACAAGATCGCCAAGCTGGTGCCGAACGTTCTCGGCATTACCCTCGAAGATGCAGTCAAGCAGGAGCCCAAGCTCCAGGAGATGATCGATCAGGACGAGAAGGTCAGGGAACTGGTCAAGATCGCCCTCGCCCTGGAGGGTCTGACCCGCCACGCGTCGACCCATGCGGCGGGGGTCGTGGTCACCCCGCGCGCTCTGCCCGAGTATCTGCCGCTGTACACCGACCCCAAGTCCGGTGCGCAGGTGACCCAGTACGCAATGAGCTATGTCGAGCAGATCGGCTTGGTCAAGTTCGATTTCCTCGGGCTGAAAACCCTGACGGTGATCGACAACGCCGTGCGCCTGATCCGGGAGGGAAAGAATCCCGATTTCGATCTCAACCTGGTCGGCGACGACGACAGGAAGGCTTACGAACTGCTGTCGGCCGGTGAAACAACCGGCGTCTTCCAGCTTGAATCCTCCGGGATGAAGGAATACCTGACCAAGCTCAAACCCTCCTGTTTCGAGGATCTGATCGCCATGGTCGCTCTGTACCGCCCGGGACCGCTCGGTTCGGGGATGGTCGATTCCTTTATCCGCCGCAAGCACGGGCAGGAGGAATTCACCTACGACATTCCCCAGCTTGAGCCGATTCTCAAAGATACCTACGGCGTCATCGTCTACCAGGAACAGGTCATGCTCATCGCCCAGACGCTGGCCAATTACAGCCTGGGAAGTGCCGATCTGCTCCGACGGGCCATGGGAAAGAAAAAGCTCGAGGAGATGGCCAGACAGAAGGAACTCTTCATGGCCGGGGCGAAGGAGAACAATCTCCCCGAGAAGAAGGCGGAAGCCGTTTTCGACCTGATGGAGAAATTCGCCGCCTACGGCTTCAACAAGTCACACTCGGCGGCCTATGCCCTTGTGGCCTACCAGACGGCCTATCTCAAGGCTCACTACCCTGTCGAGTTCATGGCGGCGCTGCTCACCGAGGACATGGAGAACACGGACAAGGTCGTCAAGAATATCAACGAAGTCCGTGCCATGGGCATCGATGTCCTGCCGCCAGATATCAACGCCTCCGAGCGGACCTTTACCGTGCACGAACTCTCGATGCGCTTCGGGCTCGGTGCGGTCAAGGGCGTCGGCGGATCGGCTCTCGAGGCCATATTCGAAGCCCGCAGGGAAGAGCCCTTCACCTCTATCTACGATTTCTGCGAACGGGTCGATCTGCGCCGGGTCAACAAGAAGGTCATCGAGGCGCTCGTCAAATGCGGCGCCTTCGACACCCTGGACGGCAATCGAGCCCAGTACATGGCGGCTCTCGAAGAAGCCGTGGAAATAGGCCAGCGGGTCCAGCGCGAGAAGGCTCTCGGACAGGAGTCTCTTTTCGGCAGCACGGAGATCGTTTCACATGCCGGGAACGGTCGCGGAAAGCTGCCCGATGTCGAGGAATGGGACGACAAGATCCTCCTCGGTTTCGAGAAAGAGGCGATCGGATTTTATATCTCCGGTCATCCCCTCGATCGTCACCGCGACGCCCTCCAGCGTTTCGCCAGCTGTGAGGCGGCGTCACTTTCCGAGCTCTCCGACAAGTCGGAGGTCCGGGTGGCCGGAATGGTCTCCGGGCTCAAGGAGTTGATGACAAAGAAAGGCGACCGGATGGCTTTTGCCTCCCTTGAGGACCTCTCCGGTTTCGTTGAGCTGGTGGTGTTCCCGGAGCCTTACCAGGCGGGCAGCGAACTGCTCAAGGGAGAAGAGCCGATCCTCGTCAGCGGGACCCTCGATGTCGGTGAGGAAGCCGCCAAGGTTCTGGTCAACGAGATCGTTCCTCTGGCCGATGCACAGCAGCAGATGACCCGGCGGGTCCATTTCCGTCTCGCCGGCGAGGAGCTGGACGAACGCCGGCTGCGCAATCTGAAGAACGTCATGGAGCGCCACCGGGGCAAATGCGAGGCGGTCATGCATATGCAGGTTCCCGGGACGGCTGAAGCCGTCATATCCCTGCCGAAAAAAATCAGGGTTGCCGCCAGCGAGGGGATCAAGGACGAGACAACCAAACTGTTCGGTTATAATGTTGTAACCTTCGAATAATTTTTTAGACTTCAGGGCGAAGGCCGCGGATAGCGATTGGCCGGCCAGTACCGGCGATCGAAAGATCCGTGAAAGTTTTGTGAAGCCTCGGTCCGCTTGTTGAAGAGGAGATAAACATGGAATCCTATCTGGATTTTGAAAAACCGATCGTCGAGCTGGAACAGAAAATTCGCGAACTGCGCGATTACTCCACGGACAAAGTCGACTTTTCCGCAGATATCAGGAAACTGGAAAAGAAAGCGGAGAAACTGCGTGAGGAAATATTCTCCAACCTGACCCGCTGGCAAAGAACCCAGCTGGCACGGCACCAGAACCGTCCCTACACCCTCAACTATATTGAAAATATCTTTACCGACTGGTTCGAGGTGCACGGGGACCGCAATTTCCGCGACGATCCGGCCCTGGTCTGCGGTTTTGCCCGCTTCGACGGCCAGCCGTGCGCTATCATCGGACACCAGAAAGGACGTAACACCAAGGAAAAGGTGTATCGGAATTTCGGCATGCCCAACCCGGAAGGGTATCGCAAGGCGCTGCGGGTGATGAAGATGGCCGAACAGTTCGGGGTGCCGGTGTTCTGTTTTGTCGACACTCCCGGCGCCTTTCCCGGTATCGGTGCCGAAGAGAGAGGCCAGGCCGAGGCGATCGCCCGTAACCTGAGGGAAATGGCGGCGCTCAAAGTGCCGGTTCTCGTTACAGTGACCGGCGAAGGCGGTTCGGGCGGCGCACTGGCTATCGCAGTGGGCAACAAAGTCATGATGATGCAGTATTCTGTCTACGCTGTGATCTCTCCCGAGGGTTGCGCTGCCATCCTTTGGAGCGACGGCACCATGGGACCGACAGCCGCAGAGGCGCTCAAGCTTACGGCTACGGACATCGACGAACTCGGCTGCGTCATCGACGACGTCATTCCCGAACCGACCGGGGGAGCGCACAACAATCCCCAGGAGGCGGCCACCAGCGTCAAAAAATATCTCAAAAAGCACCTGGATGAACTGAACAAGCTCTCAGCCGAAGAATTGATCGAGCAGCGGTACCAGAAATTCCGGGCTATGACGCGGATCGAGTGATTCCAATGATGTTCAGGATTCTTTTGTGTTTCGCAGTCCTTATCCTCGGTGCCTGCGGACCGACCTATACCACCAGCGTTCTGGATACTCCGGAAACCCGGGAGTTGAAGGGGTACGAAAAGCCCTACATGGTGAACGGCAAGCGATACGATCCGCTGCGCAGCCATGAGGGGTTCGTGCAGGAAGGGCTTGCGAGCTGGTACGGCGAGAAATTCCACGGACGCAAAACGAGCAACGGCGAAGTCTACGACATGCATGCCATGACGGCCGCACACAAGACTCTGCCTCTGGGTATTTATGTCCGGGTCCGCAATCGCGACAACGGACGCGAGGCTGTCGTCCGGCTCAATGATCGCGGGCCCTTCGTGAAGAGCCGCGTCATCGACCTGTCCTATGCCGCCGCAAAAAAGCTGGGAGTGGATGGTCCGGGAACCGCTCCGGTCCGTGTCGAAGCGCTCGGCTACAAGAAGACCGATGGCGGCGGGGAGGTGACCTACAAACAGCCAGACAGCTACCGGGTCGGCACCTTTTCAATCCAGGTCGGAGCTTTTGCAGTTGAAGACAATGCCCGCCGGCTGGCAAGTCAGCTTCGGGGCCGGCACGGAGCCGCGACCGTCAACAAGGGCCGTGTCGACGGTCGAATTTTCTACCGTGTCCGCGCCGGTCGATACCGTACTCTGGAGGAAGCAGAGACGGCAAGGAGGCGGTTCGCAAGGAACGGATACGCCGGGGGATTCGTGGTGGCTACGGAATAGGCCGTTCGGTCAGCCGATCCGGATTCGTCAATCCCGCTGCATGAAGCGAAACGGCGGCGTCTCATAGACGTTGCCGTTTTTTTATTTCCCTTTCGAGAAGTGCGCGGTTGCCGGCGCTGAGACGGGATGAGAGTTTGAGTTCCTTGAGCAGCGGCGTTTTCAGCCGAGGCAGCCAGAGGGTGTACCAGATGCCGGGGGTGCGGGGATGCTTGAGAATGGCCATCTGTAACCGAGGGCGACTTCCCCAGCGAGAATGACGGCCGATCAAAGAGATCGTGTCGGGTGTCGCGGAGGCGCTGCTGAGAAATTGCAGAATGCCGACTTCCTTCATCCGCGGGTTCGACAGACATGCCGCCACGGCATCAGGCCGTCCGAGCCGAAGAATTTCAGAGAGGATAGGGTGGGTGGCCCGTCGGGCCAGGGTTATCAGATTGCCGAGAGGGACGCCGGGAAGTCGACGGGTAATTTCCCGTTCCACAGCGAGTTTCCGGTCGGGAATGATGCCCGGCAGACAGAGAAGGTCGACAAGTTCGAACAGGTACAGGTGCTGAAGAATCGTCAGGCAGAGAGAAGTCGGAGTTGCCGGATTTTTTGCCAGAGCGAGTTGGAGACGATGGGAGCGCTCGATCCGGCTGCTGTCGTAGATTGCCCGCGGGACGTCTTCCCAGAGATCTCGCCTTTTCAGCAGAGTCAGAAGGTGATCCTCTGCGAGATTCGGGTTTTTGAGGGCGTTGAGAAGAACCTCTCGCGAAGAATCCTGGATCAACTGATAAAGCTCCTCCGAAGAGGCCGTCAGGCTTTTGCGCATTCTGGCGGCGAGAGCTCTGTCCAGAACGGTATGTTCGTCCCTTTCGTTCATGTCCCGATTATGGAATTGGTCAGGCCCTCCGTCAAGAACTGCCTTTGTCGAGGAAAGAATAATTCTCGAGAAATTCAGCTTTGTATTCGCTGAAATTGCCGTGTTCGATTGCTGCCCTGGCGCCGGCCACCATGTTCAGATAAAAGCGGATATTGTGGATGGCGGAGAGGGTTGCCGACAAAACCTCGTTAGCCCGGAAGAGGTGGTGCAGATACGCCCGGCTGAAGTTCTTGCAGCAGTAGCAGTCGCAGGCCGGGTCGACAGGATAGAAGTCGCGCCGGTAGCGGCGATTGGTCAGCCGGATCTTGCCGTGACTGGTGAACAGGGTGGCGCTGCGGGCATAGCGGGTGGGAATGACACAGTCGAACATGTCCATTCCTCTTTCTATGCTTTCGAGGATGTCTTCGGGCAGTCCGACCCCCATCAGGTAGCGCGGTTTGTGTTCGGGCAGATAGGGTGCCGTATCTGCGACCACCTTTTTCAACAGATCGAGTCCCTCGCCGACACTGACCCCACCGATGGCGTAACCGGGCAGATCCATCTTCGTCAGTTCTTCGGCGCACTGGCGTCGCAGATCGGCATAGGTGCTGCCCTGAACGATTCCGAAAAGGGCCTGATCGGTGCGCCCGTGGTGCTGCTGGCATTGTTCGGCCCATCGCAGGGTCTTTTTGATCGATTTGGCGGCGTAATCATGGCTGGCGGGATAGGGGATACATTCGTCGAAGGCCATGATGATATCGGCGCCGAGGGCGTTCTGGATCTCCATGGCTTCCCGGGGACCGAGGAAAATCTCCTGACTGGTGAGCTCGTGCTGAAAGTAGACCCCTTCTTCAGTGATTCGTTTGTTCGGCAGCGAAAAAACCTGGAATCCACCGCTGTCGGTGAGAATCGGCCCGGACCAGTTCATGAACGTGTGCAGCCCTCCCGCCTTTTCGATCAACGCTTCGCCCGGCTGCAGATGCAGGTGATAGGTGTTGGAGAGGATGATCTGCGCTCCGGCTTCCTCGACCTGGGCGGGGGTGACGGCCTTTAATGCGCCGGCGGTCCCCACCGGCATGAAAATGGGCGTCTCGATGGTGCCGTGAGGTGTATTCAGGCGACCGCGCCGGGCCGCTGTTTTTTTATCTTTGGCAAGCAGGTCGTAGTGGAACATGCGATTTTATCCTTACTAAAAAAATAACGAAATTCGGAGGAGGACAGCGAAGATCCCCTTGCCTCTTGAAAGTCCGCAACTATAGCAGACAAGCGGCAGGACAGGCAACTGATAGTTCGCAGATGCAACAGGGTTAAATGTTTGTTTCAAAAAGAAAAATGCAAGCTCCGTTTTTGCCCTCCTGCAGCGGAAAACGGCGTTTGTCAACTGTATACAGTGTGCATATTTCGGTTGACATGGAGATGTCTCGAATGTTAGTTAAAATCAGATTTGGGAAACTCATCGGGAAGGATCCCTGACAGGGGCCCGTCGCTTTGGTGTGTCCCTTCATTTTATCCTTTTATTTTTCAGTTTTCTCAAAAGGGGGTTTGCAGATGATGCTGTCGTATGGACATTGGCGAGGACCGCCTCTTTCGTCATCCAGCCTTTTCCGGTTAATGCACAGGAAAACGTCGGTTTTCCAGGGGGAGCCGTGAAGAGGTCATTCAGCGAGGTCAAAGCAAGTTGCTGAATTCCCCGCCCCGTGAATTTGAAAATCTTTCCAAGGGATGAAAGAACATGGAATCGACGAAAAGAGGTGTAGGCAGAAAGATCATAATGGCGGTAACCGGCCTGATTCTGTTCTGCTTCGTAATTGGCCACATGCTCGGAAACACGACAATTTTCTTTAACGCCATCAACGCATACGCTGAGCATCTTCGCGCGTTGGGGCCGTTTCTGTGGGTGATCCGCGGTGTCATGCTGCTGGTTTTCGCACTGCATATCTGGTACGGCATCCAGCTGACAATGGAGAACAGGGCCGCTGCGGGCCAGCCATACGTCAAGAAAGTGGATAAGCGGGCGACCTTCTCCAGTAAAACCATGATCATTTCCGGTCTGGTTCTGCTCGTATTCGTAATTTATCATCTGGGACATTTCACCTTTCATGTCGGTGTTGATGAGGCTCATGTCGTCGGCGATCATATCGACGTGTACGCCATGGTTATCGACGGCTTCCGTTCGTTGATGAACGTCCTGATCTACGGCATCGCCATGGTGCTGCTCTATCTGCACGTAGCCCACGGGGGACAGAGCTTTCTGCATACCCTGGGTCTGAGCAACGACAAGTCCTTGCCCGTTGTCACACCGGCCAGCAAACTGGTAGCCGTGGTTCTGCTGATTGGTTATATCTCGATTCCGCTGCTCGTCATTGCTGGCGTAGTTAAACTCTAGGGGGTTCACCGTGATACTTGATGGCAAATGTCCTACCGGACCTATTGAAAAATCGTGGGATAAGCATCGCTTCGATACGAAGCTGGTCAATCCTGCCAATAAGCGTAAATTCAAAATTCTCTGTGTCGGCACCGGCCTGGCCGGCGGCGCTGCCGCAGCCAGCCTGGGTGAACTGGGCTACAACGTGGAAGCCTTCTGCTACCAGGACAGTGCGCGCCGCGCCCACTCCATCGCAGCCCAGGGCGGTATCAACGCTGCCAAGAATTATCCCAACGACGGCGACAGCGTCTTTCGACTCTTTTACGACACCATCAAAGGCGGCGATTTCCGTGCCCGTGAGGCAGACGTGTGGCGTCTGGCCCAGGTGTCGAACAACATCATCGACCAGTGCGTCGCCCAGGGCGTGCCCTTCGCCCGCGACTACGCCGGCTACCTCGACAATCGCTCCTTCGGCGGGGCCCAGGTCTCCCGGACTTTCTACGCACGCGGTCAGACCGGCCAGCAGCTGCTACTCGGCGCCTATTCGGCCCTTGCCCGGCAGGTGAAGGCCGGTTCAGTCAACATGCACGAGCGTTGCGAGATGCTCGACCTGGTCGTGGTTGACGGCGTTGCCAGGGGGATCACCGTTCGCAACATGGTCACCGGTGAAATCGAGTCCCACTGGGGCGATGCAGTGATCCTGGCCACAGGCGGCTACGTCAATGTCTTCTATCTCTCGACAAACGCCATGGGCTGCTCGGTGACCGCCGCGTGGAAGGCCGCCAGAAAAGGCGCCTACATGGCCAATCCCTGCTATACCCAGATTCACCCGACATGCATTCCGCAGAGCGGCGAGCATCAGTCGAAACTGACCCTGATGTCCGAATCGCTGCGTAACGACGGACGCTGCTGGGTTCCCAAGAAAAAAGAGGACTGCGACAAGCCGCCTTCTGAAATCCCGGAGGAGGATCGCGACTACTACCTGGAGCGCAAGTATCCCTCTTTCGGAAACCTTGCCCCCCGGGATATCGCTTCGCGGGCAGCCAAGGAACAGTGCGACGACGGGCGCGGCGTCGGTCCGGGCAAGCGCGGTGTCTACCTCGACTATGCGACCGCCATCGAGCGTGTGGGCGAAGACACCATTCGCGAGCGTTACGGCAACCTTTTCGAAATGTACGAGAAGATTACCGACGAAAACGCTTACGAGCAGCCGATGCGCATCTATCCCGCCCCCCACTATTCCATGGGCGGTCTCTGGGTCGACTACAACTGCATGAGCAATATCCCGGGACTCTTCGTTCTGGGAGAGGCCAACTTTTCGGTTCACGGGGCCAACCGCCTCGGCGCCTCAGCGCTGATGCAGGGCCTGGCCGACGGCTACTTCGTCATCCCCTACACCATCGGCGGGTATCTGGCCACCGTCACCCCGGGCGAGGTCAAGGACGATCATCCCGAGTTCAAGAAGTCGGCCGAAGAAGTCAAGGCCAACATCGACAAGCTGCTCTCGATCAACGGCACCAAGACGCCCGCCGAGCTGCACCGAGAGCTTGGCAAGGTCATGTGGGAGAAGGCCGGCATGGCCCGCTCCAAGGAGAGCCTGACCGAAGCCCTCGAGCTCATTCCGAAAATCCGCGAGGAGTTCTGGAACAACTTGAAGGTCTCCGGCAGCGGCGACGAGTTCAACCAGCAGCTTGAAAATGCCGGCCGCCTCGCCGATTTCCTCGAGTTCGCCGAGATCCTTGCCAAGGACGCTTTGCACCGCGAAGAGTCCTGCGGCGGGCACTTCCGCGTCGAGCACCAGACCGAAGACGGGGAAGCGACGCGTAACGACGAGGACTTCGCCTACGTTGCCGCCTGGGAGTTCAAGGGAGCGGGAAAAGAGCCCGAGCTTCACAAGGAGCCCCTGAAATTCGAAAACGTTGAACTGGCAGTAAGGAGTTACAAATAATGAACCTTACACTTTTTGTCTGGCGTCAAAGCAGCCCGAAGGACACGGGCAGGTTGGAACAATACGAGGCGAAGGATGTCAGCCCCGACAGCTCATTTCTGGAGATGCTCGACGAGGTGAACGAAGGCCTCGTCAAGGACGGCAAAGACCCCATCGCTTTCGATCACGACTGCCGGGAAGGGATCTGCGGCATGTGTTCCCAGGTGATCAACGGCATGACGCACGGCGGCCAGGATCGCACTACCGTCTGCCAGCTTCATATGCGATCCTTCAAGGATGGCGACTCCATCTACATCGAGCCATGGCGGGCGACGGCGTTCCCGGTCATCAAGGATCTTGTGACAGAGCGTGTCAGCCTTGACCGCCTCGTCGAGTCGGGAGGGTACGTCTCCTGTCATACCGGCGGCGTCCCCGACGGCAACACCCTGCCCATCGGCAAGCCGGTAGCGGATTATTCCATGGACGCCGCCGAGTGCATCGGCTGCGGTGCCTGTGTGGCCGGCTGTCCCAACAGCGCCGCCATGCTCTTTACCTCGGCCAAGGTGGCTCAACTTGCAGTACTGCCCCAGGGCAAGCCCGAGGCGGAGCGTCGCGTCAAAGCGATGACCGACGAACAGAAGAAACAGGGGTTCGGCAACTGCAGCAACCACTATGAGTGCCAGGCCTCCTGTCCCAAGGGCATTGACGTCAAATTTATCGCCAAGCTCAACCGGGAATACATGAAGTCATTGTTCTAGTCGTTTTCATTATATTGCCCTCGTGGTTTAACGAGGGTTTCTATGAGGGCGGGTCATCAGACCCGCCCTTTTTTTATATGTGGCGGGAAAAAATGTAAACTGTACAGATGCTTTACTCGATGAAACGGAGTCTTCTCAGTCATGTTGGTCGATGAACCGCAGTCATTGCGCCATATTGAATTCAGCTGCATTCATTTCGAACTCGAATTTCAGGAAACGGTTCGTCTGCCGCCGGGAGCGTTCCTGCAAATGCGCCGGGAACTGCTTCAGGTGGCCCGTTTTTTAGACAGCGCTCTGGAGAAGGCTCCCTACTCGGCCTTGTTCGATCCACCGCTGCCGACCGATCCGGTGGTGCGTAAACGCATTCAGAGGCCCGGCCCGGGTTTTGTCATCCGCGGAATACCGCCGAGGGAACATGTTTTCGATGTCGGGGACAGCTTCGAACTGACGGTTCATTTTCTGGGCGGGGGCAAAAATGCTCTGCCGGATTTTGTCGAGATATTGAAAATGCTCGGTCAGAATGGATTGAGCCAGGGCCGCGGATTGTTTGACATCGCAACGATCGCCGGAGAAGATCCAAGCGGCCGCCGTTATCCCCTTTGCGAGCCGAATGAGGATCTGTCGACCCTCGCCCCGCCGATTCTCGATGCGCAATGGTGGCTGGATAGTGCCGCCCCTGTCCGACCCTCTCTCCTGGATTTGCATTTCGTCACTCCTGCCCGCCTGGTGTCGCAGGGCCGGCCGTTGTTCCGCCCGACCTTCAGAACGATATTCCCCTTCATCCTGCGGCGTGTCACCTCGATGGCGCAAGCGTATTGCGGCCTGGAGCTTGTCGAAAATCCGGCGGCGACTCTCGGTGCGGCCGATCGGCTCCAGGTCAATGCCGACACCTTGCGATGGACCGACTGGCGCCGTCTCGAGGGGGAGAGCCGCTCTCAGGATCTTGGCGGGGTCACCGGGTCGATTCGTCTCGAGGGATCGGCGTTGGAGGAGATTTACTGGATTCTGAAGCTCGGCTCCCTTCTGCAGATCGGAAAGGGAGCGGCATACGGGGCCGGGCGCTACGATGTGCACGTTCTCCCCGGGTAGGGACCCATCTATTTTCACAGCTTTTCCTCCATGACTTGCCTTTCCGCAAAGCTTAATTATAATCTTTGAAAAGGCTTTGAAATTAAAGGAGTTTGCCATGACGGACCAGTGGGAAGAGAGAAAAAGGGCCAAGGAGAACGAATATTTCTACAAGGAAGAAAAGGAAAAAATCGAAAAGATGCGCACCGGCGCGCGCGAGAAACTCATCTGTGAGCTATGCAAAGATCGGTGTCCCAAATGCGGGCAGGCCCTGACTGAAATGACGTTCCGGGGCGTCCCTCTCGACAAATGCTCCAGCTGTGGTGGAATGTGGCTCGGCCCCAACGATTTGCAGATTTTCTCTGAAAAAGACCATCGGACCTGGTTTGACCGGTGGTTCAAGGAGGAGATGTAAGAGCGTTTGTTGTCTTCAGGAAGGCATGTGAGTCTCGGGAGCGTCGTGTCCCACTCCCTGCACTGTCCTGATCTTTTTTTTGATTTCATACACTGTGCTGATTTAAATTTATGAATAAAAATATCTGGCAACAGCTGATCGCCGTTTTTGTGATCGTCATCGCCTTCAATTACCTCTATATGAGCATGTCGCCTCAGACACCACAGCGCGCTGACATCAGCTACAGCCGTTTCAAGAGTGAACTCCGGCAGGGCAACATCGATGAAATAACCGTTCAGGGTACGGAAATTCGCGGTTCCTTCGAAGAGCCAGTGACCATTTCCGAGGCGCAAGGCGACGGCGAGCAGGAACATGAAAAATTCCGGACCTATCTGCCGACGTTTCACGAAGAGAACCTCATGGCCGAACTGGAAGCCAAGGAGGTTGAAATCACGACCCAGCCCGAAGAAGAGCAGTCGGCTTGGGTTACGGCGCTACTCTATCTGCTCCCCTGGGTTCTGATTATCGGCATCTGGGTGTATATCATGCGAAAAATGCGCGCTCGGATGGGCGGAGGAGGGGGAATGATGGGAAACTTCTCCAAGTCCGGAGCAAAGCTCTATTCGAGGGAAAAGCCGAGCGTGACTTTTGACGACGTCGCCGGACTCAAGGAAGCGAAACAGGACCTCATGGAGGTCGTCCACTATTTGCGTGATCCAGAGCCGTTTTCGCGCCTGGGTGGAAAGGTTCCAAGGGGCCTGGTTCTGGTGGGCCCGCCGGGAACCGGGAAAACGCTCATGGCTCGCGCCGTTGCCGGTGAATCGGGGGTTCCCTTCTTTTCGATATCGGCGTCCCAGTTCATCGAAATGTTCGTCGGTGTCGGCGCCAGCCGGGTGCGCGATCTGTTCGCCAATGCCAAAAAGCAGACACCGAGCATAATTTTCATCGACGAACTGGACGCCGTCGGACGATCCCGGGGCGCCGGCCTGGGAGGCGGCAATGACGAGAGGGAACAGACGCTGAACCAGCTTCTTTCCGAACTGGACGGCTTCGAGGAACATACCGACGTTATCGTCATGGCCGCCACCAACCGCCCCGATGTGCTCGACCAGGCACTGCTGCGCCCCGGTCGCTTCGACCGCCAGGTGACCATAGGGCTGCCCGACTGGCGGGCCCGTCGGGATATCCTGAAGGTCCATGTCCGGGACATCCCCCTCGAAGATGATGTCGATCTGGAGGAAATCGCCAAGGGCACTCCCGGAATGTGCGGCGCCGATCTGGAGAGCCTGGTTAATGAAGCCGCGATTCTTGCAGCTCGGGAGAATCGGGATAAGGTGAGCAAAGAGGATCTGGAAAAGTCCAAAGACAAGATCATCATGGGAGCCGAGCGGCAGATTTATCTCTCGGACGAGGAGAGGAAGCTGACGGCTTATCATGAGTCCGGCCATTCTCTGGTTGCGTGGTTCTCCCCCGAAGCCGATCCCATTCACAAGGTGACGATCATCCCGCGCGGCAGAGCGTTGGGAGCCACCCAGCAATTGCCGGAAGACGATCATTACCACTATCGCCGGAGCTACCTCACAGACCGCCTCGCTGTTTCCATGGGAGGACGGGTCGCTGAAAAACTTGTTTTCGGAGACTATTCGACCGGTGCACAGAACGATCTCAGGGTTTCGACCGAACTGGCGGAGAAAATGGTCTGCCAGTGGGGAATGAGCGACAAGATCGGACCGGTAAGATTCGATCGAGGGGAAGAACATCCGTTTCTTGGACGGAAGATTGCCACTGAAAAGTCGTTCAGTGAGCGAATGGCCTGGAACATCGACCGTGAAATCGAGAAACTGGTCCGCGAAGGCGAAGAATCCGCCCGAAAAATCGTTGAACAGAAGCGCTCGCTGCTCGACCGGCTTGCGGAGGCATTGCTGGAAGACGAGGTTCTGGAAGGGGAGCGGCTGAAGGCAATCTTTGAAGAGGAACCAGAAGAGTCAGAAAACAAGGACGCTGAATCGAGCAAAGAGAATCAGGAGAAAGACCGGCAGGAGAGCGCCGACAAGGAGGATTGAATGGGAGTGACGTTTTTCGTTGCAACGGCGGGTCTTGTTGTTGCCGGCTATTTCGGTTACCGCAAACTGCAGAAAATCGAGGACGAAATCCGCGAGGACCTCGAATCGCGCGATGAGGCTGAGACGAGCGGGGCCGGAACCGGGAAAACACCGGAAATGACACCTGCCGTGAAGAAGGAGATGCCCTCGCCGGTCAATGAGGCATCGAAGGAAGAAATCGAGGCGCTTGTGCTGGAGAAGGTCCGCCAGAGTCCCGGCATCCTGCAGACCGAGATCTATAATGCCTTTGCCGGCCGCTATCGGAAGGAATTGCAGGGCATGATGTTGAAAATGGATCGAGAGGGTCGGTTGCGACGCGAGAAGAAGGGAAGCACTTACCGCCTTTTTCCAGTTTGATTTCCGAAGGAAAAGCAAAAGCCTGCGGCCGGAAAGCCGCAGGCTTTTGCTTATGAGTGGCGATGATGCCTGTCAATCAGCCGCGCAGGTTGTAAAATACGTCCATGCCCTGAAAAACGGCGACATCGTCGAGTTCGTCTTCAATCCGCAGGAGCTGGTTGTACTTGCAGACCCGGTCGGTGCGGCACAAAGAGCCTGTCTTGATCTGGCCGGCGTTGGTCGCCACTGCCAGGTCGGCGATAGTGGTGTCCTCGGTTTCACCACTGCGGTGTGAAATGACGGCGGTAAAGCCGGCTCTCTTGGCCATTTCAATCGCTTCCAGAGTTTCAGTCAGAGTGCCGATCTGGTTGACCTTGATCAGGATCGAGTTGGCGGTTCCCTTTTCGATCCCTTCCCTGAGGATCTCGGTATTGGTGACGAAAAGGTCGTCCCCCACCAGCTGGATACGTTTTCCCAGACGTTCGGTGATCAGCTTCCAGCCGTCCCAGTCGTTTTCAGCCATGCCGTCTTCAATGGAGATGATGGGATAACGGTCGACCAGGTCCTCGTAGAAATCCACCAGATCCGCCGCATTTTTCTCAGGCTGACTCTCGTTTTCGAGAATATACTTGCCATCCTTGAACAGCTCGCTGGAAGCGACATCGAGGGCCAGGAGGATTTCCTCGCCGGGTTTGTATCCGGCCTCCCGGATAGCTTCCATGATGACTTCCAGAGCTTCTTCGTTGCTCTTCAGGTGCGGCGCGAAACCGCCCTCGTCACCCACCGAAGTGCTGTAACCCCTGGCCTTGAGAACCTTCTTCAGGGCGTGGAATATTTCCGCCCCCATACGCAGCGCGTGCTTGAAACTGTCTGCGCCGGCCGGCATGATCATGAATTCCTGGATATCCACGTTGTTGTCGGCATGGGCCCCTCCGTTGAGGATGTTCATCATCGGCAGGGGCAGCTCTTTGGCATTGGCGCCGCCGAGGTACTGGTAGAGAGGCAGTCCGGCTTCTTCGGCGGCGGCCTTGGAGCAGGCCAGAGAAACGCCGAGCATGGCGTTTGCGCCCATATTGCTCTTCGTCTTCGTGCCGTCGAGTTCGATCAGCCTGCGGTCGATGCCGGGCTGGTCCGATGCTTCCCACCCGATCAGGGCCTCGGCGATCGTTTCATTGACATTTTCGACAGCTTTTTGAACTCCCTTGCCGAGATAGCGCGATGGATCGCCGTCGCGCAGTTCGAGGGCTTCGCGTTCTCCCGTCGATGCACCACTGGGAACATCCGCACGCCCCATGGCCCCGCTGTCAAGATAGACTTCCACCTCTACCGTCGGATTCCCCCTGGAATCGAGAATTTCTCTCGCATAAACATCCACGATCTCGCTCATGATATCCCCCCTTGTGGTAATATGAATTCGAAATAGACGAGCTATTCTTAAGATGGATTCGAACTATAGCATAATGACCTGAAATTGAAACCCGGTATGTCGGCAGGCGGGAGTGCTGGAAGAAGGCCGGCAGAGGCCAGACAAAGCAAAACATATTGATTTTCAAAAATGATGGTGATAACGTCGAAGATTACTGAATCTGCTTGTAAAAGGGACTTTTTTTGGAAGAGAATCAAAATAAGCAACAGGTCGCATTTGACGACCCCGGGCTGGCCAGTCAGCTTTTCGGCCAGAACAACAAAAATCTCAACCGCATTGCCCGTCTGGCCGGGGTCAGAATCGGGTCCCGGGGCAATGAGGCCTATGTCGAGGGAGACTCCTTACAGGTTGATCTCGTCCGCCGCCTTCTGGAAGAGTTGTACTCGCTGCTCCAGGAAGGGTATCCTCTGTATCCCACCGACATCGACTATGCGTTTCGGATCGTCAGTGCCGATTCGTCTGCGAGCCTGAAAGATATCTTTCTGGATACGGTCTTCATATCGGCACGCAAGAAGATTATTTCTCCGAAAAGCCTGGCCCAGAAGACCTATATCGATGCCATGCGCAAGCAGGACGTTGTTTTCGGTATCGGACCGGCCGGGACCGGCAAGACCTACCTGGCCATGGCCATGGCCGTCTCCCTCCTGTTTCAGAAAACCGTCAGCAGAATCGTTCTGGTGAGACCGGCAGTCGAAGCGGGCGAAAAGCTCGGATTCCTGCCAGGCGACGTGGCCGAAAAGGTCAACCCCTATCTGCGTCCGCTTCACGACGCTCTCTTCGATATGGTGGGGTTCGAAAAAGGGCAGACCATGATCGAAAAAGGAATTGTCGAAATGGCGCCTCTCGCGTTCATGCGGGGGCGGACTCTCAATGACGCCTTCGTCATACTCGATGAGGCCCAGAACACGACAAGCGAGCAGATGAAGATGTTCCTGACACGCCTCGGCTTCGGAAGCTGTGCCGTGGTGACGGGCGATATAACCCAGATCGACCTTCCCACCGGCCGGGTTTCCGGATTGGTCGAGGCACTGCGGGTTCTGGAGGGAACGGAAGGAATCGGCTTCAACCGTTTTTCCGATGTGGATGTTGTACGACATCCCATCGTCCAATCGATTGTTCAGGCTTATGACAAAGCAACGAAACAAAATAAAGCGCAATGAGCCGGGGGTAAAAGGAAACGGACAGAAAAAGGTTAATCCGGGACCTGATGCCAGAAAAGTTATGACGAAAAGCGACAAGAAGAGTGAGTCGAGCGGCAAAAAATCGAAAAAGGCACGCAAGCCGTCCTTCTTCGATCGCTTCGCCCTGAGCGAGATCCAGCAGCGCTCGGTCCTGATTTTTGTCCTCGCGGCCATTATAGCCGTTATCATCGTTCCCAAGGGCGGCTCGATTCCCGACTACTATGTGCCGGGAGATATCGTTTCCAGAGATATCAAGGCCCCTCGCGACCTCAACGTTCCCGACATGGAACTGACCGAGAAAAGGCGCAAAGAGGCTGAAGCAGGCGTGCGTCCCGTTTATGATTACGATCCTGCGGCCGGACAGGAAGCCGCTGGACGACTCGGTGAGGTTTTCTCGGTTTTTCGCGCTGTCGAGAGTCAGGACGTTCCTGCCGGGGAGCTGACGAAAATTGCGGAGAGCACCCTGGGGACGGAACTGAGCGAGAAGCAGGTTTCTGTCCTGAAGCGTCTTGCCGGCCAGGAAGCGATGCACCACGAAATTTTCCGGTCGGTCCGGCAGGCCCTGAGCCGAAAGATTGTCGCCAATCGCAAGCTCTTCCAGGCCGATCTCGATAAAGGGGTCGTCATCCGCAACCTGCAGACCCAGAGCGAAACCAAAACCGAAGACCTCTCCGATGTGATCGGTATCGGTCAGGGCCAGGATGTCTTGCGCGATAGAGTCCTTCAGATCGACGATCTCGACGAGGCCGAAGCCCGACTTCTGGTGGAGTCCCTGGGGGGGCTTTTACGGCCGAACCTGACTTTCAACAAGAATGCAACGGAAGACCGGACGGTTTTTGCCAGAGAAGAGGTTGCGCCGGTCTTCTACCAGATCAAGAAAGGCGAGATGATCGCTCGCGAAGGTGAACGCGTCACGCCGGGGCAAATCAAGAAGCTTCAGGCCATGCGCCAGATCGGCAGCGACGCAAGTACGCTACGGACGACTCTGGGCCTGCTTCTGTGCACGGGGCTTCTTATATTCACTGCTCACCGCTACGCCATGCGCAATGTGCGCAAGTACCGACCGGACAATCGGGACCTGCTTTTTCTGTCCATGACGCTGATCGGTTTTTTCATCCTGATCAAACTGGCCATATTCGTCTCCGCCGCACTGGAGGGCGCGCTGCCCGCCATCGAGTCGACGACCTATTTTTATGCGTTCCCCTTTGCCATCGGGGCGATGCTCGTGCGCATCGTTCTCAATTCCGAAGTGGCGCTGGTCTTCTGCATGATCTCCGCTCTGCTTGTCGGCTTCCTGTTCGGCAACAGTCTGTCCATCGCCATTTATGCCCTGCTGGGAAGCCTGGCCGGCGCCCACTGGGTCGGGCAGTGCAAGGAGCGTACAACCCTTTTAAGAGCCGGGTTATGGATTTCCCTGACGAACCTGGCCCTGATCGTCGGGCTGCAGCTGCTGCTCGGCCGGCCCTTTGATATGCAACTGCTCTACAAGGCCGGATTCGGTGTGTCCAACGGCTTTTTCTGCGCCGTGATCGTCACCGGAATGATTCCGATCGTGGAAGGGCTGTTCAAGTACACCACGGATATCAAGCTGCTTGAGCTGGCGAACATGAATTCGCCGGTCCTTCGCGAGTTGATGATCCGGGCGCCGGGGACTTACCACCATTCAGTTATCGTCGGCAATCTGGTGGAGGCGGCCGCCGAGGAGATCAACGCCAATCCGCTCATGGCAAGAGTCGCCGCCTATTATCACGACATCGGAAAAATCAGAAAGCCGCTTTATTTCATCGAAAATGTCGGGGGCCATGAAAACCGGCACGACAAGCTTGCGCCTTCGATGAGCGCCCTGGTCCTGACCGCCCATGTCAAGGATGGAATCGAAATGGCGCGCGAAGCGAAACTGGGACGGGAGCTGATCGAAATTATACGTCAGCACCACGGGACAGCTCTGATCAAGTTCTTTTACGACAAGGCGAAGAGTAAAAGCACGCCGGGCGTTCAGCATATCGACGAGCGGGACTACCGCTATCCGGGCCCCAAACCCCAGACCCGTGAAGCGGCGCTGATCATGCTCGCCGATGCCGTTGAGGCCGCCAGCCGCACCCTGACCGACCCGACTCCGGCCCGGATCCAGGGGATGGTGCAGAAAATTATCAACAATATCTTCATCGATGGACAACTCGACGAATGCGAATTGACCCTGAAGGATATGCATTCCATCGCCAAAAGCTTCAATCGCATCCTGGCGGGGATTTTCCATCACCGGGTCGACTATCCGGAGCCTGCCTACAAGGAACGCGATAAAGAGAGCGGCAAGAGGAAAAAAATTGAAGATTCAGATCGAGAACCGGCAAGAGAAACAAAAAATAGAGAAACCGAAGTTGCAAAAGGTAGCTCAGACGATCTTAAGCGTCTCGGGATGTCCTGACGCCGAACTGTCGATTCTCGTTGTCGACGATCCGGATATCCGGGAGATCAACCGCGATTACCTGGACCGGGATCGGCCGACCAATGTCATCTCATTCGCCATGCAGGAGGGCGAGGGGGCCGGCGTGCATCCCGATGTTCTCGGAGATGTCGTCATCAGTGCCGATACCTGCGCCCGCCATGCCGAAGAAGCCGGGATTTCTGTCGAGGAAGAACTCTGGTTCCTTCTTTTACACGGCATATTGCACCTTCTCGGTTACGACCATGAACGGGGAAGCGAAGAGGATGCCCGCATGATGGAAGAGAGGGAAAAAGATATTTTTGCCCTTGTTCGGCGGGAGTTTCTGGAAGAGCCCGAAGACTCTTCCGCGATGAAATCCTTTCCAAGCTAGACATCCGGACAGGAGGCAGGCGGTGCGACCGCCGAGAGATGAAAGATCCTGAAAGAATGAAACCGGCAAACTGGTTCGAGAGCGTGAACTGCGCGATCGAGGGCATTATCTGGTCCGTGCGGACCCAGCGGCACATGCGTTATCATTTCTGGGCGGCGGCCGCCATCCTGCTGATCGGCCTTTTCTTCCACTTGAGCGCACTGGAGATGATACTGCTCGTTCTGGCCGTTACCTTCGTTCTTTTTGCCGAACTTTTCAATACCGCCATCGAGGTTCTGGTCGACCTGGTCAGCCCCGAGTACCATCCACTGGCCCGCCGGGTCAAGGACGTGGCTGCCGGTGCGGTCTTAATCGCCAGCATCGGGGCCGTCGTTCTCGGATACCTGGCCCTGTCCCATCATGTTTTTACGCCCGTGGAGCAAGGGCTGAGGCTCTTTTCGCCGCCGGCCGGCAGTCAGGTTCTGACGGCGGTGCTCGTCGTGGTCATCGTCGTCCTGCTGTTAAAGGCTCGCTCCGGAAAAGGTCAGCCCCTCCGTGGCGGCAGCCCGAGCGGGCACGCGGCGGTCGCTTTCTCCGTCGCCACCTCTCTGGCGTTGTCGCAGGTCGGCGCTATCCTTATCGCGCTGAGCTTTATCCTTGCGGGCATGGTCAGCCACAGCCGGGTGGTGATGAAAATACATACCTTTTTTGAGGTCGTGGCCGGCGCTCTGGTGGGGGCCGGGATCACGCTCGTGGTTTTCTGGCTGTTTGCATGAGGAGTTTTAGCAAAAACATGGGAGGTATATCGTTGGAAGACGAAGGCGGTCCAAGGGACTCTTTCTGGCACTTGATCGGACGCCTGCTGCCGCTGCGGCGAAAGGCCCTGACTGAAAAAGAGCTTCAGGAGATCATCGAGGAATCGGAACAGGACGGCATCATCGGGGAAGAAGAGGGTGAGATGCTGCACTCCATCTTCGATTTCGGAGATACGATCGTCCGGGAAAGCATGGTGCCGCGTACCGACATGATCTGTTGCGCCGAAGATGCGCCCCTGTCCGAAATTCTTGAAGCGATTATCGACAGCGGCCATTCCCGTATCCCTGTTTACGAGGGATCGGCCGATCATATTGTCGGAATCGTCTATGCCAAGGACCTTCTGCGTTTCTGGGGACGGCCGGAGAGCGAGGTCGATGTCCAACGTCTGATGCGCACCCCCTATTTCGTCCCCGAAACGAAAAACATCGAAGAGCTCCTCCACGAGTTCCGCTCCAAGAGGGTTCATATGGCGATCGCCATCGACGAATACGGCGGCACCTCCGGCTTGATCACCATTGAAGACCTTATCGAGGAGATTATCGGCGACATACAGGACGAATACGACCTGGAAGAAGAGATGCTGATCCCCCAGGAGGACGGTTCCATCCTGGTGGATGGCCGATTGAACATCGAAGAGCTTGAAGAGTATTTCGACATTGAAATCCCCCGCGAGAAATTCGATACCGTGGGAGGTTATCTTTTCCATCTTCTCGGACGCATCCCCGAAACAGGCAATGAACTTCGTGACGGCCAATTGCTTCTGACCGTTGTCGAGAGCGATCCCCGCAAAATCGGCAAGGTCCGCGTTCAGAGGGTCGAGCCTGAATCCGGAGAGTCCGACTCGACATCATGAAACGCCTGCGGATCGACAAGGATATTCTCCTCTGCGCCCTGTCCGGGGTGATGCTCGCCATGGCCTTTCCAAGGCCGGATCTGGCCTCCCTCGCCTGGATCGGTCTCGTTCCGCTCTTTCTGGTATCCTCCCGACGCCCCTTTCGCAGCGGATTCGTTGCCGGAGCCGTTTTTTTCGCCCTCGTCCTGTACTGGCTCAATATCGTCATGACGACCTTCGGGCGTCTTCATCCCGTGTTGTCGGTGACCGCCTACCTCCTCCTCGTTCTCTACCTGGCGCTCTTTTTCGGCGTGGCGACCTGGGCGGCTGCACGCATGCAGGAAAAGGTCGGGCTTTCGCCGATAATCACCCTGCCGGTTCTATGGGTCGGCCTCGAATTCATCCGCTCTTTTCTCCTGAGCGGCTTCCCCTGGGCGAGCCTGGGGTATTCCCAGCAGAGCCATCCTCTGCTCTACCAATCGGCTGATCTTTTCGGCATTTACGGGATCGGTTTTCTGATTGTCCTCTCCAATGCCGTTCTTGCCGGAGTGGTCGGCTATCTGCGAAACAGGAGCTTTTGGAGTCTCCCCTGGCGAGGCATCACCGTGTTTGCTTTGCTCTTCCTGCTCAATATCGCTTACGGGACATGGCGGCTCGACGGCGATATCGACCAGCGGGACGACATGATACAGACGACCCTGGTTCAGGGCAATATCGATCAGTCCATCAAGTGGAGCCCTGCGCATAAGGAGACAACGGTCGATATTTACCGACGTCTCTCCCTGGACGCATCCGGCGACGAAACCGACCTGATCATCTGGCCCGAAAGTGCGACTCCGTTTTACTTCCAGGATGACGGCGAACTTGGGCGGAAAGTTTCCGCCCTGCCGAGGGAAACGGACAGTTACCTTCTCTTCGGCAGCCCGGCCTACGAACGTGTCGACGACCGATACAAGTTCCTCAACAGCGCCTACCTGCTCGATTCCGACGGATCGGTCCTCGGGCGCAGCGACAAGGTGCATCTGGTCCCTTTCGGAGAATACGTCCCTCTGGGACGACTGCTGCCGTTCATCGACAAGCTGGTGGTCGGAATCGGAGATTTCTCTCCCGGAGCGGTGAGCCCCCTGTCCATGAACGGCACTGAGGTCGGGGTTCTTGTCTGCTATGAGGCCATTTTCCCCGAGTTGGCCCGGCAGTGGGTTCGACAGGGATCGGATCTCCTTGTCAATATCACCAATGACGCCTGGTTCGGCCGCTCTTCCGCTCCTTCCCAGCACCTGGCCATGACCCGGTTTCGGGCCGTGGAGAACCGTATCTGGATCGCCCGTGCCGCCAATACCGGTATCAGTGCCTTTATTGCACCGTCGGGGAAGATCGTCGCGCAGACCCAGGTTTTCCAGGAGGAGACCCTTCGCGAATCGATCGGAACGGGGAGCCGGGCAACGCTGTATACCCGTTTCGGGGATGTCGGACCGGTTCTCTGTATTCTGCTCGGTCTTTACTGGCTAGTCCGGACCCGTCGGGGGGGGCCGCCCTCTTCTTCCTGATGCGCTGGAACTCCTCTCCCGTAAGATTGCAAAGGGCTTTCACCCCTGGCTTTCCTGGAGGTAGGATCTCCCGAACAGGATTTCCAGCGAAAGGGTCAGGCTCGGGTCGAGTTGGAAATGGTCGTCCCGATCAAAGCGGGCTTCAGGCTTGATCTCCAGAAAGAGCCACTTCTTGTGAATGCGCCGTCGCCACCGGATATCGGCGATGTAGAGCTCGTGATGCAGGTTCGGTTTTGTCTCCCAGACGACAGTGGCGCTGTAGGCGATGGTGTTCCGTTTGTTCAGTCTTTTAAAGAGTACGGCACTTTGCGAAAGCTGAGTATTGTCATTCTCAAACTCCTCCCGCCAGAGAATTCTCGAGGAGAGCCGGAAAAGTTGTCCTTCCCCGGTGCGACGTTCGAATTCGAGAGTTGTTCGCGACTCCAGCCCTCGATCGAGGTATTCGGTCAACCGCTCGGTCAATCTGGCTCTCCAGGTGGTTCCCAAATCCTGTGTCCGGCGCAGACGGAGACGAATGAAGGGGTCCGGCGGGGTTCGAAATCGAAGGCCGGGACTCAGAGAGACATTCCAGCGCTTCGTTTCACGGACGAAAAACTGCAGAGCAGCCGAGTACTCCTTGCCACCCGAGGTTCTGAAATCGTTGGATACCGAAGAGTCACCGTTCCCTTCGTTGAAGAAATCATCATCATTCTCGCTCTCGAAAACGAGTTTGATCCGCCTCTCGGTCCTCGGCAGATCGACGCTGAGGCTGAAATCCTCTTCCACCGACAAAAGGCCGCCACGTTCTATAACGAGGCCGCCTCCCGCCTGCAGATAGGTGTCAGTCGCCTCCGCCCGAATGCGCTCTTCGCCGAAAATGGAATCCACGTCCCGTGAAAGAGCCTCCAGCCGGTCGGTGACCTGGCGGTGCGGCCTGTCGCTCCAGTAAAGAAAACGCTCCATCCAGCCGGGACGCTCCTCTGATGTCTCCTCTTTCTCCGATGAGGGTTCTCGGGATTGCTCTTCATTGCCGGCCGCCGCCGAGGCAGAGGCCAGCAGCAGTATTGCTGAGATGAGGATGGACCTGTATATGATGAGACCGATTTTTGCTGTCGCCAATCTTTCCATGTTCATTAGTTTGCTTCATTATTCTCGAGTGTCAAATGGTCAGGGTTGAAATGCCCTTGCTCAAACGGTTTCGAGCCGTTATAATCCTGCACCTTATCCTGATGCTTTCCCAAAAAAGCATCAAGGTGGATGGCCAGGCAAAAAACGCCAAATGCAAGGCGCGCGATTGTCGAGCAATGAGGCGTACTGACGTACGTCGAAGCAGCGAGAGCAATTGCTGCAACGCAGCAGTTGGTGGGTTTTTGCGACGCCATTTATCCATGACTGGAACGGAGAACCTTATGTTTCGCGAAGAAAAGGAAATACTGGACGAAATGCACTCGAAGCTCGACGAGCTGAGGGGGTATCTTTGACATAGATGCCAAGAAGGAGCGCGTGGCGGAACTGGAAGCCGAAACGGCCCGCCCGGAGTTCTGGGACCATGCGGAAAAGGCCCAGGAGACTCTCAAGGAACGCACTTCGCTGCAGAATATTGTCGAGAACTGGGAAGATGCCTCCCAGCAGCTCGAGGATCTTCAGATACTGGTCGAACTCGGCGAAGAGAGCGATGACGAGGCGGCTCGGCAGGAAGTGCTGAGTTTTCTGCCGGCGCTGAAAAAGAAGGTCGCTTCCATGGAGTTCGCCCGCATGCTCTCGGGCGAGCACGACCAGGCCGACTGCATCGTCAGCATCAACGCAGGCGCCGGCGGCACTGAAGCCCAGGACTGGGCGGAGATGCTGTTGCGCATGTATCTGCGTTTCTGCGAAAAGAAGGGCTTCCGGACCGAGATTACAGACTACCAGGTCGGCGACGAGGCCGGAGCCAAGGGGGTGACATTCACCGTCCAGGGAGACTACGCCTACGGTTTTCTTCGGCCCGAGATGGGGATACACCGGCTGGTGCGCATCTCGCCCTTCGATGCCAATGCCAAACGGCATACCTCCTTCTGCTCTGTCTTCGTCTTTCCGGAGCTTCCCGAGGATATCGAAATCGAGGTCAACGACAAGGATCTCAAGGTCGACACCTTTCGGGCCAGCGGCGCAGGAGGCCAGCACGTCAACAAGACCGATTCGGCCATCCGGATCACGCACATCCCCTCCGGCATCGTGGTCTCCTGCCAGAACCAGCGTTCCCAGCACAAGAACCGGGCCGTGGCTATGAAGCAACTCAAATCCCGCCTTTACGAGCAGGAGCAGCGCAAGAAAGAGGAGGAGGCCGATGCGATCTCCGGCGACAAGAAGGATATCGCCTGGGGAAGCCAGATCCGGTCCTATGTGCTGCATCCCTACCGGATGGTCAAGGATCATCGCACAGGTTACGAAGTCGGCAATGCCGATGCTGTCCTCAACGGCGAGCTCGAGGGTTTCATCGAGGCCTATCTGCTCGGCCGCTCATAAGATTCAACGGGCGTCAGAATCGCCCGGGAGGTTCATATGCATCTATTTTCAATACGTTTTTTTCTGCTGATGTGCGCTGGTGTCCTTTGCGTGCAGTTTTTGACCGCCTGTGGCGACGAAAGGAATATCGAGTCGCCTGCTCTCACTCTGGATTCTCTTCAGGGACAGAATGAGAATACGACAGGAACACAGGAGTTCAAGGTCGGCCTGGAAACATCCCTCGATCTTTCAGGGACGGTGGACGTCGGAGCGGAGGTCGAGGTCGAAGTCAACAGAGATGAGCCGGTCCTCGCCACTGTGTCCGGGGGGACCTGGAGTTATAGCCTGGATATCGCATCTCTGACGGAGGGGACCAATGTGATCGCCGTCACTGCCGAAGATTCCCTCGGCAACAGGCGGTCGTTGAGTTTTTTTGTGACCAGAGATACCACCGGACCGGATATCACGTTCGATCAGTTCCTGACTCCCGACCGGGATGGAACGCAGACCATCGGGGGAACCGTGGATGTCGGTTCGACAGTGGATGTTTTTGTCGACGGCGAATTGGAGACGGAGACAGCTGATGTTAAGGGCGGGATCTGGTATCACCCATTGAATCTTGAGGACGGTACTTACACCGTCTCTGCCATCGGTTACGACGAAATCGGCAATCCCTCCCCGGAAGTGGATGCGCAGATAGAGGTGGATAGTGCGGCACCGCTTCTGATCGTCGATCAGGTCTCCCTGGAATGGACAGGTGTTTCAAGCATGACTGTTTCAGGGACGAGGGAAAGCGATTCCGATCTGACGCTGTCGCCGATCGAAACAACGGCAGGTATTGAAAATGTTGATACGAGCAATCCGGACTCCTGGTCCGCGGATTTCGTCGATCTCGACCCCGGCGTCAACCTGTTTTCCGTGGCGGTCAATGCCGGTACGGCCGAGGCGCAGGTGATCGCCTTCCGGGACCTCAGCTCGCCCGAGGTCATCGCCAACTCTCCGGCTTATGGATCCGAAGCTGCCCCCCCGGCGGAAGTGACCGTCACCTTCAGTGAAGATATGGACGCGGAGAGCATCGAACTCACGAACGTTGCCGCCGCCGAGTCTCCCTCAATGACACTGGTCGATTCCGCCGGAGCGCTCGTCAATGGCAATATCATCTACGATTCCGGCTCGCGGAAGGCTGTCTATACCCCGGATTCGCTCGTTACCGGAGAGCAATACACCGTCACCGTCAAATCGACGGTCAGGGACGCCCGCGGCAACGCATTGGGTTCCGGCTATTCCTGGACGTTCGAGACGGAGTAAAGACAGCGGAGAATCCTTTCCGATTCATGCCTCTTCAGTGATCCACAGCATTGGATTTACAGGGGAAAAGCCGGGGAAACGCCTCCGGCTTTTCCCTTGACTAAAACCCCGGCGGGGCAGTATTGTAGCAATCTTGCAGAATCGCCAGAAAGGTGTCGAGATAACTATGGAAGAACAGAACGAACTCTGGCAACAGAGGCTCGCCAAGCTTGATGAGTTACGGGAGCAGGGGCTCAACCCCTACGCCAACGATTTTCCCGTTCTGCATACAGCCGCCGATGTTCGGGCGACGCACGACAACGACGACAAGGATGCGCTCGAGAAGTGTGAAGAGCGCTACGTCCTCGGTGGACGCATCATGGCACGCCGGGATTTCGGCAAGGCCGCTTTTATCCAGCTGCAGGACCGAACCGGACGCCTGCAGGTCTATGTCGGTCGAGACAATATAGGCGAAGAGGCGTTCGCCGTTTTTCGAAAACTCGATATCGGCGATATTGTCGGCGTTGCCGGCCGGCCGTTCCGAACCAGAACCGACGAACTCTCCCTGCGGGCCGACGAACTGCGTCTGCTGACCAAGTCGATGCGCCCCCTGCCCGAGAAGTGGCACGGGCTGACCGATGTCGAAACCCGTTACCGGCAGCGCTATCTCGACCTTGCGGTGAACCCCGAAGTGCGCGACATTTTCCGCAAGCGCAGCCGGATCATCCGCCTGATCCGCGAGTTCATGGAGGATCGCGATTATCTGGAAGTCGAAACGCCGATGATGCAGCCGATTGCCGGCGGGGCCACGGCCAAGCCGTTCGTAACCCATCACAATACCCTGAAAATGGATCTTTTCCTGCGCATTGCACCGGAGCTCTACCTCAAGCGTCTGGTGGTCGGCGGCTTCGACAGGGTTTTCGAGATCAACCGCAATTTCCGCAACGAAGGGATCAGCATCCAGCACAACCCCGAGTTCACCATGATGGAGTTCTACCAGGCCTATGCGACCTATGAGGATCTCATGGACCTGACCGAAGAACTCATCTGTCATGTCGCCATGGAGGTGGTCGGATCGCTGAAGTTCACCTACGGCGGCAGGGAAGTGGACCTCAGCCGGCCCTGGGAGCGCCTGACCATGAAAGAGGCGATCGTCAAGTACGGCGATGTCGAACCAGACGTTCTCGAGGATCGCGACAAGGCATTTGCCTGCGCCTCGGAACTTGGGCTCGACCTTGACAAAAGCATCAGCACCGGCAAGCTGATCACCGAGATTTTCGAGGACGTCGCCGAGCCGAAACTCTGGAACCCGACCTTTGTCACCGAATACCCGACGGAGACTTCGCCGTTGTCCCGCAGAAACGGGGCCAACCCTGATGTCGTCGATCGGTTCGAGCTGATGGTGGTCGGCCGCGAAATAGCCAACGCCTTCTCCGAGCTGAACGATCCTTTCGATCAGAGGCAGCGGCTCGAGCAGCAACTCGAAGAAAAAGAGGCGGGCGACGAAGAAGCCCACGCCATGGACGAAGATTTTATCAGGGCGCTCGAACACGGCTTGCCGCCCACTGCCGGCGAGGGCATCGGCATCGATCGCCTGGTGATGCTACTGACCGATGCGGCTTCGATCCGGGAAGTGATCCTCTTTCCGCAAATGCGGCCGGAACACGACTAGATAACAGTGAAGAGTGAGGGGTAAGGCGTTAAGGTCTTTTCTCCTCACTCCTTACGCCTCACGGGAATTTTATGTCATACGAATGGTTTGTCAGCCTGCGCTACCTGCGGGCCAAGCGGAAGCAAACCTTTATCTCAGTGATCTCTTTCATCTCCATCGCCGGGGTGACCCTGGGGGTGGCTGCGCTGATTGTCGTGCTGGCTGTCATGACGGGATTCCATGACGGGGTCCGTCAGCAGATTCTCGGCAATGTTCCCCATGTGCTCGTGCAGAAATTCGGCGAAGGGATCGAAGATCACCAGCGGATTGCCGACAAGGCCCGGGCGTTGCCGCAGGTCCGGTCGGCCAGCCCCTTCGTCTCCAAGGAAGCGATGCTGTTGTCGGACCGCAATGTCGCTGCGGCCAATATCAAGGGCGTCGAACGGGACAGCAAGGTTTTCGAACAGGACATGCTGACCGTCGATAAGCAGGATGTCCGGACCTTGCTTTTCGATAGCGAAGCGTCCCTTCCGGGAATCGTTATCGGGATCGATTCCGCCACATCTCTCGGCATAGCAGTGGGTGACAAGGTCAATGTCATTCCGCCCATGTTCAACATCACCCCTTTCGGCATGGTCCCGAAAATGAAGCCCTTCCGCGTTGTGGGAATCATCAGCAGTCAGGGGCACCTGATGGAAACCTTCTACGCCTACGTTCCTCTGGAAGCCGCGCAGAGTTTTCTCGACAGCAAGGGCAAGGTCAGCGGGGTCGAGCTGGAGCTCGATTCTTTCGATCAGGCCGCTGCAGTCAAGAAAGAGCTCTCAGGGGAGCTTGAATTCCCCTATATCGTGCGCTCCTGGGAGGACCTCTTCGGGTCCTTTCTCTCGGCTCTGCGTCTGGAAAAACTGGGTTTGTTCATCGTGCTGGGCATCATTGTGCTGGTTGCCGCCTTCAATATCGCCACGACCCTGATCATGGTCGTCATGGAGAAGCACAAGGATATCGCCATCCTGCGCTCAATGGGGGCGACCTCCCGCAGCATCATGAAAATATTTGTTCTCGAAGGACTGATTATCGGCGTTCTCGGAACCAGCCTGGGCACAGCGCTCGGTTTGCTGGTGGCGAAAAATGCCGACCCCATGATCAAGGGACTGGAGCAGCTGCTCGGCGTCAAGATTTTCGACCAGGCGGTTTACGGCCTCGAGCATTTTCCCTCCGTCGTGCAGAGCGGGGATGTGCTGGCGGTGATGGGGGTGACAATGACGATCTGCCTTCTGGCAACGATTTATCCGGCCATGCGCGGGGCGAAGATGGATCCGGCCGAAGCTCTGCGCTACGAATGATGCTTTCGCAAAAAGTCATTTTTAACCACCAAGGCACCAAGGGCACCAAGAAAATTTAAAATCCGATGATTTATTTTTGTGTCTTGGTGTCTTCGTGGTGGATTTTGGGTTTTTTGTGACGCCATTTAGAATAGGAAAGCGGGTGTATTGTGGTTGAGGTAAAGGGACTCAGAAAGTCCTTTGTGGCAGGTTCCGGCGAAATAGAGATCCTCAAGGGCATCGACCTGAGCGTCTTCGAAGGCGAGCGTGTGGCCGTGGTCGGCACATCGGGGGCCGGAAAGACCACTCTGATGCATATTCTCGGCGGGCTCGACTATCCGACCGAGGGGCAGGTCAGGATCCAGGGCGCCGATCTTCTGTCCCTCAGAGGATCGGAGCTCGACGATTTTCGCAATCGAACCGTGGGTTTCGTATTTCAGTTCCACCAGCTGCTTCCCGAGTTCACGGCGCTGGAAAATGTCATGATGCCGGCACTTATCGCGCGCAAGGGGCGCAGTGAAGCGTCGGCCGCCGCCCGGGAACTGCTCGGCGACGTGGGCCTGTCGCACCGCCTGACCCACAAACCCGGTCAACTCTCAGGCGGCGAGCAGCAGCGCGTCGCCATCGCCCGTTCGCTGGTCCAGGCTCCCCGTCTTCTTCTGGCCGACGAGCCGACGGGAAATCTCGACAGTTCGACCTCGGAAGAAATTTTTCAGCTGATCGACAGCCTGCACAAAAAACACGGTCTGACCATGGTCGTGGTGACGCACAATGAACCTCTGGCCAGACGCCTGGATCGCATGGTGCGGATGGAAGACGGGTTGCTGAAAGGCTAGAAGCCTGTCGGACTTTCTTTTTATTGCTTTTCTCATGACGTGACTGGTATTGCATGATTTCCAAAATTTCTTTGACAGTTTTTGTTCTTTTCTGCCTCCTTCTGTCGAGCGGTTCAGCGCTGGCGGAAACCTACGACATCGTCGATGTGCAGGTCGAGGGCCACAAGCGTGTCGACCCCGGCGCCATCAAGGATGCGATCGCCATCAGTGCAGGCAGCGAGGCCAGCCTGGAGGAGATCGATCGCGATGTCCGCGAACTCTTTTCCCTGGGGCGCTTCGAAGACGTCAGCGCGGTCACCGAGCAGAAAGACGAGGGGACGGTTCTCATCTACCGGATCGTCGAGAGGCCGTTGGTCCGCCGCATCAAATTCGAGGGCAACGACGAGTTCAAATACAGCAAGCTGAGTCCGATCGTGACCTTCAGCGCGCCGCACATCTACAACCCCCTTGAAATTCGTCGCAGCAAGGCGGCGATTGAGGATGCCTATGCCGAAGAAGGCTTTTATGCTGCCGAGGTGGAGGCCGACGTCGATTTCAACGAGCGGGACGAGGCGACCGTAACCTTTGTCATCGACGAAGGGGAAAAGGTCCTGATCGACGAGATTCGCTTCGCGGGAAACACGGTCTTTACCGACAAGGAACTGAAGAAAGCGATCGAAACGAGGGAGCGCTGGTTCCTGAGTTGGCTCACCGACCGGGGAACATACCGCGAAGACATGCTTCAGAACGATCTGGAGATTATTGCCGATCAGTATTTCAACAAGGGTTATGTCCGCGTCGATGTCCGACAGCCCGTGACCACCCTGTCGGAAGACAAGACAACCATGGACCTGCTCATTGAAATAGACGAAGGCGAGCAGTTCCACATAGGATCGGTCGATCTGAGCGGAGATCTGCTAAAAGACAAGGACGAACTGCTCGAACTGGTCTCCCTGGAGAAGGGTGACGTCTTCAGCAGGAAAGTTCTTCGCGAGAGTATCTTCGCTCTGAACGATTTCTATGCCGATCGCGGTTATGCTTACGTCAATGTCTCGCCGCTGACCCGTTTGGATACGGAAGAGAATCTCGTCAACCTGACGATAGAAATCGAACAGGGATCCCAGGTCCATGTCGATCGTATCGAAGTGTCCGGCAACACCAAGACGCGCGACAAAGTGATCCGGCGAGAGATGAGACTGGTCGAAGGCGATCTGTTCAGTTCCAGCAAGTTGAAGCGCAGCCGGCAGCGGATCAACAATCTGGGTTTTTTCGATGAAGTCAAGCTCAATACCGACCCGGCTGATGAAGACGGGATGGAGATCGACATCGAGGTCAAGGAGCGACCGACCGGGACTTTCACCCTGGGCTTCGGATACTCGTCGGTCGACAAGCTGGTCGGCCAGGGATCGATACAGCAGGACAATTTCCTCGGACGCGCTCTCAAGCTCAACCTTGCCGGCTCTTTCGGCAGCAGTTCCACGACCTACAATCTGGGCCTGCAGGATCCTTATTTTCTCGATACCGAATGGACACTCGGCGGCGACCTTTACAATACCGACCGCGAATGGAATGACTTTTCCAAGGAAACCCGCGGCGGCGACATCAAGCTCGGTTATCCCGTTACGGAAAACAGCCAGGTGTTCTTTATCTATAAATATGAGGACAAGGATATTTACGATGTCGACCCTTCAGCGTCCGATTTCGTCAAAGACCAGGAGGGAACGTCGACATTGTCCTCGGTGTTCGCCAGCTGGACGCGTGATACGACAGATTACCGACTCGAGCCGACGACAGGTTCGGTGACGAGGCTCTCCACCGAAGTTGCAGGTCTGGGCGGTACGGAAAAGTTCGCCAAGGTGAATGCCGATTATCGCCGATTCTACCCTTTCAAATGGGATACCGTCTTTTCCGTTCATGGCCAGATGGGCTACATTCATGAAATCGGCGGAGAGGAGATCCCGATCGACGAACGTTTTTATCTGGGCGGGCTGAGCACGATCCGCGGATTCAAAACGCGTGAGGTCGGTCCGCGTATCCGCAGTGTTGAGACATTCATCGACCCGCAGACGGGAGAAACCTCAGAGGTCGAGAGTTTCGAATACATCGGCGGCGTCAAAAAGGCCTTTTTCAACCTCGAGTACACTTTCCCGGTGATCAAGGACGCCGGCCTTAAGGGGGTCCTGTTCTTCGATGTCGGCAATGCCTGGGCCGACGATGAAAATTATTTTTCCGATATGCGCTACAGCACCGGCTGGGGCATCCGCTGGGTGAGTCCGATGGGGCCGTTGCGCCTGGAATGGGGTTACAACCTCGATCCCCGCGAAGGGGAGAAGAGTTCGGAGTTCGAGTTTTCCATCGGGCGGTTCTTTTAAACACTATCAACCAAGGGAGAAGTGAATATGAAACGGACAGTATTTACAGTTTGCGCAATGGTCCTTATGGCAGTGAGCCCGGCGTTTGCCGCATCGGCCAAAATCGGATTCGTCGATCTGCAGAGAGCACTGAACGAATCGGCAGCGGGTGAGTCCGCCAAGATCGAAATCAGCGAGGAGGTCCAGGGATACGAAGGTGAAGTCTCCAGGCGCCAGCAAGAGCTTAAGAATCTCAAGGAAGATCTCGAGAAAAAGGCGGTTTTGCTCTCCGATGAAGCGCGTGCCGAGAAAGAGCGTGAATATGAGAAAAAGCTGAAGAAGTTTCAGCGGTTTACCAAGGATATTCAGGAAGAACTCAAGCAGAAGGATGCCGACTTCACTCGCAAGATCATCGACGAGATTTTCGAGATCGTCGAAAAGATCGGTGAAGAGGAGAATTATACGGTGGTCCTCGAGAAGACGGAGAGTTCCCTTCTGTACGCCGACGAAAAGATCGATATGACCGACAAGGTGATCGAAGTCCTGGACGCCGGGGAAAAGTCCGAATAGAACCGGGAGGCGAGAATGGCGACCCTAAAGGAACTGGCCGATCTGGTCGATGGTGAGATCCAGGGCGATCCGAATCTGGAGATTCGGCGCCTCGCTACCCTCGACGATGCCGAAGAGGGGGACATCACCTTTCTGACCAATCCCAAATACCAGTCCAGGCTGGAAACCACCCGGGCCTCCGCCGTTATAGTCTCCCCGGGGACGGCATCGTCGGAAACCGCCCTGCTGGTGACCCGGAATCCATATCTGGCCTTTGCGAAGATCCTGACTCACCTTCATGTCAGCCCTCCGGTGCCCCAGGGGGTCATGGAGGGCGCCGTGGTCAGCCCCGATGCGCTACTCGGCGACGGCGTGACGGTCCATCCGGGTTGTTACGTCGGGGCCGGGACGAGCATCGGCAGCGGCACGATCCTATATCCCGGCGTCACCCTCTACGAAGGGGTGAGCGTCGGCGACGACTCGACGCTGCACGCCGGAGTCGTTGTGCGGGAAGGATGCCGGGTCGGCGATCGCGTCATCATCCATGCCAATGCCGTTATCGGGTCTGACGGATTCGGGTTCGCTCCCGACGGGACCACCTATTACAAAATCCCGCAGATCGGGATCGTCGTCATAGAAGATGACGTGGAGATCGGTTCGGCGAGCTGTATCGATCGCGCCACCCTGGAGCAGACCCGCATAAAACGCGGCGCCAAGATCGACAATCTGGTACAGATCGGCCACAATTGCACTATCGGAGAAGATACGATCATCGTCTCCCAGGTCGGAGTCTCCGGGAGCACCGAGATCGGCGATCACTGCACTGTGGGCGGACAGACGGGCATTGCCGGCCATATCAAGATCGGCGACAACGTGACGGTCGGCGGCCAGAGCGCCGTCTCCAAAAGCGTCAAGCCGGACCAGGCGGTCTCCGGCTATCCGCTGATGCCGCACAGGCAGTGGCTGAAAGCGACCATGAGTTACGCCAGGCTGCCGGAATTGCGCAAAGAGGTCTCCCGCCTCAATGACCGTCTTGCCGAACTGGAATCGGCTCTCAAGGAGAAATAGACAGATGGTTCTCAACGTTCAGCAGATCATGGGTTTGCTTCCGCATCGCTATCCATTTTTACTTATCGACCGGTTCGAAATGGAAGACGATCAGGCAGAACGCTGCACAGGCTTCAAAAACGTCACGATCAACGAGCCCTTTTTCCAGGGACATTTTCCTGAGCATCCGATCATGCCCGGCGTTCTCATCCTCGAGGCCATGGCCCAGGTCGGAGGAGTCTACGCCAAGATCGCAGATAAATTGTCTGATGAAAAGGTGACCTATTTCGTCGGTATCGACAAGGCCAGATTTCGTAGACCCGTCCTCCCCGGGGACACCCTGCGCCTGGAGGTGGAAAAGCTCTCCTGTCGCCGCGGCATCTACACTTTCGGCGGCCGGGCCTATGTGGGGGATACCCTGGTGGCCGAAGGTGAATTGAAGGCAACTTTTGCGGACAGATAGGGACGAGACGATGGTTCATCCAACAGCAATTGTTCACCCCGGCGCCCGGATCGCCGAGAGCGTGGAGATCGGTCCTTATGCCGTCATCGGAGAGCATGTCCGGATCGGTGCCCGCACGACGGTGGGGCCGCATACGGTCATCGAGGGGTGGACGGAGATCGGGGAGGATAACAAAATATTCCAGTTCGCCAGCGTCGGCGCTATTCCCCAGGATCTGAAATATCACGGCGAAAAGGCCTTTCTGAAGATCGGCGACCGCAACACCATCCGCGAATTCGTCACCATGCATCTGGGCACCGAAGACGGCGGGGGCGAAACGGTCGTTGGCGACGACAGCCTTTTCATGGCTTACGCGCACGTGGCTCACGATTGCAGGGTCGGCAACCGGGTCATCCTGGCCAACGCTGCGACTCTGGCCGGGCATGTGATTATCGATGATCAGGCGATCATCGGCGGTCTCTCGGCGATCCATCAATTCACCCGGATCGGCGCTCACGTGATGGTCAGCGGCGGTTCGATCGTAGTGCAGGATATCCCCCCGTTCACCATCGCGCAGGGGGATCGGGCCAAAACGGTGGGTCTCAATCTGGTCGGTATGAAGCGCCGGGGATTTTCCCGCGAGTCGATCAACGCTGTCAAGAAGGCCTACAGGACGATGTTCCGTGCCGGCCTGAGAACCGAAGAGGCGTTGAAGCAGCTCGAAGAGGGGTCCGCTGCATTTGCGGAAGTCAAAGAGTTTACCGATTTCATCCAAAACAGTGAGCGGGGCATCGCCCGCTGAATCAAACGGGACGGGTTTTTATGAGCAAACTGCGAGCAGCCGTTATCGGTGTCGGTTACCTGGGGCGTTTTCACGCCCAGAAGTACGCGGCGCTGGAAGGCGTCGAACTCGTCGGCGTGGTGGACGCCAGCGCCGAAAGAGCCGCGGAGGTGGCCGAAGAAGTCGGAACCAAGGCATTCACCAAGTATGACCGGCTGCTCTCGGAAGTGGATCTCGTTTCCATCGTCGTTCCCACGCAGCACCACTACCAGGTGGCCAAAGCGGCCCTGGAGGCCGGATGCCATATCCTTCTGGAGAAGCCCGTCACCCGGACGGTCGAAGAAGCCGAGGAACTGATCGCACTGGCAAACCGCAAGAATCTTGTCTTTCAGGCCGGCCATCTCGAACGGTTCAACCCGGCCATTATGGCTCTGGATGGGGTGCTGAAAAACCCCATGTTCATCGAGTCCCAGCGTCTGGCGCCCTTCAAGACGCGCGGGACCGAGGTCAACGTGGTTCTCGATCTGATGATCCACGATATCGACATTATCCTCAGTCTGGTGGGGTCGCCGCTCAAGCTCGTGAATTCAATCGGCGTGCCCGTTCTTTCCGAAGAGGTCGATATCGCCAACGCCCGCCTGCAGTTCGAGAACGGATGTGTGGCCAACGTGACCGCCAGCCGCGCGAGCCGTGATCCGGTTCGCAAGATCCGCATCTTTCAGCAGGATGCCTACATCAGTATCGACTACCAGGAACGCACGATCTCCATTTTCCGCAAGGGTGACGACGGAATGCCGATTCCAGGCCTGCCCAACGTCGGCATGGAAGAGAAGAGTTTCGAGAAGGTCGACGCCCTTCTGGAAGAGATCCGCTCCTTCATCCATGCCGTGCGCAACGGGATCGAGCCGGTGGTCAGCGGCGAAGACGGCAAGCGTGCCCTGGAGCTTGCCATGAAGATCAACAGGAAGCTGTGACACACCGTTTCGAAAATCTTGATAGAACAGACAAAGGGCCGGGGCTTGAAGCGTCCCTGCCTTTTGCTTTTTAACTTTGAGAAATTTCACAAAAACCGTTCCTTTACCACCAAGGCACCAAGCCACCAAGAAATGCATTGAGGTCTCTGGCATTTAACTTTGTGTCTTCGTGTCTTTGTGGTGGATTTGAGGTTTTTTGCAATTTCATCAACTTTCGGAGATAAAATCATGAACATTCCGATGGTGGACCTGAAGGGGCAGTATCGCGCCCTGAAGGAAGAGATCGACCGGACTCTGGTCGAAGTGCTGGAGTCGTCCCAGTTCATCCTGGGGCACAATGTCAGGGCGCTTGAAGAAGAAATTGCCGCTTATTGCGGCGTCCGGCATGCCGTGGGGGTGGCGTCCGGCACCGACGCCCTTCATCTGGCTCTGCGGGCCGCCGGTATCGGCGAGGGGGACGAGGTCATCACCTCGCCCTTTACCTTCATCGCCACGGCCGAGGCCATCTCCTATGTCGGAGCGGTCCCCGTCTTCGTCGATATCGATCCGCGGACCTTCAATATCGATCCGGCGCTGATCGAAGCGGCGGTTACCGAGAGAACGAAGGCGATCCTTCCCGTCCATCTGTTCGGGCAGCCCGCCGATCTCGACCTGATCATGGCGACCTGCCAAAAATACGGCCTGAAGCTGATCGAGGACTGCGCCCAGTCTTTCGGAGCCGACTACAAAGACCGGAAAAGCGGGTCCGTCGGCGATCTGGGCTGCTTCTCCTTCTTCCCGAGCAAAAACCTCGGATGCTTCGGCGACGGGGGGATGGTGATCACCGACGATGACGATCTGGCGCGGGAACTCTGCGTTCTGCGCAATCACGGAAGCCGGGAGCGCTATCATCATTCCATCATCGGTTACAACAGCCGCCTTGACGAAATGCAGGCAGCCATTCTCCGCATCAAGTTCGGCCATATCGATACCTACAACCGGCGCCGCCTCGAAAACGCCCGCCGCTACAGCGACAAACTGCAGGGCTCGAAAGTCGATCCACCCCATGAGGACGGCAAGGGAACGCACGTCTATCATCAGTACACCATCCTCACCGAGCAGCGCGACAGGATCCACAAAGCTCTGGGCGAGGCCGGCATCGCCTCGGCCGTCTATTATCCCATATGCCTGCACCGCCAGGAGGTCTATGCCGAACGGTTCGCCGGCGTCAGCCTGCCGGTCGCCGAGCGGACCGCCGAGCGGGTCCTTTCGCTGCCGATGTACCCGGAGTTGAGCGAAGAGCAGATCGACCGTGTCTGCACCGAAGTGCTGGGCGCGGTCGCATAGAAATCGGACCTAGAGCCAAAACAATGGCTATTAACGCAAAGTCGCCAAGAATTCAGGAAAGACGCAAAGAAAAGAATGAAATGTTAAAATGATTTTGTATTTAAACTTTGCGACATGACATCAATCTTTGCGACGTTGCGTTGAGACAACCTTCTTTTGGGTTGTAAATCCATAGAAATTGCAGGGCGGAAAAGTGGGAAACAACGTCGAACCTCGAACCTCGAACCTCGAACTCGATCAGCGCCGCGCGATGATCGTGACCGGCGAGGCCTCCGGGGATCTGCACGGCGCGCACCTTATCCGGGCGGCGGGAGATATCGACCCCGGCTTGAGTTTTTTCGGGGTGGGAGGCCGGTTGATGGAAGAGGCCGGCTGTGAAATCCTGATCCCCGGCGAAGAACTGGCCGTCATGGGTCTGGTGGAGGTTCTCGGGCATTTTCCGGTCATCTGGCGGGCGTTCAACCGCCTGAAGAAAGTTCTGCACGGCCCGGACAAACCCGACATGCTGATTCTGATCGATTTCCCCGATTTCAATCTGCGTCTGGCCCGTCAGGCCAAAGCTGCGGGTGTGCCCGTCCTTTACTATGTCAGCCCCCAGGTCTGGGCCTGGCGCAGGGGGAGGGTCAAAAAAATCGCCGCCGTGGTGGACCGCCTTGCAGCCATTCTGCCTTTCGAGCCCGATTTCTATCGTGACGAGGATATCGAGGTCGAATATGTCGGCAATCCGCTGACCGATGAGGCGCGCACGACGCGGGACCGCTCGAGCTTTCTGGCCGAGCACGGACTCGAACCGGACCGGCCCGTGGTCGGACTTTTCCCCGGCAGCCGACGCAACGAACTGCGCTATATTTTCGGCACGATCGTCGATACGGCGCAGCTGCTGCATCGGAAGAATCCCGAATTGCAGTTCCTGCTGCCGGTTGCCTCTTCCCTGCGTATCGAGGAGATCGAGGAGTACCTGGCTGGCCGGGATCTGCCGGTGACTCTGGTCCAGGACAATGTCTACGATGCCATCGGCGCCTGTGACGCCGTGGTCACGGTATCCGGAACGGCCACCCTGCAGACCGCTCTGATCGGGACGCCCATGGCGATCCTGTACAAGATGTCTCCCTTGACCTATGCTATCGGAAAACGCCTGATCAAGGTGCCGCATATCGGTCTGGCCAATATCGTCGCAGGCAGGCGGGTGGTGGCCGAATTCATCCAGGACGAGGCGAATCCCCAGGCGGTCGCTGCGGAGATTCTGCGACTGCTCGAAGACGAGGGCTATCGCCGTCAGGTCAAGGAGGGTCTGAAGCTGGTGCGCGAGCGTATCGGAGACCCCGGCTGCTCGGAGCGCGTTGCCCGCATGGCTTCGGAGATGAGCCGCGGCATGGTTCGCAGCCTGTCATACGGAAAGTCAAGAGGCGGATAATTGAAAAGCAAGGGAATGAACATATACGGGCGGCTGCTCGAGTACGTGAAACCCTACAAGGGGAGGCTGGCTATTTCCATCGTCGCCTCGGTCGGGGTCGCAGGCTCCGACGCCGCCGCCGCGCGCCTCGTGCAGCCCTTCATCGACCGGCTGATCGTGAACCAGGAAGCCGATCTCGTCATTCTGGTGCCGTTTTTCATTATCGGCCTGGCTGTTTTCAAGGGGATCTCACGCTACGCGCAGGAGTATTTCATCCGAACCTGCGGCCAGCTGGTCATGCAGGATCTGCGCAACCATGTGCACAGTCACTCGCTGTCCATGTCCATGGGGTTTTTCTCCCGAACGCCGGTCGGCACTTTGATGTCGAGGATCCTCAACGACGTGATGGTCATGCAGGCCGCGGTCGCCGAAGTCGTGGTCGCCTTGCTGCGCGACGGGATTACCGTGATCGCCCTGATGGGCGTCGCGTTTTACGGCGACTGGAAACTGGCTGCAGTGGCGTTTGTGGTTCTGCCCCTCGCCGCCGGTCCGGCCTCGCATATCGGTAAAAAGATCAAGCGCTATTCCCATCAGGGGCAGGGAGCGATGGGTATCCTGACGACGGCCCTGGAACAGGGGTTTTCCGGAATCAAGGTCATTAAAGCCTTCGGCAGCGAAGATCGCGAGGTGCGGGATTTCCAGAGGGAGAACCGCAGCTATTACAACTCCATGCGCAAGGTCATCAAATACGACGCCGCTTCGAGCCCGGTGATGGAGATCCTCTCCGCCCTCGGAATCGCTGCGATCGTCTGGTACGGGTTGCAGCGGGTCATTTCCGGAGGGATGACCCAGGGAGAGTTCGCGTCGGTGACGGCGGCCATCCTCTTCATGTACACCCCGGCCAAGCGTCTGTCCAAGCAGTACAACAAGATCCAGCAGGCGATCGGAGCCGCTGAACGGGTTTTTGAACTTCTCGAGGAAAAACCGGCCATCGGGGACAAACCGGATGCAGGGAAGATGCCCCGGGCAAAGGGAGAGGTCGAGTTCGATCATGTCTCTTTCGCCTATGATGACGAGAGCGTCCTGCACGATTTTTCGCTCAGGGCCGCACCCGGAGAGATCGTCGCCCTGGTCGGGCCGAGCGGCGCCGGCAAGTCGACAGTGGTCGGCCTGCTCAACCGCTTCTACGATGCACAGAAGGGCGCTGTGCGGATCGACGGGCAGGATATCCGCGATGTGACCATGGCCAGCCTCAAGGAGAATCTGGCGCTGGTGGATCAGGAAACCTTCCTGTTCAACGACTCCATTTACAACAACATCCTCTACGGACGGCCCGGCGCCACCGAGGAGGAGGTTGTGGAGGCGGCCAGAAAGGCCTACGCCGATGATTTTATCTCCCTGGTTCCGGATGGTTACCAGTCGGAGATCGGTGATCGCGGCCTGCGCCTGTCCGGCGGCCAGCGCCAGCGCATCTGCATCGCCCGCGCGATCCTTCGCGATGCGCCGATCCTGATCCTCGACGAGGCGACGAGCGCCCTCGATACCGAAAGCGAAGCCATGGTCCAGAAGGCGCTGGCGAATCTGATGGAGGATCGTACCACGTTCGTCATCGCCCATCGCCTCTCCACGATCATGCACGCGGAGAAGATCGTGGTCCTCGAGGACGGCCGCATCGTTCAGAGCGGCCGCCACGAGGAGCTGCTCGCGGCCGGCGGCCTGTACAAGAAACTCTACGACATGCAGTTCGCATCGTAAGGCAGTGAGGCGTGAGGCGTGAAGGGTGAGGAGAAAAAAAACATCAGGGAATGGGCGCTGTTTCGTCTCGTACCGTTCGTGGCCTCCTGGATCATCCGGTTTCTGCGTCGGACCATTCGGGCCGAATTCGTGGGCGAGGAGATCCCTGCCGCCTTCTGGAAGCGGGGCGAGCCGGTTATTCTCGCCTTCTGGCACGACCAGCTGCTGCTGATGGTCAAGGGATATCGGGGACCTGGAGCGCGTATCCTCATCAGCGCATCCAAGGATGGCGAAATCATCGCCCGGACAATGGAGCAGTTCGGACAGGGGGCTGTGCGCGGCTCTTCATCCCGGGGCGGGAAGGCCGCTTTTCGGGAAATGGTGGAGCTGGGGCGCCAGCCGTTCGATCTCGTTTTCACTCCCGACGGTCCCAAGGGCCCGCGCCACGAGGTGAAAATGGGGGTCGTCCAGCTGGCCCGCCTGACCGGCCGTCCCGTTATTCCGATGGCGTTTGTCTGCAGCCGGGGCCACCGTTTTTCTTCCTGGGATCGTTTTCTGCTGCCTTTCCCTTTCAGTCGCGCAGTCTACTGTTTCGGCCCCGCTCTGGAGCATTCCAAAACGGAAAGCGGGGAAGAGTTCCGGAGCAGACTCCAGAGCGCCATGGAGGACAATGTCGAAAAGGCCCGGAAGAGACTGGAGGACCGTGGTGTATCTGCTGTATGACATCATTCTTTTCCTGTCCGCCTTGATCCTTCTGCCCTATTTCGGCATTCGTTCGGTGCTGCAGGGCGAAAAGAGACTCGGCATCCGGCAGCGGATGGGAATCTATCCCATCGCCCAGCTCGAGACCCTTCGCGGCAGGGATGTCTTCTGGGTCCATGCCGTATCCGTTGGCGAGACCCGTGCCGCCATACCGCTGATCAAGGCTCTGAAGAAGGCCTGGCCCGATTGCGCCCTGGTTCTGTCCAACACCACGCAGACCGGACATGCCATAGGGTGCGATGTGGATGACGTCGACCTGTGCCTTTATTTTCCCTTCGACCACAGTTGGGTGATCAAGAGGGTTCTGCGACAGATCGCTCCCTCTTTGATCGTCATAGTCGAAACCGAATTGTGGCCGAACTTCATCCGCCATGCCCGCCGATCTGGAATTCCCGTCGCCATGGTCAACGGCCGGATCTCGGACCGCTCTTTTCCCCGCTACCGATTGTTTCAGTGGTTTGTGCGGCCCCTGCTCCAGCTTGTTTCCGCATTTTGCATGCAGTCCGAGGCCGATGCCGACAAGGTTCGCGCTCTTGGCGCGGCAGGGCGGCGAATGGAGGTGACGGGCAATCTCAAATTCGACATGCAGATGGCGGTGCCGGGAGGCGAACAGGTCGAGACAATGAAGAAACGCTTCGGCCTGCCCGCCGAAACCGCCATCTGGGTGGCGGGAAGCACCCATGCGGGCGAGGAAGAGCTGGTCGTTGAAACCTATCGCAACCTGATAGAAGAGGGGCAGCGGGTCTTTCTCGTCCTGGCTCCGCGTCACCTTGAACGGTGCAGCGCCGTCGCCGAAATGATCGCCTCCAGAGACATGTCCAGCACCATGCGCAGCGACCTTGAGACCGGAAGGGTCACGTTCAAAGCCGGAGAGATCCTGCTGGTCGATACGATGGGAGAACTTCTCAACTTTTATGCCCTGGCGGATATGGTTTTCGTCGGCGGCAGCCTGGTTCCCGTCGGCGGGCACAATGTCCTGGAGGCGGCCCTGGTCAAAAAGCCCGTTCTTTTCGGCCCGTACATGGGAAATTTCAAGGAGATAAGCGCCCTGCTGCTCGATGCCGGGGGAGGCCTGCGGGTCCGCGACAGGCACGAACTGTTCGGCATGACCCGCCAGCTGCTTCAGAATCCGCAGATGCGCTCGTCCATGGGACAGAAAGGTCATGCCCTGATCCGGGAGCACTCCGGCGCCACCGAAAAAACCCTCGAGGTGATCCGCAGCATCGTGGAGAGCGACGGATGAACCGGGTCTCCGAGCTGCATCGACGCTTGAATGCATCGGAAAAGCTCGATGTGGCGGACCGGCTGCTTCTTGCCCTCCTGACTCCGCTGGGCTGGCTCTACGGTATAGTCGCCTGGCTTCGGGTGCGGTGTTACCGACTGGGGATATTCCGCTCCTGGCGCCCCTCGGTTCCGGTCGTCTCGGTCGGCAACCTGGCGGTCGGCGGCACCGGCAAGACACCGACGGTCGATGCGGTGGCCCGACATTTTCTGGCCGCCGGTCGGCGGGTGGCGATCGTCAGTCGGGGCTATGGCGCGCAAGGCGGAAAATCCGCCCGGATCGTCTGCAACGGCGAAGGGCCTGTTCTCTCTGCCGATATCTGCGGAGACGAACCTTTCCTGCTGGCGCGCCGCAACCCGGAGGCCATAGTGATCGTCGCCCGAAAAAGGGCACAGGGCGTAAACCTGGCCATCGAGCGACTGGACGCGCAGCTCATCATCCTCGATGACGGTTTCCAACATCTTGCCGTTCAGCGCGACATCGACCTGGTTCTGCTCGATTGTCACAACCCCCTGGGCAATCGCCGGGTGCTGCCGGCCGGCATACTGCGCGAATTCCCGGCCGCTCTGCGCCGCGCCGATCTCTTTCTGCTGACTCGCTGCGGTGACGAGCCCACCGCTTCAGAAGCGTTGCCCGCTCCGGTCTTCCGTAGCCGTCACCGTTTATCGAAGATGGCCTTCCCCTTACAGGGTGAAGCCGTACCTCTGGAGAGTCTTCGGGAGAGAAAAGGCGTGGCTTTCGCCGGCATTGCCGATCCGGAGCTCTTTTTCAGGCAGCTTCGCGGGAAGGGGCTTTTCTTGACAGAGACGGTGGCTTTTAGCGATCATGTCCCTTATGATGACAACGATCTGGCCCGTCTGAAACGCGCTGCCTCAGACGCCGATTTTCTGATCACGACCGAAAAAGACGCTGTCAAGCTGGTGGAAAGGGATCCCGGCTTGCCCTGCTACCAGGTGCCGCTGAAACTCGAAATCGAGCAACACGACGAGTTGATGTCGCACCTGAGTGCGCTGATAAAATAGGAGAGAATAATGGCTGTTGACGAAAAACTTCTGGAGATACTCGCCTGCCCCAAGTGCAAAGGGGAGCTTCGTTACGAAGCTGAACGCGATGAAATCGTGTGCGATGCATGCCGTTTGATCTATCCGGTGCGCGACGACATACCCGTGATGCTCATCGACGAGGCTGAAGAGCTCAAATAGGAGAGTATATGGCTGTATTCAGCTCACTGAATTATATTTTACAGGTTTTTGTTTTTAGAAAACGGTTTTTAACAAAAAAGCTTCTTTTCAAGACACCTGTTGAGTTTAAAGTTGCTGCAAAGGATGTCATCGGTCGCACTATCTTCAAAAAGGGAGGATATGACACCGAACTTACAAATTATATCTTAGACCATATAGAATTTTCAGAAAATGATGTTTTTATAGATGTCGGAGCGAATATCGGTTGGTATTCGATACTGGTTGGTAAAAATAACCCCTTCCTGAATAAGGTAGTTGCCTTCGAGCCTGATCCATTCAATTTTACACTGTTACAGGAAAATATTAAAAAAAATGAAGGAAATAAAGTTCTTGCCAACAAAATAGCTGTCTCTGACAAGGTTTCGACAGCAACCTTGTATAAATATTCTGAACATAATCTTGGCCGCCACTCCCTGTTGCCGATAAACGATGGTGAGCGCCTGGAAGTAAAAACGACAACCCTTGATGACTATTGGGATGAGCATATGTCCCCACAGGACATCCCCCGCCTCATCAAGATTGACACCGAGGGATATGAATACAATGTCGTTCTGGGGGCCGGAAAGCTGCTTGAAAAAGGTCCTGTTGTTTTAGCGGAGTTTTCACCCCGATATATGCAACGGGGCGGGGTGAAACCGGCTGATTTTATCAGCTTGATGCAAGGGCATGGTTATTCTCCTCATAAACTCGAGGGCGGTGTTTTGGAAAGCGTAGAACTCAGGGATCTTGAGGACATTGACGGTTATATTAACCTGTTTTGGCTCCAGTCTTAATTATCGAAGGACATGCCATGAGTAAACGAAAGCACTCACTTTCCGTTACTGTCATTACAAAGAATGAAGAAGACCGGCTTGGTATGTGCCTGGAATCGGTTCAGGACCTGGCCGATGAGATCATCGTCCTCGACAGTGGAAGCACCGATGGGACGGTCGACGTTGCAAAGCGCTATACCGACCAGGTCCAGGTTACCGACTGGCCGGGTTACGGTCCTCAGAAGCAGAGAGCTCTTGAGAAGGCGTCTTGTGAGTGGGTTCTGGCGATTGACGCTGATGAGGTTCTGACTCCCGAGCTTCAGAATGAGATCGCCGCAATGCTGGACAACGACCCCGCCTGCGTCGCTTATTGTCTTCCATGGGCTGTCACCATCTTCGGAAAGAGGCTCGATCATGGTCGAAGCGCAAGAGCTCCACTGCGGCTTTTCAAGCGGGAAGGTTCCCGTTTCACAGATGCGCAGGTTCATGAAACAGTTCTTCTTCCATCAGGCAGAATCGGCAAGATGAAGGGGCGATTGCTCCATTATACCCATCGTCATTTCGGTGAAACTCTCTATAAAAATGCCCACTATGCCTGGCTGGGCGCCCAACAGCGATACGAAAAGGGAAAGAAAGGCGGAGGGCTCTTTGGCGCTGTGGCCAGGGGGATCCTCGTTTTTCTCCAGGTCTATATTCTGCGGCGGGGGTTTCTTGACGGGTCCGTTGGTTTCTTGATGGCCGTGATGTACAGTCAGGGCGCCTTTAATAAATACGCGGGGCTTTGGACTCTACAGAGGCAGGGCCGGCTGAATGCAGCAAATAAAGAGGGCAAGTCTTGAGTTGTCTATGAATATTCTTGTTTTTACGGATTCGAGCAGTTCGCTCAACAGCGTTCGCCCCGAGGCGGAGATGTATATCGCCTTTGCCGATGCCGGGCATAAGGTGACCATCCTGACAGGGGCGGACAGTGAATATGCTTCCGTCTTCAGATCTCACGGTATCCGGTTGATTGATTGTCAGCCGAAAGGCAAGGTGTCGTTAAGGACAATCAAAACGGTTCGGGATGAATTGAAGCGGACCCATTACGACATCCTCTATGTTACCAATTCCAAGTCCATTCCGAATGGAGCCTTTGCGGCGATCGGCACCGAGGTCAAGCTCGTGACATACCGTGGTACAACAGGCGGATTGTACCGCCACGACCCTTCGGCCTATCTGACCCATCTACATCCGAGGGTCGACGGCATCGTCTGCGTATCGGAAGCAGTGCGCCAGGACGTCGTTCGACGGGTCTGGAAAAACAAGGACAAAGTGGTTGCGATTCACAAGGGGCATAATCTGCAATGGTATGATGTTCCGCCAGCTGACCTGCGGGAATTCGGCATTTCTGACAACGATTTCACCTTGATTTGCGCTGTCAATGTCCGACCGAGCAAGGGAATCCCCGTTCTGCTGCAGGCCATAGAGCAGTTGTCTGATATACCCGATCTCCACCTGCTGCTTGTGGGAAAGAATATGGATCGATACCGGAATCTGATCTCTAAAAACAGCATGCATGAGCATATCCATGTGACAGGGTACCGCCATGATGTCCCCTCATTGATCACGGCCTGTGACCTTCTGGTTCAACCCTCAATCAGTGGTGAAGGGCTGCCCCGTGCGGTCATGGAGTCAATGGGATGCGGAACCCCGGCGGTGCTCACAACAGCTGGAGGAGGGAAGGAGGTTGTTGAAAACGGGGAAACGGGTTTTGTCGTGCCGACTCGGGATCCCGGGGCTATCGCAAAGCGTGTAAGAGAACTCTACAACAACCCGGAGTTGCTTGAAAAAATGGGCCGTAAAGGCCGTAAAAAGATAGCCAGTGATCTTTCCTGTCAACGGTCGAGCCAAAGGTATCTCGACTATTTCAGGATGCTCCTTGATAAATAAGCTGAAGGGGCCTTGCCGACTGCGCTTGTCGAAGGGACGGACAAGCTGGGGTCACATGATATATAGCAGGGATAGATAATATGAACAAGAAACGCTATCTGATGTATGGCTCGCAACTCTATGCGCTCGATATCCTGCGTCCCCTCCAGCGGGCTATTCGCGAGAGGAATGAGGAGGTTGCCTGGTTTTTCGACGGACCCGGTGCAGATCATCTCGAACCGGGAGAGCGTCTTCTTCAAACGGTCGATGAAGTGAAGCGCTTTAATCCGGACGCTGTCTTCGTTCCGGGAAACGTGGTGCCCGATTTTTTCCCCGGAATCAAGGTTCAGGTCTTTCATGGCCTGGCGACCGACGATACGGGGAAAAAAGGACACTACCGGGTACGCGGGTTTTTTGATCTTTATTGTACGCGAGGGGACGAAGAAACCGCCAAGTTTCGCCAACTCGCAAAAGTACACGGGAACTTTCGCGTTGCCCAGACAGGCTGGCCCAAGCTCGATCCCCTTTTCTCCGCCGGTACAATCCACGACGTCCGCAAAGACCTTGACATCCCTGTCGGACGACCCGTGGTTCTGTACGGGTCTACATTCAGTCCATCGCTGACTTCGGCTCCTCATCTGCTGGAAACCATCAAGACATTGTCAAAGAACAGAGAATGGTCCTGGCTGGTCACTTTACATCCAAAAATGGATCCCGACCTGGTGGAGAAGTATCGGAAGCTCTCGGGAGAAAATCTCCACTTCTTCGAGAGTTATGAAGATGTGTTACCGCTTCTTCATGCTGCGGATGTCATGCTGTGCGATACGTCGTCCATAGCGATTGAATTCCAGATGTTGAGGAAGCCGCTGGTGACTTTTCGCGCCAAATCTCCTGGTCCCCAAGGACCTTCTACCGGGACGGGCTGATCAGCTCGTCGATGGTGCTGAAGACCCTGTACGCGCAGGTCGTCTACCAACTCGCCGGCGCCGACCACGAGCGCATGGAGCAGGCGCGACACGCTGCGCTGGAG
>JAWOCM010000115.1:0-3916 GCA_046483795.1 Desulfuromonadales bacterium | reverse complement strand
ACCCTCTACACCGGTATCACCACCGATGTCGATCGGCGTCTGACCCAGCATGCCGAACACCAGGGAGCGAAATATTTTCGCGGTCGCACCCCTCTCGAGGTGGTCTACCTGGAGAGCGGGCACGATCGAAGCAGCGCTGCGCGCCGGGAAATCGAGATCAAGGGGCTGTCGCGATCAGACAAATCTGTCCTGTTGACATCCGAGATCAACGAGCTAGATGCGACAGGCTGCAAGATATCAAAGAAGAAAGCGGACGAATAACCATGCAGATCTGGATCGATGCCGATGCCTGCCCCAGGGCGATCAAGGAGATTCTCTACCGCGCCGCTGTGCGGCGAAAGGTCAGTTTGACGCTGGTGGCCAACAAGGTGATGCAGACACCGCCGTCGCCTTATATCAAAAGCATAAAGGTTTCAGCCGGCTTTGATGTGGCCGATCAGTACATTGTCGATCAGCTGGAACCCGGCGACCTGGTCATAACTGCCGATATTCCCCTGGCTGCCGATGTGCTCGCCAAGGGAGGCTATGTGCTCGACCCGCGTGGCGAAAGTCTGACCGAGGAGAATATCGGGGAGCGCCTCGCCATCCGGAATGCCCTCGACGAACTGCGCGGCGTCGGCGTGGATACCGGCGGGCCGGCGACTTTCAATGCCAGCGACAGGCAGGCCTTTGCGAATCAACTTGATCGCTTTCTGACGCGTCATCTGGGTGCATGACGGCTCCCCGCTGCAGAAGTGTTGTTTACGCAGGCAGCCCAGCTCTTTGATTGACTTTGGCCGACCATTTCTGTTATTCTTTTTATGTGTATAACCGTCACGATACGATGAAGACAACATCATGCAAGCCCCGGTATACGACTGCCGGGGCTTTTTTATAGACTGATCGGCACTGTTCTCCCAGACGGAGTTGCAAACAGATTTCCCTCATTCCTTTTCTCGGGAACCCTCTACCGAGGACGAGAAGGGAATTTTGGCACTGATCAGCTCATTTATCCCTTTTCAGAGAAAGACATTATGGAGTTTCAAACTTTCGATTTCCATCCGCAGGTCGCCGCCGGCGTCACTGCAGCAAGCTACACCCGCCCGACGCCGATCCAGGAACAGGCCATTCCCAAAGTCATGCAGGGTCGCGACGTCATGGGCCTCGCCCAGACCGGCACCGGCAAAACGGCGGCCTTCGGTCTGCCCATACTTGACCGCCTGATGAAAGGCGGCCGCGGTCATGTGCGCGCCCTGGTTATCGCTCCGACTCGCGAACTGGCCGAGCAGATCAACGACTCGCTGTGCACTCTGGGGGCCAAGACCGGCCTGCGCAGCACGACGGTTTACGGCGGAGTCGGCGTCAATCCTCAGGTGCAGAAACTCAAAGGGGGGATGGAGATCGTCGTCGCCTGCCCGGGACGTCTGCTCGATCATATCCGGCAGAAGACCATCGATCTCTCCCGACTCGACGTGCTGGTACTGGACGAAGCCGATCAGATGTTCGATATGGGCTTTTTGCCCGATATCCGTCGTATCCTGTCTCACTTGCCGCGCAAACGACAGACCCTGCTCTTTTCGGCGACCATGCCGAAGGAGATCCGCAATCTGGCCCAGGATGTTCTCAGCAATCCCGAAACCGTCCAGGTCGACACGGTGGCTCCTGCATCCACTGTCAGCCACGCCCTCTACCCGGTGGAGCAACATCTCAAGACCGACCTGCTGCTCGACCTGTTGCAGCAGACCGACACCGGCTCCGTTCTGATCTTCACCCGGACCAAGCACCGCGCCAAGCGTCTCGGTGAAAAGCTGGAAAAGAGCGGCCATCGGGCCGCCTCCCTGCAGGGCAACCTCTCCCAGTCCCGTCGCCAGGCGGCGCTGGAAGGCTTCCGCAACGGAACATACCGGATACTGGTGGCCACTGATATTGCCGCCCGTGGCATCGATGTGTCCAAGGTTTCGCACGTGATCAATTTCGACATCCCCGCTACAGCCGATGCCTATATTCACCGCATCGGCCGCACCGGCCGGGCTGCTCAAACGGGCGACGCTTTTACCATGGTGACCAAAGAGGACACTGCCATAGTCCGGTCCATCGAGAAAGTCCTCGGCAGCAGCATCGAGAGACGCACCATCGACGGATTCGATTACAAGGTTCCGGCTCCGGATCGCCCCGCGTCGAAACCAAGGCGTTCCCGGCCTCAACAGCCCCAGAAAACCACAGCCGGAAAAGCCCCTGACGCCCAGCCACGACGACGTCGTCGTTAACATGTTATCGCCGCTGGCCAAAAGGATCGGCCGCGGAGATGGAGCACAAAAACAAACGGCCCGGGGAGGAGGTAGCCCCGGGCCGTTTGTTTTTGTTCAAAAGGAGGTTGTACAATGAAGAAGGTTTTCTCGGGGCTGCCTGCCACACCAGCCCGTTGATGGTTTATACAGTATCAGGGCCGATCCGGCATTTCCACGTGCTGACGCGTAAAAATTTGCGAGAAAGTGGGCATTGGGGAGTGTGCTTTTGCGCACTGACTCGAAAGGCTGAAAAGAGAAAACTTGAGTCGTGGGCGTTTTTCGGGTTTAATGGGCCACGGTATTTTCCATGACGAGATTTTCAAAAAGGTTTGAGTGATGTCTTTAAGTGGTGACCTGGAACATCTGCCTATCGTCGATGTCATCCAACTGATGAACTCGACACGCAAGTCGGGCATTTTGAACATCAAGGGGCGCAAGGGCGAGAGTCAACTTGTCTTCAGGGATGGTTTCATCGTCAGCGCCAGCCACCTCAACAACAGCGTCCGGATAGGTGAGGTTCTTCTCAGACGCGGCTCCATTACTGAAGAGGCGCTTGAAAAGGCCCTGGAGAATCAGAGCAAGGCAGGAGAAGGACGCGCCCCTCTGATTGTGACCCTTCTCGATATGGGACTCCTTGAGGAGGAGGAAGCTTACAAGGGGCTGCAGGAGTTGATTGAGATGACCATCATCGAGATCCTTACCTGGAAGAAAGGATCTTTCGTTCTCGAAGCCAACCTGTCGCAGACGCCGGATCAATGTCAGGATAATAATATCAGACGGGAGATCAATCTCGATACCCAGAGCGTTCTCATGGACGCCTTGCGCATTTTCGACGAGAAGGTGCGTGACGGCGAACTGGATTTTGAGGACGATGGCGAGGAGGAGACGGAGATTACCGCCGATGATCTCGGACTCTCTGACATGGAACAGCTCGAGCGCAAGATTCCGGGTGTCTATGCCGGGCTGGAGGAGAGAGACTCCGTCGCCAGCAGCGATAAGACACGATCCGGTCAGAACAACCTTGTACGTCGACTCAATGAAGTGATTGCCCGTCTGGACGCGCTCGGCAGCGCTCCGGAGATCGCCCTCGCCCAGTTGCGTTTCGTCGCGCAGGTCTTTCCGCGAGCCCTGACCCTTGTTCTTCGCAAAGGCGAAATGGTTGCAGAGAAGAGCATGGGTATCGAGACGTCGGAGCCGGGCGGAGTGGCCCAGCCTCTGGGGCTGCGTATCCCCCTTCAGGAAATGTCCCTTCTGAGTCGCGCGGTTGAAAAAGGAAATCTCTATTACGGACCCTGTGATGATTTTATCTCAAGGCATCTTTACGCACATACAGGGGCCCCGGCGACAGGGAAGATGGTTCTTCTCCCTGTGATATGCGCCGGAAGGACCGTGTTTCTGACCTATGCCGATTTCGGCGATGCACCGGAACACCAGGTGCCCGAAGAACTGCTGGAGATTCTTGCCGAACAGACGGGCCAATCGTTGGAGAGACTCCTGAAACGCAGAAAAACAGCCAGCTGAATCCCCCTGCCGGAAAACGGCAGGCAGGTCGAATACGAACAAGAGGTAGAGACGTGGATGCAAAAGTCCTGAATCAGATTCTGGGAATCGCCTTTGAGAAACGGGTCTCCGATGTTCACTTCGAGGTG
>JAWOCM010000021.1:0-35402 GCA_046483795.1 Desulfuromonadales bacterium | reverse complement strand
TTCACATTCGTTCACCGCATCCTACAAATAACTGTAGGATGCCGGTGAGCAAAGCGAACCGCATCAGTCTCTCTGATTTTTTCACAACAAAAGGGGTTAGCGAAAACTCGCTAACCCCTTGATATTTGGTCGGGGCGAGAGGATTTGAACCTCCGACCCCCTGCTCCCGAAGCAGGTGCGCTACCAGACTGCGCTACGCCCCGACGTGGTTCCTCTGAAATCAGCGGCTAGATGTATCATGAATTTTTGCGGATGGCAAGGACGTTTTGGCGGTTGGTTTTCTAAAGAATCCCCTGTCCGAAATGCCTTCTGGTCGAATCCTGGAGCTTGCCGGCGGCGCGGAAGGCTTCCTTGAGAAGGTCCTGTTCCTTTTTGGTCAGGGAGTGGGGGGTGATGTAGTGCGAGGGCTCCTTCCCCTGGTCGATCATGGCGATTTCGTTGCGAAGACGCAGGAAGGTGAAAGCTTCCATGGCGGCCTTGATGTGTTCGGCGGTCTCCTTGTTGAACACTTCGAGCTCGACGAGTTTGTCGATGCGTTCGATGGTGGTGACGGCGTCGACGCCTTCTTCGAGCATGAACATGCGGACGCAGTCGATAATAAAAACGCTGCCGGACTGTTTGAGCGAAATCTCCCCCTTGTGTTCGCCGCTGCGCTCAGGGGTGAAGCGACCGAGAATGTTCAACGGCGGCTTGTGCTTGAGGTTGTTTTCGAGCAGGTGAAACAGGTAGGAAGGGTTGTTTCGCACTTCCATGTGGAGAATGTCACGAAGATCCTGGCACAGAGACGGATCGCCGACCAGAGGCATGAAGTCTAGAAAAATGGTCGAGTTCATGACCCGTTTCGGCTCCGGAGCGCTGACCCACCGGGCTATGCGTTCGTGCCAATCATCAAGCCTGCCACGCCACAGCGGATTATTGACCATGACCTCGCCGTTGCACCTGGGATATCCGACGTTGGCAAATGCCTCCACCAATCTCTCGGAGAAGGGGATGAAAAAGGCCTCGACCTCTTCGGTTTTGTCGTCCGGATAATTTTCGAAAAGAAAGCCGTTGTCCTGGTCGGGGCCGAGCAGCATTTCCTTGCGCCCGCCGCTCCCCATGATGATCAGGCAGAAGCGGATGTCGGGAGGCTCCATACCCTGCTGCTTCATTTCGTCGAGAACGATCTCGTAGCAGCGCCGCATAACGCAGTGATGGATGTAGGTCAGGATCTCCATCGTCTCGAAGGTAGAGCGGGTTTCGCCGAGCAGTGTATTGGCCACCTTGACGATCTGAGCCTGTACTCGTGCCAGCTCCTCCACGGAGCGGGCCTCCCTGACGGTTCCCACCAGAAGGATCGTCTTCTGGCTGCGGAACCTCATCAGGTCCTTGAGGGTAACGATACCGACCAGCCGGCCCGCGTCGACGATCGGCAGATGCTTGATCCGCCGTGTCATCATGAAGCTGGTGGCCTCATACATGTAGGTGGACGGCGCCATGGTTGCCGGCATTTCGGTCATGATATTGGCGGCCACCGCGCTCTCGCAATCGATGTCGTCCCGGGCCAGAACCTTGGTCACCAGTTCCCGCTCGCTGATGATTCCGAGGGGTGGCTCCTCGTCGTTGTTGACGAGCATGGCGCTGATGCCTTTTTGAGTCATGCGCTGGGCGACTTGCTTGACCGGGGTGGACGGAGAGCATGTCTCCACCGGCGTCGTCATGATTTCAGAGAGGCGTTTCTTGAAGGGGTAGGCCTCGATCTGGGTCAGGGCCCTGTCGCTGTGATCGCGCATCATCTCAGAGTAGAGACTGCGCACCCGGGAAAAGATGGCGCGGGTGAAAAAATGACTGATCTGCGGATAGTCCCGGCCGATCCGGGTCAGCAGTTCGGCGGGCACGAGGTAGCAGTCGGTCTTTCGGACCGTTCTTGCGCCGGCCGTGTAGTCCTCGTTGGTGAAGACCGGCGTGCCGCCGAAAAAAGAGCCTTCCCTGCGATAGTCGACCACCATCTCGACTCCGCCGGGTGTGAGCACGACGATCTCAACCAGCCCCTCCTTGACGATATAGAGGTAGCCGGTGGGAGGGTCGTGCTGATTGAAAATGTGGATGTGGGCTGGGAATGTCCTGATCTCAGCCGCGTCTTCGAAATCGATGAAAACGTCGTCGGGGAGATGGTTGAACGGTTCCATGTCGCGCAGCGTTTTGATCAAACCCATAGATGTGATCCCCTGCATGCGAACCGGGACGCGAACAGTCGAGCGCAAAGAGGTCTGTCAGAAAACCATCAGGCTCAGGCTGCGCTCACTTTGCGTTCTCTTCCTGCACTTCCTTTTTCCTGCCGAACTTGTATGGATGGGCCTGGCGGCTGACGATAAAGTCAGCAAAGATCTTGAGCCAGATCGTCGTGCCGGCGATGGTGGTCCAGGTTTCATAGTGGAAATAGCCGATCAGGACCCCGAAGATGGCGATCACTGCGAGAATTCCGGTGACGAGGTTGACCAGGCCGGTAGCGGTGGACCATTTTTTGGGATCGGCCGGCGGCTCTCCTCCCTTGAGGGCGACCTCGGAATAATCGCGCTTGATGAAGATTTTATACGCTCGGCGCAGCCAGAAGAAGGCCATGAAGAAAAGAGCGAGAAAAAGAATCCAGGTGATGACAGTGCTGATATGAGGGACCATGTTTAACTCCATTCGTTCCCAGCATGCGGGAAGAGTGTATGCTTTAAAGTTTCATTGTGCCTGACCGTGCAGGGTCGATCAACAGAAAAAGAAAAAAAGGCCCCGCCAGCACGGTCTGGCGGGGCAATGAAATTCAAGGGATATCAATCAATACGTCAGTCCGTCCGATCAATGGCCCGCAGTGGGTGCCTTTGCAGCGCGGGGGACGCGGACGTCCTCGACCATTTCCTGAATCTCTTCAGGCGGTTCCGGGTACATGCGCTTGACAGCGAATGCGACGCCGAAGTTGACCAGGGCGCCGATCGCGCCGAAGGCGTTCGGCTCGATGCCGAAGACGAAGTTCGCCTTGCCGCCGAAGAGGCCGAGGAACTCGGTGCCGGGGACGAACATGATCCCCTTGTGGGCGAAGACGTAGATCAGGGTGACGCCGATACCGGCGATCATGCCGGCCACAGCGCCCTGCCTGTTCATCGTCTTGCTGAAGATGCCCATCATGAGTGCCGGGAAGATGGAGCTTGCAGCCAGGCCGAAGGCGATGGCCACAGTACCGGCGGCGAAGTCAGGAGGATTCAGGCCGAGATATCCGGCGAAGACCACCGAACAGCCCATGGCGATTTTGCCGGCCATCAGCTCGCCTTTCTCGCTCAGGTCGGGCTTGAAGGTCTCCTTGAGCAGGTCATGGGAGATGGCCGATGAGATGGCCAGCAGCAGACCGGCTGCAGTGGAGAGGGCGGCGGCCAGGCCACCGGCGGCCACCAGGGCGATAACCCAGTTCGGCAGCAGGGCGATCTCCGGATTGGCCAGAACCATGATGTCGTTGTTGACGGTCAGCTCGCTGCCTTCCCATCCCGCTGCAGCGGCATTGGCGTTGAACTCCTCGTCAGTGCTGGCGTCGTTGTAGTACTGAATCCGCCCGTCATCGTTCTTGTCATCCCAGGAGAGCAGGCCGGTGACCTCCCAACGCTCCATCCAGCCGGGGCGGTCCTCATATCTGAGGACGTTTTCGTTGTCGAAGTAGTCGAGGTTTTCAACGGGCTGGACGTTTTCCTGCTCGCTGCCTATGATCTGGTACTTGTAGATGGTGTTGTGTACATTCATCTTGGCCATGGCGGCAACGGCCGGAGCGGTGGTGTAGAGGATGGCGATGAAAACCAGGGCCCAGCCGGCGGAGCTTCGGGCGGCCTTGACGCTGGGAACGGTGAAGAAGCGGATGATGACGTGCGGCAGGCCCGCAGTACCGATCATCAGGGAGAATGTGTAGACGAACATGTTGAGGTAGCTCATCCGCACGTTATCGGTGTACTTGCCGAAACCGAGGTCGGTGATGACTGTGTCGAGCCTTGCCAGCAGGGAGACGTCGGTGGCGCCGACGTGGCTGCCCAGGCCGAGCTGGGGCAGGGGATTGCCTGTAATCTGCAGCGAGATGAAGATCGCCGGAATGGTGTATGCCAGGATCAGGACGCAGTACTGTGCGACCTGGGTGTAGGTGATCCCCTTCATGCCGCCGAAAACAGCGTAGATGAAGACGATGGCCATGCCGATGAAGATGCCCATGGTGTTGGAGACGCCGAGAAAGCGGGAGAAGGCGACGCCGACGCCGGTCATCTGACCGATGATGTAGGTCAGGGATGCGGCCAGCAGGCAGAAGACCGCAACCGTCCGGGCGGTCTTGGAGTAGAACCGGTCGCCGACGAACTGGGGTACGGTGAATTTGCCGAACTTCCGCAGGTAGGGGGCCAGCAGGATGGCCAGGAGAACGTAGCCGCCTGTCCAGCCCATCAGGAAGAGGCTGCCGCCGTAACCCATGGCGGCGATCAGACCGGCCATGGAGATGAAGGAGGCCGCGGACATCCAGTCGGCAGCTGTCGCCATGCCGTTTACAACAGGATGAACGCCGCCGCCTGCAACGTAGAATTCTTTAGTGCTGCCGGCCCGCGCCCAGATGGCGATGCCAATGTAGATGGCGAAGGTAATGCCGACAACGACATATGTCATAATTTGCAGATCCATTTATATCGCCTCCTTATTGCTCGTGAACGTCAAATTCTTCGTCAAGTTTATTCATCTTGTGGGCATACCAGAAGATGAGGGCCACGAACACATAGATCGACCCCTGCTGCGCGAACCAGAATCCCAGCGGGTATCCACCCAGAGGGATGTTGTCGAGCACCGGCTTGAGAATAATGCCAAATACGTAAGAGACCGTAAACCAGATAACCAGTACCTTGGTTATCAGCTTCAGGACCTGCTTCCAGTAAGCTTGTGCGCTTCTGTCCATGAATACCTCCGTTTTGAATGTTGAACTTTTTACATCAACTGGCGCGAATGGAATAAAATGCAACCTTCGCTTCGGTCATGCGGTCATGACCTCTTTTTTCTCCCCCCTTTTGTCTTTTTCCCTCCTTGAATGTTTTTTACGTTAACTGTTTCCAGTTCACGCCTTGTCCGAAAAATGCCCCAGTTTTGAAGATATAGTCAGCCCGGCCTCCTGGAGGCGGGGCAGCAGCTGAGACTCGATCCGTTCCTGCGACATGCGAAAATCAGGGCCGACAAAGCAAAGGGATGCCTGGAGCTTGCCGCCCGACCCGAACAGGGGAACGGCAATGCTGGTGATGCCGTCTCCGATAGTGCCCCGGTCAAAGCAGTAACCCTGCCGATGAATCCGGGTGAGCTCGTCCATCATGCCGGCATCGGCGGCCCGTTCCCCCTTCTCTTTGCCGTAGGCGAGCAGAATCTTTCCTGCTGCGGGGACATCGACCGGGTAGCGTTTGCCGGCCAGCGAAATGATCTTGACCTGCTGGCTGGTGTCGACCATGTCGAGAAACAGTGCATCGGAATCGCGCCGAACAACGATGTAGGCCGCTTCGTCACACTCCCTGACCAGTTTTTCCATGACCGGTCTGGCCTCCCGGAGCAACCCCATGCGCGAGAGGAATTTCTGGCCGATTTCATAGGCCGAAGGGCCGAGGCGGTATTTCCCGGAGCCCTTGACGTGTTCGACGTACCCCCGGTTTTCGAAGGTCGCCAGATACCTGAAAAGACTCGTTTTGTTCATTCCCACTCGCTCGCCCAGGCGTGAGGTGAGGACTTCGTCCCCCTCGTCGGCCAGTGCCTCGAGGAGATCGAGCGCGTTGTCCACAGACTGGATGGAATATGAATCTTTCCCTTTTGCGGGCAACGGCTGGCTCCTTGTCTTTCGGCTCGTCACATGCGACTCCCTGGAAAACGTCGGTTGTCTCATTCTCCGAAGGGTTGTTCTCCGATGCAATAGAAAAATCGATTTCGAAGCTAGATTGTCCATAATTTAATACGCTGTTTTATTATTGTCAACACTATTGTTTTAAAAAAATGGCTCCTAAAAAAGGACCAGTCAAAACGAGAGCTTATAGCCCGACAAATGGTCCATTTTCATCGAAAAAATGTTTTGCCGAGCGCAAAAAATGTCGTGATAATCCCTGTAATAGAGAAAATATAACGTGAATTGTGCTTTCTGATAAAATCATGTTCTCTGCCGTATACAGCACAAAAAAATTCACACATGGAGGTCCAGAAGGCGGTTCCGGCCAGTCCGCAAGCCACCGTTGTGCTGGTTATGATAAAAAATCTTAACAATGATACCAAATAATAGAGAACTGACAACTTCCTTGTCATTTTTTGCCCGTGGCTTTTTTTGTGTTTTGCGTGAAAAGTCTTTGTTGTGGTTCAGAGACAAAAAAAAGGCGGCCCTTTCGGGACCGCCTTTTGCGCTTTTACTGGATTTTAAGCAGATCTTACAGTTCGACCTCGGGCAGGTCGTCGAGCCAGCCGCCGGTTTCGTTAAGCTGCCGCAGCAGGATGCGGGACGATTCCTCTTCGTGGCCCTGACGGGCGTGGAGCTGTTTGAGGATGAGCTTGCCGTCTACCTGTCCGCAGATCTCCAGTTTGCCGATATCGTGGCCGATGATGAACTTGAAGCGTTTGGCGTAGCCATCGAGCCTCCTCCGGGCACGGTCAACGATATCGACGCCCTCCTTGAGGGGGACTTGAAAATGGTGGCGCACCCGGGAGACGGGCATGCACTGGTAGAGGTAGTACGGACTGACACCGATGCGCACCAGAGCGTCGTTCAGCTCGACAAGGGTGTCCTCGTCGTCGTTGACGCCGCGCAGAAATACGGCCTGGTTGTTGACGGTGATCCCGGCTTCGCGCAGGCGAAGAACCGCTTCGGTGGCCTCCGGTGTGATTTCGTTGGGATGGTTGAAGTGCGTCGGAACGAACAGGGTCTTGTCGCGATTGTATTCGCGCAGGAAGTCGATCAGCGCGTCCTCGAAGAACCTCATGGGAAAAACAACCGGGGCGCGTGAGCCGATCCGTACATAGTTGAGATGGGGGATGTCGCGCAGCGCATCGAGCATGGGGATCAGGGCGTCGGTCGGCAGCAGGAAGGGATCGCCGCCCGACATGACGACGTTGGTGATCTCCGGGTGATCGGCGATATATTTCGCCGCCTCCTGGAAGTTCTTTACGGTCTGCTCGTTGGGCAGACCCACCATGCGCTTGCGGAAGCAGTGGCGGCAGTACATGGAGCAGTACTCGGTGGCCACCACCAGGGCGGTATAGGAATATTTGTGAAGAATGCCGTTGCCCTTGTCGTGCTTGTCGTCGCCGTAGGGGTCTCCGGTGGTCTCGCCCATGGCGCCGGCCACGATCAGCTCGTCCGCTTCAGGAACGCACATTCTGCGGATCGGGTCGTCGCGGCGATCCTGCTCGATGAGGTTGAGGTAGTATCGCGGAATGTTCATCGGATGAACCTCGGCGATTTTCTCCAGGTCGGCTTCCTCCTCCGGCGACAGGGAAATGTATTGTTTCAGAGTCTCCGGATTGGTGACGTTGTTCTGGAGTTCCTCGCGCCAGTCGACGTTTTTCCAGTCTTCGGGCATGGAAGGCGTTTCCTTGTCGGATTCGAATCCGCGGGATGAACTCATGTGATTCCTTTCTTGTCGCTTGTTTTTGTTGCAGGCCGGTTCAAGCTGCTTCCTTTTTCGGCTGCAATTCAGGATATTGTAAAGGTGTAATTGTAAACGCAAGCCGGTTTGGAGTCAAATTCGAGCCGAGCCGGATTTCAGAGCGCGGTTTTATCTTTTCGGGACTGCCGGTTGCGGTGTTCCTGGCGCCACATGTCGAGAAGCATCAGAATGACGCCGATGGTGATGGCACTGTCCGCCACGTTGAACGCCGGCCAGTGGTGCTGGTACCAGTGGACATCGAGAAAGTCGATGACCTCGCCGAAGCGGATGCGGTCGATAAGGTTGCCCAGCGCACCGGAGAGAATCAACGACAGGGCCGTGTGCAGCCAGGGGCTCTCTTCGCGGGTGCGCAGCAGGTACCAGAGAAGCCCGACGACAGCGACAGCTGTGACGGTGAGGAAAAAGGGGATGCGATAAGCGCTGTCGGAGAGAATACCGAAGGCCGCCCCCTTGTTGCGCACGTAGGTAATGTTGAAGAAGTTCTCGATCACCGTGACCGATTCGTACAGCTTGAAGCGGGCTGTAATCAGCGCCTTGGTCGCCTGGTCAAGGGGCAGAACGAGAGCCGTGGTGATGGCGAGAATCCGGAGTCGTTTCATCTCTGTCGATATCCATTCAGACGAGGGTCGGGTGGCAGCGCTCGCAGACGGCGGGATGATCGTCGAAATCTCCCACGCGGGTCGAATAGGTCCAGCAGCGATCGCACTTCTCTCCCTGCGCCTTTTCGATCCGGATCTTCAGCCCGGGTATGTTTTCGCCCTCCCGGCCTCCCTCGAGACCGGTGGTGAGTTCGATCTGCGAGACGATGAAAAGTGTGGAGAGCTCGTTTTCGTAGCGCGAGAGAAGCTCTTTCGCAGGCTCGGGGGCCTCGAGAACGACTCGGGCGTCGAGAGAATGGCCGATCAGCTTTTCGTTGCGCGCTTCCTCGAGGGCCTTTGAGACGTCTTCGCGTACGTCGAGGAGCTTTCCATATCGTTCTTCGAGCTCCATATCGAGCAGGCTCGACTCGAATCGGGGGAAGCGGGCCATATGAACGCTCGGTTCGCGGTCGCCGGGCAGATGATCCCAGATCTCTTCGGCGGTGAAGGAGAGGACCGGTGCGAGAAGGCGGGTGAGCGCATCGAGGATCATGGCCATTGCTGTCTGGGCGCTGCGGCGGGCCAGGCTTTTCTCGGGAGCCGTGTAGAGGCGGTCCTTGAGGACGTCAAGGTAGAATGAGCTCATCTCGACGGTACAGAAGTTGTGGACAGCGTGGTAGAGGACGTGAAACTCGTAATCCTCGTAGGATTTTTCCACGCGGTTGACCAGTCCCTCGAGCTTGGAGAGGGCCCACCGGTCGATCTCCAGCAGGTCACTCTCGGGAACGCTGTCGGCTGAGGGCTCGAAGTCCTTGAGATTGCCGAGAATGTAGCGGGCGGTGTTGCGGATGCGCCGGTAGGCGTCGGAGAGGCGCTGCAGAATGACCGGGCTGATCCGTACGTCGTCGCGGTAATCCTGGGCGGCCACCCAGAGGCGCAGAATGTCTCCCCCGTATTTCTTGAGGACTTCCTCGGGGGCGACGACATTGCCTGTCGATTTGGACATTTTCTTGCCGCTGCCGTCGACGACGAAACCGTGGGTCAGCACCGCCTTGTAGGGAGCGATGCCACGGGTTCCCACCGAGGCGAGCAGGCTGGAGTGGAACCAGCCGCGATGCTGATCGGAGCCTTCGAGATAGAGGTCGGCGGGGCTGGTCAGTTCCTCGCGGGGCTCCACGACGGCGGCGAATGAAACGCCCGAATCGAACCAGACGTCGAGGATGTCGTTTTCCCGGGTGAAACCGGTGCCTCCACAGGCCTTGCATGCGGCTCCTTCGGGCAGAAGTTCGGCCGTTTCTCTGTCGAACCAGATATCGCTGCCTTCGTTTTCGAACATATCGGCGATGTGGTGCATGGTCCCGGAGTCGGCAAGGGCTTCGCCGCAGTCGGCGCAGTAAAATACGGTGATCGGCACGCCCCAGCTTCTCTGGCGGCTGATGCACCAGTCCGGCCTGTTTTCGATCATGTTGTGGATCCGGTCGCGGCCCCAGCGGGGGATCCACTTCGTTTTGTCGATCTCGGCCAGCGCCTTGTCTCGCAGGTCGTTGGACGCCATCGATATGAACCACTGCTCTGTAGCCCGGAAGATGACCGGTTTCTTGCAGCGCCAGCAATGGGGGTAGCTGTGGGTCATTTCGTCATGTCCCAGCAGGGCGCCCGCTTCTTCGAGCCTGGCGATCACCGCCTCGTTGGCCTCCTGGATCTTCATGCCGCCGAAGAATTCGATGTCCCGGCGAAAACGGCCGTAATCGTCGACCGGGTTGTAGACCTCCAGCCCGTATTTCAGCCCGACGACGTAGTCCTCCTGGCCATGGCCCGGCGCGGTATGCACGCAGCCGGTGCCGGCCTCGAGAGTCACGTGGTCGCCGAGGATGATCAGCGAATCCCGGTCGTGGAAGGGGTGGCGGCATGCGCGCCCCTCGAAGATCGGGGCGGCGAAGGTGGCCAGCACCCGGTAGTCGTCGATGCCCACTTCCTTGAGGACCTTTTCGCTGAGCCCTTCGGCCATGATCAGAACTTCGTCCCCGCACTCGACGGCCGCGTAGGGCAGCTCCGGGTTGAGGGCGACTCCGAGATTGGCAGGAATGGTCCAGGGCGTGGTGGTCCAGATGACGAAAGATATTTTCCGGCCCTCGAGCATCGCAAGCTCGTCGGGCAGAGCGTCGCGGTAGGGCATGAGGACGTAGATCGACGGGGAGGTATGTTCGGCGTACTCGACCTCGGCCTCGGCCAGGGCGGTGACGCAGGAGGAGCACCAGTGGATCGGCTTTTTGCCCTTGTAGAGGCCGCCACGCTCGGCGAATCGGGCCAGCTCCCGGGCCGTCGCCGCCTCGTATCCGGTGGTCATGGTCAGGTAGGGGTCCGCCCAGTCGCCCAGCACGCCGAGTCGCTCGAATTCGCCGGACTGGACCTCGACCCACTTTTCTGCATACTCGCGGCATTCCCTGCGGACCTGCGCCTTGGTCATCTCCCGTTTTTTCTTGCCGAGCTTTTTGTCGACCATCAACTCGATCGGAAGGCCGTGGCAGTCCCAGCCGGGCACATAAGGGGCGCGAAAGCCCTGCATGCGCTTGCTCTTCAGGACGATGTCCTTGAGAATCTTGTTCAGGGCGTGGCCGATATGAATGTGGCCGTTGGCATAGGGAGGACCGTCGTGCAGAGTGAAGGTCGGAAGCTCCTTCCCCTTTTCCTCTATCTGGTCGTAGAGTCCGTCCTGCTGCCATTTTTCGAGGATTTCCGGCTCGCGCTTGGGCAGGTTTCCGCGCATGGGGAAGTCGGTACGGGGCAGATTGAGGGTCTCTTTGTAGTCCATTGTCATACTCTCCCGGGAAGGCTTGTTTGGCCGCAGATCAAGTGAGCCAAGCTAGCAAAGAACGTCCCGGAATTCAAGGGAAAAGGCGATTTGAAAGGCTTTGAGACCAGAAGGCGCTGCCAGGAGGATGACGGGATGGTTCACAGAACGGTGCAGAATATTATCAGCAGGGGGACTTGAAGGCCGGTTGCACAGGAGGCCGGATGGTCTATAATGTTAAACTGGAATTTTTCGAATGAATCCCGGGTTGTCGCCGTCGCCCGATTGACGGAAGAAGCGGTTGTTTTCAATGTTATGGACGGTCCTTTCCGGTTTTTTTCTGGCCTTTATCTCCCCCCTGGTGGCCCGATGGGCACCGCGTCGCGCCGGATGGCTGCTCGGCTGCGTGCCCCTGGCGCTTGCGGTTTATTATTTCGCTCAGGTGAGCGGAGTCGCCGCCGGCGGGACGGTTCTTCAGAGCTTTCCCTGGCTTCCGGCGGCAGGAATCTCCCTGTCATTCTATCTCGATGGCCTGAGCCTGATCTTCGCCCTGCTGGTGACCGGCGTCGGGGCGCTGATCTACGTCTATGCAGGCAGCTACCTGGCCGGTCACAGGGATCTGGGACGATTTTATCTCTTTCTCAGCCTCTTCATGGCGGCCATGCTCGGGCTGGTGCTGGCCGGAAACCTCATCACCCTCTTCATTTTCTGGGAACTGACCAGCTTTGCCTCCTACTTCCTTATCGGTTTCGAGTACCGGGAGGAAACGAGCCGCAGAGCCGCTCTTCAGGCGCTGCTGGTCACCGGCATCGGCGGTCTGGCGCTTTTCGCGGGCTTCCTGCTGCTGGGAGGAGCCGCCGGCAGCTTTGAGCTCGTGGAGGTGCTGGGGCAGGGGGAGGCGGTTCGGGCGGACAGCCTTTACCCCGCGATCCTTGTGCTGGTGCTGGCCGGTGCCTTCACCAAATCGGCACAGGTCCCTTTTCACTTCTGGCTGCCCTCGGCCATGGCCGCTCCGACCCCGGTCAGCGCCTATCTGCACTCCGTGACCATGGTCAAGGCGGGCGTCTACCTGCTTTTTCGTCTCAGCCCCGTCCTGGGGGGAACGGTCTCCTGGCAGACGGCGCTGGTGATCTTCGGCGGCGCGACGATGGTGACCGGAGTCGTCATGGCGGTCGTCCAGACCGATCTCAAGCGCATCCTCGCCTATACGACCGTGAGTTCCCTGGGAACCCTGGTCTTCCTGATCGGCCTCGGCGTCCCCCTGGCTCTGGAAGCCGCCCTCGTCTATCTGGTCGCCCATGCCTTTTACAAGGGAGCGCTCTTTCTGGTTGCCGGAGCCGTCGATCACGGAACGGGAACCCGCGACCTGAAGCAGCTGGGAGGATTGTTCAGGACGATGCCGGTCATCGGCACGGCGGCGGTTCTCGCGGCCCTTTCCATGGCCGGCGTTCCGCCCCTTTTCGGATTCCTGGGCAAAGAGCTCTTCTACGATGCGGTGATGTCCGCTCCTCGAGGCGCTGTTTCCCTGTCCTCGATAGCCTTTCTCGCCAACCTGCTCATGGTCGCCGCAGCGGGTCTGCTCGGTCTGCGTCCCTTTTTCGGCCGATCGCCCGATGGGATGTCCGAACCTCACGGGACCCCGGTCGCTCTGGCTCTGGGTCCGATCCTGCTGGCTGGGTTCGGGCTGGCTGCCGGCCTTCTGCCCTGGCTTGTCGATTCCTCCCTGCTCAGCCCCGCCTTGCAGGCCGTAAGCCCAGGAGCCGATCCCGTTCATCTGTCCCTCTGGCACGGCCTGAACCCGGTCCTGGCACTGAGTGTTCTGACCCTCCTCGCCGGTGCGGGATTTTATTCGGTGATCGGCAAGGTGCGTACCCTGGCGGGTCGCCTGCCGCCGCTTTCGAGAGTGGGCCCTGACCAGGGCTATGACCAGGTACTGCGGGGCCTCAACCTTCTCGCCCGATGGCAGACCAGGATGCTGCAGAACGGTCGGCTGCGGATCTATCTGCTCACCATCGTCATCACCACTATCGGTCTGACCGGTTTTACTCTTGCGAGTCGTGCTGCGATTCAACTCGCCCCTTCTTATATTCCCCTTCTTCCCCGCGACGTGGTCATAGGGGCCATGATCCTGGCCGCTGCAGGGGTGGCAGTGCGGACAGGGTCGCGCCTGACGGCTATTGTTGCCATGGGCGTGGTCGGCTTCGGGATCGCCCTGGTCTATGTTCAGTTCGGTGCGCCCGATGTGGCCATGACCCAGTTCATTATCGAAACGATGACGGTGGTGCTCTTCGTGCTGGTTTTTCACCGCCTGCCCCTTTTCAGCCGCATGGTGAGCAAAAAAGGCCGGCAGATGGATACTCTGGTCGCACTGGGGGCGGGCGGCATGATGACGATGCTCACCCTGGTCGTGCTCACCGAGCGGCACGGTTCGAGAGTGGCCGGGTTTTTCGCCGAGCAGAGTTGGCCTGCGGCACACGGACGCAACCTGGTCAACATCATCCTGGTCGATTTCCGCGCCACCGATACATTGGGCGAAATCACTGTGCTCGCTCTGGCCGGCATCGGGATCCTGGCTCTGTTGAATCTCGGCCCGGCGAAAGGGAAGAAAGAATGAAATCGATTATTCTGAGGACGGCTTCGCGCTTTCTGATGCCGATGATTCTGCTCTTCTCGGCTTTTCTCCTCCTGCGCGGACACAATCTTCCCGGCGGCGGATTCGTCGGCGGATTGATGGCGGCCTCGGCGTTCACCCTCTATACGTTCGCGTTCAGCCCGGCAGAGGCTCGGCTTCTGCTTCGTGCCGATCCTCGCACCATTATCGGGGCGGGACTGCTTCTGGCCCTGGCGGGAGGCATCCTTTCCCTGGTAGAAGGCCAGCCGTTTCTGACCGGGCAGTGGGGAACTTTCACCGTTCCGCAATGGGGGAGCGTCAAACTCGGCTCACCCATGCTGTTCGATCTTGGGGTTTATCTTGTGGTCATGGGCGCGACCCTGGCCATGATACTGAGCATGGCGGAGGGGGACTAATGGAAATTCTACTGGCTCTGGTGGTCGGCGGTCTTTACGCCGGCGGAGTATATCTTCTGCTGCGGCCCAGTCCGGTGAAGCTGATTATCGGCCTGGCGATGCTTTCCAATGCAGTGAACATGCTCATTTTCGTCGCTGGTGGGCTCACACGGGGCCACCCTCCGCTGATTGAGGAAGGTGCCATGCGACCAATGGAGCCCTTTGCGGATCCATTGCCGCAGGCGTTCATTCTTACTGCCATTGTCATCGCTTTCGGGGTTCTGGCCTTCACCCTGGTGCTGTTCCGCCGCGCCGCCGAAACCCTTGGGGTGGAGAACCTCGACGAAATGAGAACCACCGACACATGACTCTTCTGCCTGTTCTGCCCATTCTGATCCCGGCGGTCACAGCGGCCTTCTCCTTCGTCTTGTGGCGCTACCGATTCCTTCAGCGCCTGCTCGGCCTGGCAGGTACGGCCTCCCTTCTGGCTGCCGGCCTGGTCCTGCTGTGGACGGTGGAACGGGAGGGCATCCTGGTTCACTATCTGGGCAACTGGCCGGCACCCTTCGGCATCACCCTGGTCGCCGATCTCTTCAGCGCCATTATGGTTGTTATGGCCGGCATTATGGGATTGGCGGTCGCGATCTATTCCCTGGCCGATATCGATACCGACCGCGAATTCTTCGGCTACTACCCGTTTCTTCAAATTCTGCTGATGGGGGTATGCGGCTGTTTTCTGACCGGCGACCTGTTCAACCTCTACGTGTGGTTCGAGGTCATGCTGATGGCCTCTTTCATCCTGCTCGCCCTGGGGGGTGAAAGGGCCCAGCTCGAGGGAGCGATCAAGTACGTGACCCTCAATCTGGTGGGTTCCGCCTTTTTTCTCTCCGCCCTGGGGATTCTCTACGGCCTGGCGGGCACCTTGAACATGGCCGACCTGGCCCGGCATCTTCCCGAGCTGATCCGTCCCGGGCTCGCCTCGACCCTGGCCATGCTCTTTCTGGCAGCATTCGGCATCAAGGCGGCCCTGTTTCCCTTCTTCTTCTGGCTTCCTGCGTCCTATCACACTCCGCCGGTTGCGGTTTCGGCGATTTTCGCCGGTCTTCTCACCAAGGTCGGGGTCTACTCCCTGATCCGGGTGTTCACTCTCCTCTTCGTTCAGGATGTCGGCTATACCCATAATCTGATATTGGTCATCGCCGTGCTGACCATGGTGACCGGTGTGCTCGGGGCGGTGGCGCAGAATGAATTCCGTCGCCTTCTCTCCTTCCACATCATCAGCCAGGTCGGCTACATGGTTCTGGGGCTCGCCCTCTTCACACCCCTGGCTTTGGCCGGATCGATCTTTTATATCGTGCATAACATTTTCGCCAAGGCCAATCTCTTCCTGGTCAGCGGGGTCGTTCTGAAGCTGCGCGGGACAAATGATCTGGGCAGACTCGGCGGTCTTTACGCCGGCGCGCCGGGCCTTTCAGCGCTCTTTCTCATTTCGGCTCTCGCCCTGGCCGGGCTTCCACCCCTCTCTGGCTTCTGGGCCAAACTGTTTGTCGTCTGGGCGGCTTTGCAGACGGAGCATTATCTTGCTGCTGCCGCCGCCCTTGCTGTAGGGATGCTGACCCTCTTCTCCATGACGAAGATATGGGGTAAGGTTTTCTGGGGAAAACGGACTGATGACCATTCCGGTGAGCTCGACCTTCCTCTTTCTACGCGACTGTCCTTTTATCTGCCGATGGTGCTTCTGGCTACGCTGACGGTGGGCATCGGCCTGCTGGTCGAACCCGTCTATTCCCTCTCGGCGCAGGCCGCCGACCAGTTGCTGAATCCGGCCGGATACGTCCAGGCCGTTCTGGGAGACGGACCATGAAGTTTTTCTGGGGAATTGCTTTTCTTCCATTGGTCTGGATGGCCCTGACCGGTGATTTTTCAGCGGGCAACTTTCTGGTCGGCGTGCTGATCAGTACCCTGGCGCGGTGGGTGATGGCCCCGGCCGGGGAAGGCGTTCCCGTGGTGGACTATCTGCGCAAAATCTGGCAATGGGTCCGTTTTGTCTTTTTCTTCATCTGGGAGCTGACCCTGGCCAGTCTCCGGATCACCTGGGATATCATGACGCCCCGGCACCGGATGCGCCCGGCCATACTCGGAATTCCACTGGATATTACTACCGATGAAGAAATCACAACCCTGGCAAACCTCATTACCCTGACACCGGGGACATTGAGCCTGGATGTCTCCTCCGATCGCAGTGTGCTGTACATTCACGCCATGTACGTGGAGGATGTCGAACTGTTCAAGAGAGATATCAAGGAGCGCCTGGAACAGCGCGTCAAGGAGCTATTCCAATGATATTGCAGATGGTCACAAGTTATGTCGTCTTTCCCCTGCTGGCCGGGGCACTGGTCCTGGCCTTCATCCGCCTTCTTCGCGGGCCGAGCCTCGCCGACAGGATCATCGCCTTCGACTTGATCGCCGCCTCTTCGGCCGGCATCATCGTGGTCACGGCAGTGACCACAGGCGAGTCTGTGCTGCTCGACGCCGCCAGCATATGGGCGGTCATCGCCTTTCTCAGCGTTATCGCTTTCGCCTGGTTCATCGAGGTTCGGGGGGGGATATGAAAGATATCGTTGTCGCATTCATAATGGTGGCCGGGTCCGGATTCATTTTTCTCGCCGCTCTGGGGATGGTGCGGATGCCCGACGTTTTCAGCCGCATGTCCTGCGTTGCCAAGGCCGCTACGATGGGCCTGGGACTGCTTTTGCTGGGGTTGGCCATCTACTTCGGCGAACTGGGAGTGACCAGCCGCGCCCTGGCCACCATCGGCTTCGTTATCCTCACTTCCCCCATCGCGTCGCATCGCATCGGCCGGGTGGCCTATCTGGACGGGGCACCCCTCTGGGAGGGGACGATCAAGGACGAATTGGCCGGACGCTACAGCGCTGGAGCCGCTCTGGAGGGAGAAGAAAGTCCGTCAGGGGAAAACCGGGAGGGTGAAGGTACGTCCTGAAAGAGCCCGTAAACTTCAGCTATTTCGATTTTGCGTTTTCCTCCAGCCCGGTCGGGCAGTTTTCAAGAAGGGGACAGGGATCACAGTGGGGCCGACGCTTGCGGCAGAAGGTCTTGCACTGCTCGACGATCAGAGCGTGGTATTCATTGAAGAGTTCGGCGTCGGGGGGAAGATGGTCCATGAACAGATAACGGATCGTTTCGTGCCATTCATTTCCCTCCAGCAGGCCGAGACGGCCGAAGAGACGCCGGGTATAGGCGTCGACCACAAAGGAAGGATGGCCGCCGGCATAGAGCAGAATCGAGTCGGCGGACTCCGGTCCGATCCCTTTCAGAGACAGAAGTTCCTTCCGGGCCTCGGCCAGCGGTGCATCGAGCAGTCTGCTGATCGAACCGTCATGATGAGCGAATAGGTGATCGACGAACAGGTGCAGCCTTTCGGCTTTCTGCCGGAAGAAACCGGACGGACGGATCAGCGCTTCGAGTTCGGAGCGGGGAAGTTCGCGGATGGCTTTCGGAGTGAGCGTTTCGGCATCCCTGAGGTTGGCGATCGCCTTTTCGACGTTGATCCAGGATGTATTCTGGGTGAGTACAGCGCCGACGGCCACCTCGAACGGTGTGTCTGCGGGCCACCAGTGCAGGGGGCCGAAATGGCCGGCCAGATGCTCGAAGATGAGGATCAGACGATTCTGCATCCATCAGACCTTTGGTAGAAAGCCTGTCAGGCGGCCGCCAGGGCATGGAGATCCTGGAGCATGGAGGCTATCTCCTCCTGGCCGGCGATGGCGCGCTGCTCTTCGAGTACAGAGGCCAGCAGGGTTTCGGTTGTCAGAGGATTGGCCAGAACCACTCGGAACACAGTGACTGTGTCGCCCTGGTACCGGGACGGCGCCAGCCTGGTACGGGAGACGAAGGACTTCCCTGCCGCGCGCTGGCGCTTCTGGATGTTTTTGGTGATCCTGTCGAGCAGGGCGTTGATCTGCTGCCTGTGCTCCATCGTGGTCTCTTTCAGTATTTTCTGCACAGGGGCGGGGTTGTAGCGATAGGTGAGGATGTTGAGTTCAGGCGCCGTGACAAGTTCGAAGTCCTCGTCATCCTCGATCATTTCGGCGAAGCGCCGGGCCAGTTCGATCCCCTGATCGATCAGCAGCTCGTAGCCCTTGCGGCCGATGATCGACAAACCGGCATGGACCAGCATCGCCTTTCCGGGGCGCGAGCCCTCCAGGGTTCGGCTGCCCAGGTCCTTGGAGCCCTTGCGGATGATGTAGGCGGCATGATGTTCGACGGCCGAGAGAGTGGCCGGATCCTTGAAGACCACCATGCCTGCTCCCATCGGCACGTAGAGCTGTTTGTGGGCATCGAGAGTCACCGAGTCGGCTCGTTCGATGCCTTTCAGTCGGTGGCGGTGGGTTTCCGAGAAAAGCGTCGGCCCTCCCCAGGCGGCATCGACATGAAAATGGCATCCCAGTTCGGCGGCGAAGTCAGCCATGTCGTCGAGCGGATCGACGTTGCCGGTTTCCGTCGTGCCGGCGATTCCCACCAGACTCAGAGGGCGGATGCCCTCATCGCGAAGCCTCGCGCAGTGACGGCGCAGGTGGGTCATGTCGATCCGGTTGCGTTCATCGGTCTCCACCGCGATCAGGTTGTCCCGTCCGATTCCCAGCAGATCTGCTGTTTTGCCCAGCGAATAGTGGGCCCTGCGCGATGCCAGAATGGCCAGACCGTTGCAGTCGAGGTGAGCAAGAGCTTTGCCGAGCCCTTCCCGGGCGATGCCGCCGAAGGAACCCGACGGGGCGCAGAGCCGGTTGCGCGCTGCCCACAAGGCCGTGATATTCGCCACCGTCCCTCCGGAGCAGAAGGCTCCCAGAGCGTGCTCGCTGTCGTGGATCCAGCGGGTGTAAAAGGCGTCTTCCCGGTTGTAGACCAGCCGGTGGAGCATGGCCAGAACCTGCCGTTCCATCGGCGTGAACGCTTTGGATGTCTCGACTTTGACCAGATTCTGGTTCAGGGCGATCATGATTCGTGCCAGCGGCTGCATGAAATAGGGAATCGCCGAGGTCATATGGCCTATGAAACCCGGCGAGGCCGTGTGAACGGACTGGGCCACCAGGTTTTCTTTCAGGAATTCCGTGTAATCGGAAACGAAGGCGGGGTTTTCCGGGATGCGGGAGTCTTCGAAGTCTTCCTCGATCTCTTCGAGTGGCCGCTCCAGAGCGACGATATGCTCCTGCAGAAACCCGGTGACGTCGTCGGAGATGGCCTGGTCGATCCGCCCCAGGGTGGAATCGGGGGCTTCCGGAACGGTGAAAATCCGGAACAGGTTTTCCAGGTTGGCCCTGGCCGCTTCTCTGGTTTTTGGCATCGGCGCTATTCTTTGCGTTTTTTGGGCGGATCCGTTTGCGAAAACGCCATTTTATCCTTTGGGCTCAGGCCCCTTGTATACAGAACCTGGCATGTCTCTGTCAAATCAATATGTTTTCGGCGCCTGATGACGGCGTGCAAGCACCGCCGGTTCGGTTGATAACGCGGTGTCGCAGAAGAAAACGGGCCTATAAACAAAACAAAGGCTTTAACGCTAGGTCGCTAAGAAAACTGAAAGACGCAAAGGGGAAAGAGAACGCCCTTCTTGCCTTTCTTTGCGTCATGCTTTCGATCTTTGCGGCTTTGCGTTGAGACGACCTTCTTTTGGGTTATAAGTCCGAAAAAAAATGGGGCCGGAAAAATAATTCCGACCCCCATTGAAGAGGAGAGAGGGTGGATCTGCTGCTGTTGCCTAGCGGGGCTGGTAGACTTTTAAAAGCGTTTCGCCCATTTCTGACGGGGTCGCCGCGACCTTGATTCCGCATTCCTCCAGAACCTTCACCTTTTCCGCCGCCGTCCCGGTGCCGCCGGAGATGATGGCGCCCGCATGTCCCATTTGCTTTCCTGCAGGAGCGGTCCGACCGGCTATGAAAGCGGCGACCGGCTTGCTCATGTTCTCCTTGACGAAGCGAGCTGCTTCCTCCTCGGCGGTGCCTCCGATTTCGCCGATCATAATGACCGCCTCAGTGTCGGGATCTTCCTCGAAGAGTTTCAGCGAGTCGATAAAGCTCATGCCATTGACCGGATCGCCTCCGATGCCGACGCAGGTCGACTGGCCGACCTTGCGGGTACTCAGCTGCCATACGGCCTCGTAGGTCAGGGTGCCGCTGCGCGAAATAACGCCCACCGGTCCGGGGGTGTGGATGTAGCCGGGCATGATGCCGATCTTGCACTGGCCGGGAGTGATGACACCGGGGCAGTTGGGCCCGATCAGTCGCGTCTTTTTGTCGGCCATGTAGGCCTTGACCTTGACCATATCGAGAACGGGGATGCCTTCAGTGATGCAGCAGACCAGTTCGATGCCGGCGTCGACCGCTTCCATGATGGCATCTGCGGCGGCCGGAGGGGGCACGTAGATGACCGACGCGTTGGCTCCGGTTCGCTCGACCGCCTGCTCGACGGTGTCGAAGACCGGGAAGTCGTCGATCGAAGTCCCTCCCTTTCCAGGGGTGACGCCTCCGACCATTTGAGTGCCGTATTCACGGGCCGCCTGAGCGTGAAAAAGTCCCGTGGAGCCTGTAATGCCCTGGGTGATGACCTTGGTGTTCTTATCGACAAGAATACTCATGAGTGCCTGTTCTCCTTGTATTCACTATTGTTCTGAAACCGCTGAAACGATTTTTTCGGCCGCTTCGGCGAGGCTGTCTGCGGTGATGATGTTCACGCCGCTGTCGGCCAGCATGCTTTTGCCCTTTTTGACGTTGGTCCCTTCGAGCCGCACGACGAGGGGAACATCGAGGCTGACCTGCTTGGCCGCCTCGATGATGCCGGTGGCGATGACGTCGCACTTCATGATGCCGCCGAATATATTGACGAAGATCCCCTTGACCTGGTCGTCGGAGAGGATGATCTTGAAGGCCTCGGTGACGCGTTCGATGGTGGCGCCGCCGCCTACATCGAGAAAGTTGGCCGGTTCACCGCCGTAGTGCTTGATGGTGTCCATGGTCGCCATGGCCAGGCCTGCGCCGTTGACCAGACAGCCGATGTTGCCGTCGAGTGCGATATAGGACAGGTCGTACTGGCTGGCCTCGATCTCCGCGGGATCTTCCTCGTCGTAGTCTCGCAGGTCACGGATGTTCCGGTGGCGGAAAAGGGCATTCTCATCGAAGGATATCTTGGCGTCGAGGGCGATCAGTTCGTCATCCCCCGAAATAACCAGGGGGTTGATTTCGAGCAGCGAGCAGTCCGTGCTGACGAAGGTGTCGTAGAGACCCATGAAGAGCTTGACGGCCTGACCGACGAGTTTGCCGCTGAAGCCGAGCTTGAATGCTATCTTGCGCGCCTGGAAAGCAGCCAGGCCGATCAGAGGATCGATCTCTTCTCGAAAGATTTTCTCCGGAGTTTTATCGGCGACTTCCTCGATATCGACTCCGCCTTCGGTGGATGCCATCAAAGTCACGTTCCCCGAGCTTCTGTCGACAAGAAGACTGACATAAAGCTCCTCGGCGATGTCGCACCCCTTTTCCACCAGCACCCTTTTGACCGGCTTGCCTTCCGGGCCTGTCTGGTGAGTGACAAGGGTCATGCCGATCATCTCGCGGGCGAGATCTTTTACCTCGTCCGGTGTTTTCGCCAGCTTGACGCCGCCGCCCTTGCCGCGTCCCCCGGCGTGAATCTGTGCCTTGACGATCCAGGGGCCGTCGCCGAGACGCTTGGCCCAGTCGCGGGCGCTTGCGCTGTTGTAACAGACATGGCCGTCAGGAACGGCGACATCGAATTTTCGGAGAATTTCCTTCGCCTGATACTCATGAATGTTCATCTGTCCCTCGCTGTTGCTGGTTTCTGATAACCGTGAAGGGCTCGGCGCCGGGTCGTGGTGGACAAGAGACCGGACAGGAGCCGGGCAGGGCATCCCTGCTTTCCGTAAGGAGATATCATATAAAAACGTCTTTTTGCCTAAATGTCAACAGGTCTTACCAATTTTTCCAGGATGAGTGAAGAGGTGTTCAGTTTAAATAAAAACTCCCGCTCTGCGACGAATGTCTGTAGCAGAAGCGGGAGAGTTTAATTATGACGAGGAACAGGAACCGATGGCTTATTTCTGGGTTTTCTCCCAGTCTGCAAGGAATTTTTCCAGGCCGATTCCCGTCAGCGGATGTTTGGCGAGCTGCTGGATGACGCCGTAGGGGATGGTGCAGATGTCGGCGCCGATCAGTGCGGCATTGAGAACATGCATCGGACTGCGCACCGAGGCGACGATGATCTCGGTTGTATAGCCGTAATTGTCGAAGATGGTACGGATCTGTTCGACCCCTTCCATGCCGTCATGGCCGATGTCGTCGAGTCGGCCGACGAAAGGCGAAATGTAAGAGGCGCCAGCCTTGGCGGCCAGCAATGCCTGCAGCGGAGAAAAGGCGAGGGTGACGTTGGTCTTGATCCCTTCGCGGCTGAGGACCCGGGTCGCCTTGAGGCCTTCTTCGGTCATGGGAACCTTGATGACGATGTTCCGGGGATTGATCTTGGCCAGTTCCTGCCCTTCGCGAACCATTCCCTCGGCATCCTGGGCGATGACCTCCGCGGAAATCGGCCCCTCCACAATTTTCGAGATTTCCGCGATCACTTCCTGGAAGTCGCGGCCGCTTTTGGCGATCAACGACGGATTGGTGGTGACTCCGTCGACCAGACCGAGGTCGTGGGCGGCGTGGATTTCGTTCACGTCGGCGGTATCGATAAAAAACTTCATGAGTGTTCCTCCGGTCAGAATTAGGTTTTTTTATAGGCGTCGCGGCACTCTTTTGAGCAGAAATGGTGTGTTTCGCCTTCGATTCTGGCGGAGACAGCGTCGCCGACAGGTATGTAGGTTCCGCAGTGGGGATCGCGAACCATATCTTCGCCCAGGCGGGTTTTTTGCGGTGGTTTTCCCCGACTGCCTTGGCCTGTCAGGCTGCGGCGGATCATGTCGAACAGGGTGTAGCCCAGAAAAATGAGCAGCAGCAGTATCAGAAATCGGATCATGGTCGATTACCAATCCTTGGTATAGAGGGTCTCGCCCCCGGAACGGGAGGGAAGGTTTTCGAGCAGCTCCCGGCAGGTCCGCCCGAACACGGAATGGATGAAGTCGGGAGCCAGTTCGTTCAGTGGAACCAGAACGAACCGACGTTCATGCAACCGGGGATGCGGGATCGTCAGTTCCGGCTGGCGTATGATGAGGTTTCCGTAGAAAAGAATGTCAATATCGATCAATCGCGGGCCCCAACGTTCGCCACGAATCCGCCCGCAGCGCTCTTCCACCGTCCGGCTCCAGGCCAGAAGCTCCTCGGGAGGCAGGGTGGTCCCAACCTCGATGGCCGCGTTGAGGAAAGGAGGCTGATCGGCCGGTCCCCCGACCGGAGCGGTTTCGAAGACCGGAGAGGCGCCTTGCAGTGAAATGCCTGGGTGTTCGTCAATCCCCAGGCGAGCCTGCTGAAGCAGTTGAAGACGCTCGCCGAGATTCGAGCCGAGGCCGAGCAGTGCAGTTTCCATTTTTTTTCCCGTCGGAGTGCGATCTGTTTCCATTGCAGAGCATGACGGAATTAAACCACAGCGCCCGGCGAAAGGTCAACTGCGAGGATGATCATGCAGCTGTCCCGGCAGTCGGAAACCGCTCAGGATCCTTTCGGCCTTTTGTGGAATTTTGGTCTCTCGAAAATCGAAAAATTTTGGCATAATGAACAGGCATGTTTTGAAACCCTTCAGGAGACATAATGGCAAGACAGAATACTCTGGATAAATACGATGAAATCATCCATGTGAGGAATATTCTCTCCACTCGTTATCTTCAGGGCAAGGATGAGGCGATCTACCTGTGCCTGACGGCACTGGTCGCCAACGGCCATCTGCTGCTGGAGGATATCCCCGGTCTCGGCAAGACCACCCTGGCCCTGGCTTTGTCGCGCTCGCTCGGGTTGTCCTTCGGGCGGGTGCAGTGCACCAGCGACCTGCTGCCCTCCGATATCACCGGCCTGTCGATCTACGACCGGGAGGAGGGGCATTTCAAGTTTCTGCCCGGACCGATTTTCAACAACGTCCTGCTGGTCGACGAGATCAACCGGGCAACCCCCAAGACCCAGAGCGCTCTGCTCGAGGCGATGGAGGAGATGCGAGTGACGGTGGAGGGGGTTACATATCCCCTTCCCGATCCTTTTCTGGTCATCGCCACCCAGAATCCGGTGGAGCAGGTCGGAACCTACCTGCTGCCCGAATCGCAGCTCGACCGGTTCATGATCACCACAGGCATCGGCTATCCCTCGCCGGAGATCGAACGGGAGATTATTCTCGGCGGCAGCGTACGCGAGGAGATCCGGAAGATCGAGCCTCTTGTGTCCCTGGAGGACATCCAGGCCGCCCGGCAGGTCGTCAACGAACAGATATACCTGTCGGAGAAGATCGTCGACTATATCCTGCAGATCGTCCTGGCGAGTCGCGACCACCCGCAGATCCTCTCTGGCATATCCACCCGCGGCGGTATCAGCGTAGCGCAGGCGGCCCGGGCAGCGGCTTTTCTGGAGGGCCGCAGTTTCGTCATCCCTGAGGATGTCAAGCGCGTCATTCTATCCGTGGGCGCCCATCGTCTGCTGCTGCGCGGCCAGAACGAGGGGCTGGACAAAGAGGAGGTCCTGCAATCGATCGTCGAAAAAATCCCCGTCCCTTTGGTCTGAAGCTGACCCGTGCCGGGGGTCTCTATATCGTCATCACACTGGTCCTCGGCTTCGCCGCAGTCAATACCGGGAACAACCTGCTCTATCTGGTGGTTTCCGCTTTGCTGGGGTTTATGGTCATCAGCGGTATCGTCGGCAAGGCCAACATCGAAAAAATAGATCTGCGTCTCGACCTTCCCGACGAAATTTACGCCGGGCGCCAGACGTTTCTCCGCCTCAAGGTGATAAACCGCAAACGATGGCTGCCGGCCTTTCTGCTCGATGTCCGTCTGCACGGCGGGAAGGCACTGCTGACCGAGGTCGACCGGCGAGGCGGCTCCCGCCGGGCTCGTCTTCCCTTCTCCTTTGCGACCCATGGGCGCAATGTCCTCGAGGGGGTGGAGATCCGTTCTATTTTTCCGATCAACTTTTTCGTTCGAAGCCGGTTCCTGCCTCTCGAACAGGAGGTTCTGGTTTTTCCGACACCTGTTCCTTGCGCGGAGCCTGGCGGACTTCAGGGGCGATGGAGCGGCCGGGGCCGACAGAGTTCGAGCGCTGGAGGCGAAGGGGATATCTCCCGGATTACCGAGTACAGCGGTCGTGAACCGATGAAGCGTATTCACTGGAAGCTGACGGCGCGGCATGATGAAATGAAAGTCAAGCAGCTCAGCGACACGAGCCGCGAGCCGGTGGTTCTGAACCTGGAGCAGATGCCGGGAGAGACCACCGCAGCACGCCTTCAATGCGCCTCTTACCACGTCAACCGTTTCTCCCGACAGGAAAGACCGGTCGGTCTGCAACTGAAGGATCGGCTTTTCCCTCCGGGTACGGGGCGCAATCACAAATTGAAACTTCTCGCGGAACTGGCGCTCTATGATCAGGATTAAGACACCGCTTTTTTTCATGGCCTATGCCGCCAGTATGCTCGGCATCGCTCCTCTGTATCTTTACCTGCAGCCTCCCGCACAGTTTCTGCTTCCCGCGGCCCTGATCGCAGGTGTCTATTGCGACCGGCGTGACAGATATCCCCTCGGCGGCCGCATCGCCACCATCCTGACAGTTGCCGTTTTCGTCTATTACCTGCTGCAGGTCAGCATTCAAAACCTCGTCGACCCCATGGCCAATCTGCTGTCCCTGGTGATCGCAGTGCGCCTGGTCGGAGAGAAAAGCGGCCGCCACCTGCTGCAGATCTACACCTTGTCCCTCTTCTCCCTGGCGGCATCCTCCCTCTACAGCCTGAGTCCGATCTTCTTCTCCTATTTCATCCTGGTGATTCTTGTCGTCGCTCTGTCGCTGGTGCTGCTCTCCTTCCTGGAAATCGACGACCGGATGGTTCTGAGCAGAAGAGAACTGCGCAAGGTTCTGACCGTTGCCGCAGTGCTGCCCGCCGTTTCTCTGGTGTTGATGCTGGTTTTTTTCGTCATCCTGCCGCGGACCCCCTATCCGATGATGCGCTTTCTCAATCCCCAGCCGCAGGCCAAGGCGGGTTTTTCGGAAACCGTCTCCCCGGGAAGTTTTTCCAGTCTCTCCGAGGTGCAGAGTCTGGCTTTTCGGGCCCTCGGCGAGGCCCTGCCCGCAGAGGACCTGTACTGGCGCGGCACGGTCCTGAGCCGGATCGAGGGGCGACAGTGGGTGCGCGACCTGCCCGAGCGCACCGGTGCAACCAGGCTCTCCGGCGGTCGCGAGGTAGAGATGACCATCTATCCCGAGCCGAGCCAGGGCCGCTTTCTTTTCACTCTCGATCCGCCCCGGGACATCGAGGGCGTGCGATCCAGGGAGAGTTCCGATCGGGTGTTCCGCAGCCGGCGCCCGCTGCGCAAACGGGTCGAGTACCGGGTCCGGTCGCAGCCCGGAGCGATCATCGGAGATCCGGAAATAGACCGCCGCCACTACCTGCAGGTACCGGGAGATATCTCTGCGAGGGTCCGGTCGCTGGCGCGGCGCATCGCCGATGAAGGGGAGACGGACGAGGAGAGGGTAAGCCTGCTGCGGGAATTCTTCCGCGAACAGCAGTTGCAGTACGACGCCACCGGTCTGCCTCTCATGGCCAGGCCGGTGGAAGGCTTTTTATTCGAGCATCGGCGGGGATATTGCGAGTTCTTCGCTTCCTCCTTCGCCACGGTGCTGCGCCTGGCGGGGGTTCCGGCACGGCTGGTGGGTGGATATTACGGAGGCCGGTACAACAATCTGGGCGGATATTATCTGGTGACCGACGACATGGCTCATGTCTGGGTGGAGGCTTACCTGGAAGACCGGCAGGGCTGGGTGCGGATGGACCCATCGACCCTGGCACAGAATGCGGGAACCACCCTGGGCGCAGGCAGGTCCTCAGGCGTCGATCCCTGGCAGCGGTTCGCAGATGCCTTCGATTATTACTGGAACCGTGGAGTTATCGCCTACGATCTTAAGGAACAGTTCGGCATGCTGCGCCGCGCCACCGACCAATTTCGGGACATGGGACGTCCTGACTGGGATCGGAGCACGATCGGCTGGTTTCTGGTAATCGTCGGGGCAGCAGGAGGGGCGTTTGCTGTGGTGCGCCTGTGGCGTCGGCCGTCCATCGAGGCTCGACTGCTGAAACGGCTGCGCCGCCGTCTTGCGATGAAACATGACGTGAAGGAGGTGCCGGACAGTCTCGGTCTGCATGAACTTGCCGGAAAAGTCCACGATCCGGCTGTCACGGAATTCGTTCAGATTTACAGTCGGGCGGTTTATCGCGATCGGAGGCTCAGCGGGAAGGAGGTCCACCGTTTGCGGCAGCTGCTGCGCAAGATCGGTGAATGAACTTATCCTTTGTCCTGCGGTGGCGGGCGGCGGGGGCGCCGTCGTCCGCGGCGCCGTTTTTTCGGGGCGGTGGGTCGGCTCTCCTGCTCTTGCGGCGGCAGATCCCGGATCACTTCGCTCCAGCTTTCGAACAGCTCCTGGCCTTCTCCCGTCGCCCGGCTCCACAGGCCGAAGAATTCCAACACGTCCGGGGTGGCCGGATGCTCCAGAAAGCGTTTCTCTCCCCGCCTGCCCCTGCCGCGAATGAGCCGGAAAAAGCCGACAAGCAGTTCCCGGGCATGGTGGCGGGTGCCATGGGCGATGTGGAAATAGTTGCAATGGGGTGTTATCAGCTGTCCGGCCATGCGGATGGCATCGGGAATGGCGTATCCCTTTTCCGGCGAACAGATGCGTCGGAAACGCTCCACAAAAAGGGCTGCCAGCACCTCCGACTCCTTGATTGTCCTGCCGCTCGCGGTGCGTTCGTCAAGCTGTTCGAGAACAGCGAAGGTCTCTTCATCGCATTCATAGCCGGCCAGCAGAGGGGCGAGCAGTCTGTGAGCCTGGGCATTGCGCAGAACCGGAGCTCCTACGCGGTGGCGGAAAAGCTCCATCACTTCTTCGCGGATGCGGGGCGGAGCGGCCTCGGCGATGAGGGGCGCCTGCATGTAGATGGCATCGCGAACCCGCTCCTCCATCGAAAAATCGAGGCGGGCGCAGAATTCCAGGCACCGCAGCATGCGCACCGGATCTTCGGTAAAACGGACGGCCGGCTCTCCGATCACCCGCAGCCTGCGCTGCTCCAGATCCTCCAGCCCTCCCGTATAGTCCAGCACGGCAAAGCCGTCGATGTCGTAGAACAGGGCGTTGATCGTGAAGTCGCGGCGTGAGGCGTCTGTGGCCGGCGTGCCGAAGACGTTTTCGACGTAGCCGAAATGATCGATGTCGTCCTCGGGCAGTTCTTCTTCCTCGGGCTTGCGGCGGAAGGTGGCCACTTCGATAACCTTGTGACGACCGAAGCGGATGTGCGCCAGGCGGAAACGTCGACCGATCAGGAAGCCGTTGCGGAAGAGCGCCTTCACCTCATCCGGCGTGGCGTCGGTGGCGACGTCGAAATCCTTCGGCGTACGCCCGAGCAGGAGGTCGCGCACGCATCCGCCGACCAGAAAGGCCTTGAAACCGTTGCGGCTCAGGCGGTAGAGGACCTTCAGGGCGTCCGGATCTATGTTCTTCCGGGAAATATTGTGTTCGCTGCGGGGCAGGATAATCGGTTCCGGAGTGGTATCGGTCATGGCGGGTCGTTTTTCCTTCGCGTTTTCGACTCTTTTCGGCAGAGACCTTAGCAGATCGGGACCGGAAAGGGAAGGGGGGAGAGAAAAAGAAGAGCGGTTCCTGCGCCCCTTTCCCTTTCTCCCCTTTTTCTGTATTGTTTCACCATGATCGATATGAACCTTCTCGTTATCCTCGGCCCGACCGCCTCGGGCAAGACCGCCCTCGGAGTGCAGGCCGCGCGCGCTTTGGACGGCGAAATCATTTCCGCCGACTCCCGTCAGGTCTTTCGCGGCATGGATATCGGAACAGGCAAGGATCTGGCCGAATACGGCGACGTCCCCTGTCACCTTATCGATATCGCCGAGCCGGGCAGCGAGTTCAGCGTCTTCGAATTTCAGCGCTGCTTCTTCGCGGCGTTCGAGGATATCCGGAGGCGGGGCAAGCTGCCGGTGATGGTCGGAGGGACGGGGCTTTATCTGGAAGCTGTACTGCAAGGCTACCGCATGGTGGAGGTGCCGGAGAATCCGCTGCTGCGCAAGGAGCTGTCCGTCCTCTCCGACAACGCTCTGCGGGAGCGCCTGATGCTTCTGCGTCCCGAGCAGCACAACGTCACCGATCTGCAGGATCGCGAACGCCTGGTGCGGGCCGTCGAGATCGCCGAGGGAACGGCAGCCGCCGAACGCGAGCTTCCCGCCTTGCCGGTACTGGACCCGGCGATCTTCGGGCTGCGCTGGGAACGCAGCGAACTTCGTGGACGCATCCGCCGCCGCCTGCTGGAGAGGCTCGAGCAGGGAATGGTCGAGGAGGTACAGCGGCTGCTCGATGCCGGCGTCTCCCATGAATCCCTTGAATACTACGGTCTGGAGTACCGGTACCTCTCCCGTTACCTGCGCGGTGAGCTCAATTATAACGACATGGTGCAGAAGCTCTCCGCCGCCATCGGACAGTTCGCCAAGCGCCAGGAGACCTGGTTCCGCCGCATGGAACGACGCGGGACAATCATCCATTGGCTCGATCCCCTGAACGAACCGCTGGCCCGGCTGCTCGACTCCCTCGGTCTGAGCGCCCGGGATTCACTATGACGCAGGTCCGATCTGCCCTTGACACCTATCTTGACCGCCGTGCCGTCACTGGCCCGTGGCGGCTGGAAGGCGATACGGAAGGGCCCTTTTCCGGTGCTGTCGTCATTCCGGCCCTTGCAGAAAGCGCCCGCCTTTCCGAGACCCTGGAAAGCCTGGCCGCAAATCCCCTCGAAGCCCTGGCCCGGTGGCAGATCGTGGTCGTTGTCAACAACAGCGCCCGGGCTTCCGAGGAGCAGAAGGCGGACAATCTTCTCACCCTGGCGCGGCTGCGGCGCGAAGCCGAACAGGGATCGGTCCGTCTGGCCTGGATCGATGCGGCGAGCCCCGGCCGCGAAGTCCCTGCCAGGACCGCAGGGGCCGGCTCGGCCCGGCGGATCGGCTTCGATCTGGCCTTGGCGGGTCTCCAGGCGTCCCATCGTCCGCTGCTGGTCGCACTCGATGCCGATACCCTGGTCGATGCATCCTATCTGCCGGCGATCGAAGCCCATTTCGCCCGGCGCGACACCGGAGGAGCCGTGCTGCCTTTATGGCACCAACGGGAGGGGTCAGCCGAAGCCCGGCAGGCGATCGAAACCTACGAACTCTATCTGCGCGCCTATCCTCTGGGATTGCAACTGGCCGGATCGCCCTACGCCTATCTGACCGTCGGAAGCGCCATGGCCTGCACCGCCGATGCCTACGTGCGGGCCGGAGGAATGAACCGGCGCCGCGCCGGGGAGGATTTTTACTTTCTCCAGCAGCTGGCAAAAACATCCGGCGTCGCCCAGGTGAGCGGGACGGTGGTGAGACCTTCGGCACGCACCTCCTCACGCACTCCTTTCGGCACCGGCCCGAGCATGGCCCGCCTGTTGAGCGGTGACGGTCCTGACCTCCCTTTCTTCGATCCCCGGATTTTCGAGATCCTCCGATGCTGGCTGAAGCTGGCCTGCTCCCACCCGGAACGCGATACGTCGGTGCTGCTGGAGAAGGCAGAAGAGATCCATCCGGAAATGGCCGCTTTTCTGGAAGGGGCGGGGTTCGAATCCGCCTGGTCGGCGATGCAGCGTAACGGCCGGGGCCTTGTCTCCCCCGGCGGTTTCCACGGCTGGTTTGACGGGTTGAAGACCTTTCGTCTGGTGCGCCATCTGTCGCAAAAGGCCTATCCCCCCGGTGAGCCGGTGTCGATGGTGACACCCTTGATGGCAGCTGCCGGGAGAGCGGCAGGACAGGAGATCGCCGAGTTGAATGACCAGATTTTTGCTTTTTGGGAATGAGGCAGCAAAAGAGGTTGTTTGAAGGGGGGAGTTGTTGTAAAATCCGGAAATTCTGGCGTTTCTGGTCTGAAAACGCCGAAACCAGCGGGTGAGGATCAAGATGACAGAGCAGAATGAAGGAGAAAAATCTCTTCAGGAAAGGGAACCGGATAAGCGCAGGACCCTGCGCGCGCCGCTGATCGTCCTGAAAGTCAAGCTCGATGACGGCGATAAGGCTTTTTTCGGTTATGCCAAGAACATAAGCCGCAGCGGCCTTTTCATCGCGACCGTCAATCCCAAGGAGCCGGGCAGCACGTTTCATATCGAAATTCCCCTGCCGGAGCCGATCAACCACAAAATCCAGTGCGAAGCAGAAGTGGTCTGGAAGAGATATTACACCCGTGGCGGTCCTCATGAACCGGGGATGGGAATGAAGTTCAAAAACATGCCCGAACATCTGGCCGAGCTCATCGATCTGTGGGTACAGAGCGCCGACCAGTAACAGCAGCACACAGGATGAATCGTTCTCGAAGGGCGAGCCATATGGCTCGCCCTTTTTTTATATCGGGCAGATGTCTTTCCTTGTCCTTTGGGTGATCGCTGATAAGGTTGAGAATTCGAAGCCGGATTCAAAGCCGCAACCCCGGGAGCGAGGCATGGAATGTTGGCGATTCGACGGTGAATTCAAAGCACGGCTCTCCGAACGACTGCATCGGCAGTACCGATTGTTCGGCCCGGTTACGGGAGGGGATGGCGTTTGTCGCCTGAAGCCCCTTGCGCCGCAGGATGACTGGCCTAGGGCGGGGCTGCCTCTCATCGCCCTCAAGAAACTCTTGTTGCCCTCGCGGGAGACGCTCTGGACCGGGGACAACGCCCAATGTCAGTCCCCTCCAACTGCTCCCGCCACCGCTGTGGTCGGCATAGCGGCTTGCGATCTCTATGCTCTCGATTATCTCGATCGGGTATTCGAAGATGATCTCCTCTACCGCCAACGCCGGGAGAGCTTCCTGGTCGTCGGAGGCAGTTATACGTCTGCGACGGAGTGTTTCTGTCCCGAGATTTCAAAACCGCCTTTTTTCGACCTGTTCCTGGGTGATGACTACGTCTGGGCCGGTTCTGAAGCGGGTGAAAGGTTATTGACTGAACTGGCCGGGTCCAGAAGGACGAAGGAAGATATTTCCCTGCCCGGACGGGTGACGGAAGGGGCGCAAAGACCGGGTGGCGAGAACCTTGAAGAACTCTTTGGCAGAAGCGCTGACTGGACTCTCTGGCAGAATGTAGCCGACCGCTGCCTTTCCTGCGGCGCCTGCTCCGCTGTCTGTCCGACCTGCTATTGCTATGACGTGGTCGACGAAGCTCTGCCGGGCCGGGACCCTGTCCGCCGGAGGGAGTGGGACAACTGCTTCTTCCGCAGCCACGCCCTGGTGGCCGGGGGACACAATTTCCGTCCCGGACGCAAGGAGCGTCTTCGCTTCCGTTTCGAACACAAAATGCTCGGTTTCGGAGCTCTGCGCGGCGTGCCCTCCTGTGTCGGTTGCGGACGCTGTAAGGCCGCATGCCCGGTGGATATCGACATATCCGAAGTTCTTGCCGCCCTGGTCGAGGAGGATGCCTCATGACCATAGACTTCAAGCCGATGCCGGCAGTGATCGAAAATATCGATTGTACCGTGGAAGACAACCATGTGTTCAGGTTTCGTCTGGACGAGGCGATGCCTACCGAGCCGGGTCAGTTCGCTGAACTTTCACTTGCCGGAATCGGCGCCTTTCCTGTTTCCACCGCCTTCTGGGACGGCGACGACAGGACTTTCCATGCCTGCATCCGCCGCGCCGGCCGCGTGACCGATGCCCTCTACGGCCTTTCGGAGGGAGACCGGGTCGGCATTCGCGGCCCTTTCGGAAACGGTTTTCCTCTTGCAGCCTTCACCGGCCGCAATGTGCTGCTGATGGCGGGGGGGCTGGGCATGGCACCGCTGCGCTCCCTTCTGCACTATCTTTTGCAGCAGCACGACCGGCAGGGCGAGGTCACTTTGCTCTACGGCTCCAGAGAGCCATCCAGTCTCCTCTTTCGGCAGGAGCTCGAAGACCTTGCCGAGGAGAAACGGATCCGGTTGCGTTTCAGCGTGGATTTCGCCACCGAGCTGCCCTGGTCTGAAGGGGGTGCCGTTTGCAAGGTGGGGCTGGTCCCCGAACTGCTGGAGGACGTGGGGGATCCGGAGCCCCATACGGTGGCGGCCGTGTGCGGCCCACCGGTGCTCTACTCCTGTGTTCTCGAAGAACTGGCCGAACTCGGCATAGATCCGGACGATGTCTTTGCAACCCTGGAACGTCGCATGAAGTGCGGAATCGGCCAGTGCTGCCACTGTGTGACCGGCGGGACCTTTGTTTGCAGTCAGGGCCCGGTTTTTTCGTTGACTGAACTGCGTGCCATGCCCGGCGCCATTTGAGAGGACCTCGTGAAGAAACCCCGTCTTGCTTATGTCCGATTCACCTCCTGCAGCGGCTGCCAGTTGACCTTGCTCAACTGCGAGGACCAGTTGGGAGACCTTGCGGGGATGATCGAACTGGTTGATTTCAATATGGCCTCCTCGCTCAGGGACGACGGAGGAGAACTCGATGTTGTCCTGATCGAAGGATCGGTCTCCCGCCCCGAAGAACTGGAGCGGCTTCTCGAACTGCGCCGGCGTGCCGCGACGCTGGTTGCGGTCGGAGCCTGTGCCCTGACCGGTGGAGTCAATGCCCTGGGGGGCGCGAACCGGGCATCGTTGTGCAACCTCGTTTACGGGGAGACGGCGCCGGAGAAGAAAACCTTTCCCCCGCAACCGCTGAGCCGATTCGTCACGGTCGATCTGGAGATTGCAGGTTGTCCTCCCGAGCGCAAAGAACACTTGAAGGCCCTCGGTTCACTTTTGCGCGGCGGACTCCCCGCCCTGCCCGAATATTCCGTCTGCCTGGAATGCCGGATGCGGGAAAATGTCTGTCTGCTGCTGGAGCGCAGCCAGCCCTGCCTCGGGCCGGTGAGCAGGGCCGGCTGCAACGCCTGCTGTCCCTCTTTCGGGGTGATTTGCGAAGGGTGCCGGGGAATGATCAAGGAAGCGAATCGGGCGGAGCAGTTCGGTCTGCTGCTGGATCTGGGGCTCTCAGAAAAGAATATCGAGGCGCGTATGAGACGTTTTACAGGGAGCGACAATGAAAACGGTTAGTGTTCATCCCTTGACCCGAGTCGAAGGACATGGCCGGGTCGACCTTATGCTTCGCGCCGGCTCGCTGGCCGATGCCAGGGTGGCGATAATAGAATCGCCCCGTCTCTTCGAGGGGCTGATTCTCGGTCGGGACTGCCGCGAGGTGCCGGCACTGGTCTGCCGGATCTGCGCCATCTGTTCCGCGGTCCACCGGGTCGCTTCCTGCCAGGCGATGGAAAAGGCGCTGGGGTTGGAGATTCCCCCTCTGGCGGCCACCATACGGGAACTTCTGGTGCTGGGCGGTCATATCGAGAGTCATGCCCTGCACCTGTTCTGCCTGGTCCTGCCGGACATCGAGGGCGAGGCAAGCATCCTCGATCTTCTCCGAAGCGGCAACGACAATGCCCGGCAGGGCCTGGATCTCAAAAAGCTGGGCAATAGCATCCAGGAAATCGCCGGCGGCCGGGCCATTCACCCGGTCAACGTCGAGGTGGGAGGTGTGGTGGTCCGTCCGGAACGTCCGGATCTCGAAGGCCTTCTGCTGCAGCTGGAGGAATGGCAGAAGCGATTCGAGGAGCTCCAGAAGGACTTTTTCCGCTCCGACGCTTTCCCCTCGGCGAAGTCGATCGGGGCGACGCGCATCGCTGTCGGCCGCCCCGATGAATTGTCGCTGACGGGAGAGAGTCTCTTTCTGTCGGACGGCAGGAGCGTGCCAGTGGAAGATTATCGCAACGTGCTTGCTGAGAAACCGGTGGCCTATTCCAATGCCCTGCATTGCCGGGACGGTTCGACACCTTTTCTCGCCGGCGCCCTCTCGCGGCTGGAACTCTCCGGCGAGGGGCGCTCCCTTCTTTCAGGCGCAGGGGAACTGCCCGCCGGGATTCACGCCAACAACGCAGCACAATGTCTCGAGCTCTCCTGGGCTCTGAAGCGCTGCATCAAATTGATCGAAGAGATCCTGCAGGCCGATGACAGCGAGCCCCTTCAGGCACGGGTCGTCCCTGCCGCAGGTTCGGGTACGGCGGCTGTCGAAGCGCCGCGCGGGCTTCTTGTCCACCATTATGTCCTGGATGACCTGGGCCGGGTGGTGCGGGCCGATGTGATTACCCCCACCGCCATCAACCAGGCGGGGATGG
>JAWOCM010000017.1:0-10956 GCA_046483795.1 Desulfuromonadales bacterium | reverse complement strand
GAGTGCTCGAGAAAGGGACGTGTCCTGCCGCGAAACTGAATAACCTCGAGATCGCTGTCCACAACCAATGCAGCCGGTTCGAGGCTCCGCAATAAAGTTCGGTCTACCTCCCGCTGGAGGATCTTTTCTTCACCTTCGCCCGAGAGGGACTTTGCAGCTGCGGGCTTTTCCTTGCAAGGGTCAGCTTTCATATTGATCCCCTGCCGGACATGGGGGTCCTCTATATCCGGCTTTCTTGCTGAAATTCACGAGATTAACCATACCATCTCAGCCCTCCGCGTCAACTTAACTGGAGGCAGTCAGACCCCTCTAAAAAGGAGGGCTCCAACGAAAAGTACTGCATGGATTTGACACATTCTTCGATGCTGATAAAAGAGAAGGAATGAACGGTTTCTCATCATGAGGTGAGAAACGAATGTTGAAAACTCATTCCAACCAACATGCCAGAGAGAGGCTATTATGGTCAGAATTTCCATCAACGGACTTGGACGAATCGGCCGGGCGGTACTCAAGATCGCACTCGATCATCCCGAACTGGAGCTGGTGGCCGTCAACGACTTGATTCCGCCGGAGAATCTTGCTTACCTCATCAATTACGACACGGTTTACGGCCGCAATGAAAAGTGGGTCGACAGCGGGGAGGCATCTCTGAAGATCGACGGCATAGAGTATCCTGTCTTCAGCGAAAAGGATCCTGCCGATCTGCCATGGAAAAAGCACGATGTCGATGTGGTCTTCGAATGTACGGGCATTTTTACCGATGAAGAGGGACTCAAAAAGCACATCGATGCAGGTGCGGGTCTGGCGATTCTCTCTGCACCGGCGAAAGAGGGCGATGTCGCGACAATCGTCCACGGGGTCAACCGGGCTGAGGGCCGGAAATATTTTTCCTGCGCCAGTTGCACCACCAACTGCATCACGCCGGTCATGGAGATCATGGGTCGCACCATCGGCGTGAAAAAGGCGATCATGACGACAACACATGCCTACACCTCAAGCCAGGCCATCGTCGATGGATTTAACAAAAAAATGCGCCGGGGCCGCGCGGGGGCTGCCAATCTTGTTCCCACCTCCACCGGAGCGGCACTCGCGACCACAAAGGCGCTTCCCGAACTCGCCGGGAAGTTCGACGGCGTTGCAGTGCGGGCACCGATCCCCTGCGGCTCGATATCCGACATCAATCTGGTGACAGAGCGCGATACATCCGTCGAGGAAATCAACGATATTTTCCGTAACGAGGCCCAAGGCGAGCGATACAAGGGAATTATCGGATATACCGAAGACGAACTGGTCTCCTCCGACATCCTCATGGACCCTCGGGCATCAATCATTGACGGCGGCATGACGCAGGTTGTCGATGGCGACCTGGTCAAGATTATGGCCTGGTACGACAACGAATGGGGATATGCCAATCAGATGGTGAGAGAGGCGCTTCTTTCGATCAAAGGCTGATGGGATTGCATGCACAGAGAAAGGAATGCAGGATGGAAGTGGTGCCCCGAGCGAGACTCGAACTCGCACACCCTTTCGGGCCTCAGATTTTAAGTCTGATGTGTCTACCGGTTCCACCATCGGGGCACTATATTAAATTGTAAAGCGGCTATTATCTATCTATTCGGGACGGCGGTGTCAACGATTAAAATCAGGCAGGCTACACGAAGGCATCCGGGGATTGCAAAGAATCTCAGGAGAAGAAGCGCAGATCGGGGACTTCCGGCAAAAAGCCGTATTTGACCAGAAGCCTGAAATAGAGAAGCAGTCCCTGGCGATGGTCTTCCGTGAAATCATAGGACATGCTGCGCCAGTAGTCGACCAGATCGGTCCGTGCCATCCAATGACGTTCGGGAACCTCGTCTGCAACCATCCCGAGATCGGCAAAAGCGCGGCTTCTCGAGGCCTCAAGCTGATTCTCCAGCCGCTTGAGATCGTCTTTTTGCCGGAGCGCCACCTCCTCCCTGATAATCCAGAGCGCGAAAACGAAAGGCAGGCCGGTGAAATCCTGCCACAGGGAGCCGAGGTCGTAAACATACCGGGACCGGGACTGCCGCGCTTCGCGAAGGGCCCGATCGCCGATGAGAAGAGCCGTTCCGCCGTTCGCTATCACCTCTTCCATCGGCTGCGACGGCACGCGACAGTCGATCCGTTCATACCCCAGAAATTCTCGCAACAGAACCTGTACGAGATGGACCGACGTGGCCGATTCACCGGTGAGAGCGATCGATGTGCCTTCGAGTTCTTCGATTGGAACGTTGGAGAAGAGCAGAACGCTTCTCACTGCACCGAAAGAGCTGATCGACACACGGGGCAGCAGCATGTAGCGTCGCCAGTTTCGCCCGTATTCGAAAGAGGAGGAGGGGCTGACATCGATGCCTCCGGTGGCCAGCATTTCATTCAGCTGCGAGGGCACCCCCGGAACGATTTCGCCATCGAAACCGACATCGCGCAGATAATGAAAAAACGGAACGCAGTTGAGATAAGAAATATGTCCTATCGACAAAGGCATGACATCACTTCAGTGCAGAACAGGACGAAAAGGGGCCGGCTCAGTCAAAACTGATCTCTTTGACCCTGGAGGCTTCGATCCGGTAAGCACCGGCGCTCATATTGCCATAAAAATCGAAACGCTTGCTCATTTGCAATTCGATTTTCTCTCCGGATTTCATCAGGACGGTCACCGGCACGAACTCTCCGCGAATCTCGCCGAACGTGATCTTCTGGATATTCTTCATCGGAACGGTCAGATTCCCGCTGCCGATATCACCCTTGATGAAGACATTCCCCTCCATGGAGAACTGACTCAGTTCTATAGTCGTGCCCTGGCGATCGACCACTCTGGCTGCAATATCTTCACGGGTTTCAGGAGTGGTGGCCGATGGTTGACCGCCAAGCCCTCCCATGCCGGTCAGGAACAATGCCGCCAGTATGATCAAAAACAGTGACAGAGATTTCCGCATCGTTATTCCCCCCCATGAGTGGATTTATTATGGAAAGGATACCATCTCGCTCACCGAGGTAAACTGGTTTCTGTCCGGAAACGGCTCTTTTCCGAATCAGAAACTTGCCAGATCCCATCCGGCTTTCCCATATGTACACTAACTGAAAAAGTTCACCTCCATACCGCACTATACAAGACGCCTGTATCGGCCTGCCGCCAGTTCCCTTGCCTGAGATTCTTCAGCCTCCGTCGGGCAATCCTCGTCGAGGCGGCATCCCAGGCGGGCGGTGAAGCATTCGACCAGACGATCTTCGACCTGCCGCACAGTCAGCTTGTCGGGAGCGTAACGGTTCAGCCAGCCGACGGAGCGCGCAAGCCTCTCCACCCCCCGGGCGGATGGGGAACGCCCCGGCGAAAGGGCTCTGAGCAGCTTTTCCAAATCCATGTCCAGCGGAATGGAGCCGTGCTGCAGAAAGGCTCCCTGTCCCCTTTTTTGGGCACTGCCTGCGATCTTGCATCCTTCGACGACAAGTTCATAGCTGGAGGGCGCCGTAAAGCAGACGCTGCGGTCGACTTCCGTTTTCCTGGCCGCCCCTCCCCGGCCCGTCACCAGTTCGGCCGGCAGCCCGAAAGAACGGATCGTATCGCGCAGAATTTCCGAGATCGCGCGGTAGTTGTCGAGGATGCCTCCCGAAAAGTCGTCCATCCCCTCCGGGGCGATGATGGCATAAGTCACTTCCCGATCGTGCAGAACAGCCCGTCCGCCCGTGGGACGGCGAACGACATCGAGCCCGACATCCCGGCAGTAGTCGAGATCGACGGCCTCGCCATCACGCTGGCCGTAACCGAGCGTGACGGTCGGAGGATCCCAGTTGTACAGTCGGAGAATCGGTGCAGATTCCCCCCTGGCGACCGATTCGAACAATACAGCATCGAGGGCCATATTGCGGGAGCCCTCCAGTGGACCACTGTTGATGTAACGCCACATTCTGCTCATAGCTTCAATGAAAAAGGGCCGGATAAACCCGGCCCCGCTGAGATCATGCGTTTAAAGAACGATCTTTTCGAGGAATCCGGTATCGAAATTGCCGTCGATAAAATCCTTATTGTTCATGATTTTCTGATGGAAAGGTATGGTCGTTTTGATCCCCTCGATGATGTACTCGTCGAGAGCGCGGGACATGCGTCGAATCGCATCTTCGCGTGTTTCGGCATGGACGATCAGCTTGCCGATCATCGAATCGTAGTGGGGCAGTACGGTGTACTGGTCGTAAATGAAACTGTCCACCCGCACTCCCAGCCCGCCGGGCTGATGGTATCCATCGATCTTTCCGGGAGAGGGAGAAAATTTCTGGGGATCCTCGGCATTGATGCGGCACTCGATGGCATGACCGTTCATCTTGATATCTTCCTGCTTGTAGCGCAGTTCAATGCCGGCCGCCGAACGGATCTGTTCCTTGATGATGTCGACCCCGGTGACCATCTCGGTCACGGGATGCTCCACCTGGACGCGGGTGTTCATTTCCATGAAGAAGAATTCATTTTTCTTATCGAGAAGAAATTCGATGGTGCCGACGCTGGAGTAGCCGACCGCTTTGGCCGCAGCAACAGCGCACTCGCCCATCTTCTGACGAACATCCTCGGAGAGGACAGGACAGGGAGCCTCTTCGATAAGCTTTTGATGCCGGCGCTGGATGGAGCAGTCACGCTCTCCGAGATGAATAACGTTCCCCTTCTTGTCGGCGAGGATCTGAATCTCCACATGACGGGGCTCTTCGCAGAACTTCTCGATATAGACATCGGGATTGCCGAAAGACGCCTCGGCCTCTGCCCGGGCGGTGGAAAAAGCGCTCGCCAGAGAGGCAGGGGAATGGACGATTTTCATGCCCTTGCCGCCGCCGCCCGCCGTGGCCTTGATAATGATCGGGTAACCGATCTCCTCCGCTATGTCCCTGGCCTTATCGACATCGGCCACGCCCTCCTTGGTGCCGGGCAGAATCGGCACGCCGGCTTCGGTGACCGTCTGGCGGGCGACGATCTTGTCGCCCATCAATCTGATATTTTCAGGGGTCGGACCGATGAATGTCAAACCGCAGTCGGCGCATATCTTTGCAAACTCGGCATTTTCTGAAAGAAAACCGTACCCGGGATGGATCGCCTCGGCATCGGTCAGCTCGGCGGCGCTCATGATGGCCCTGATGTTCAGGTAGCTTTTGGCACTGGAGGCGGGACCGATGCAGATACTCTCGTCGGCAACCTTCACATGGAGTGATTCGCTGTCCACATCAGAGTGCACTGCGACCGTCTTGATGCCCATTTCCTTGCAGGCCCGAATGATACGCAGGGCGATCTCGCCCCGGTTTGCTATCAGTATTTTGTGAAACATATGTTTTTCTCCGAAAAACAAGGCAAAAGGGGGATTCCTTTCACCTTTTACCTTTTACCTTTTATCTCTCACCCGCCTTTAAAGTCGTTCCACCTTGAACAGGGGCTCCCCGAACTCAACGGGCGAGGCATCATCCTTGAGGATTTCAACGATTTTGCATTTGAACTCGGCCTCGATCTCGTTGAAAAGCTTCATCGCCTCTACCAGACAGACGGTGTTGCCGGTCTCGACCACCGACCCGATCTCGACGAAATTGTCTGCATCCGGAGAGGGTTTGCGGTAAAAAGTACCGACAATGGGGGAAATAATCGTCTCGTACGTATCGCTCGGCGCAGCGGGGCCGGGCTCGGCAGCCGGTGCAGGCTGGGCCGGGGCGGCAGCCGCAGGTGCCGGCTGGGCTGCCGGAGCGGGAGCTGCAGCCGGGGCGGCCACATGGACGATCTCAGTATCCTTGCCGCGCTTGATGACGATCTTCTCCTCGGCGTTTTCCATCTCGAATTCGTTGATATCGGTATCGGTCACCATTTTAATCAGTGTTCTCAGGTCTTTGATATTCATCTAAAATGCCTCCTTTTTTGACATCTTGTACACGATACGCCCGGGGCGCCGAAATGATGGCGATGCCATCTGTTATTTTGCTTGCTTGCGAACCGATGTTTCCCAGTCCTATACTGCAATCTGACGGTATTTTTTATCGATCCGGGTCAGCGGACGGTATCCGCTCTCCGTCACCAGGACCGTGTCTTCGATGCGGACCCCGCCGAGGCCGGGAATGTAGATGCCCGGCTCGATGGTAAAAACCGCTCCCACCTCAGCCTCCGCTCCGGATCTCGGCGAAACCACGGGATATTCATGCACATCGAGCCCGACGCCGTGGCCGAGACCATGGCCGAAATAGTCTCCCAACCTCCGCTCGGCAATATAATCCCGGGCGACCGAATCGATATCGCTCAGCGCAACGCCCGGTTTGACTGCATCCATGGCCAGATCGTGGGCTTTCAGGACGATGTCGAAAATTTCCCGCTGCCTCTCCGAAACCTCGCCAAGGGCCAGCGTGACTGTCTCATCGCTGTGATATCCGTTGACCCGCGTGCCGAAATCGATCGTTACAAGTTCACCCGCCGCGAGACGTTTTCCGGACGCCACGCCATGAGGCATTGCGCCGCGCTCTCCGGATGCGACGATATAATCGAAGGCCTTCTCCTCTCCGCCGAGCCGTTTGAGGGAGAATTCGAGAGCCAGGGCAATGTCTCGTTCCGTGGCTCCGGGTCTGATCTGCGGTACGATCTCCTGGAAAGCGATGGCATTGAGCCGGGCTGCCGATTCGAGCGCCTCGATCTCCTGCGCATCCTTGCAATGGCGCAGCCCCTCCAGCTCTTCGCCCAGGGGGACCCATTGCCAGGAGGTCGGGCTGCGTTCTTTCAATTTCTCGACCGTCGCGTACGCAAGCGTCTGTGCCTCAAATCCGATGCGATGTGTTCCTGCCGCTTTCAGAATATCGGTGACGCTGTCGAGCTTGACTCTGTGTTGGCGGATATGGTCGGCCCGGACCTCGCTTTCTGCCTGGGCCGTATATCGCGAATCGGTCGTGAACCAGCTCCCCCTGCTTGTCAGGACCAGCGCCCCGTCCGTACCGGTGAAGCCGCATAGGTAACGCACATTGTGAAGGTCGAAGAAGACCAGCGCATCCAGGTTATGCTGCTTCAGAAGGGAAAGGCCGGCCAGCTGCCTGTTATCTATCATAGAGGAAGCTTCATTCTCAATAATTTTCTTTTATTCGGGCTAAAAGTCCTCGCAGACCGAGCAGGTAGCTCTCTGCGCCGAATCCGCTGATCTGACCGAGAACGACCGGGGCGATATAGGAGTGACGGCGAAATTCTTCCCGGGCATGGACGTTGGACAGATGAACCTCGACGGCCGGAAGGCGGGTCGCTGCCAGGGCATCGCGCAGGCTGACGCTGGTATGAGTCAACCCGCCGGGGTTGATCAGAACGCCGGCCGTTTTTTCCCGCCCGGCCAGATGAATACGATCGATCAGATCGCCTTCGCTGTTGGACTGATAGGATTCGACCTGAACACCGAGTTCTTCCGCCAGTGCCGTGATCGCCCGGTTTATGTCGTCAAGGGTCCGTTCTCCGTAGAGATCGGGCTCGCGCGTGCCGAGCAGATTGAGGTTGGGGCCGTGCAGTATGAGTATTTTCATCTTCGGACCTCAGGAAAGGACGTCTCGCAGCTTCGGCGCATCGCGCATCAGAAGATAACGGGCTTTGCCGAAATTGCCGTCCGCGGTCAGTGTCAGAACGACAAAATACTCTTCGTTAAGCGCCCTGACCACCACGAGAAACGTCTCTGTCTTGACCGTGACCTCCTCCATGAAGCCGGTCTCCAGGACTTCGACGGCGCGCTTGACCTCCTTCAGAACATTGGCGTATTCCACCGCCAGAAGCTGAAGATCGACCGCCTCATAGTCTTCCAGGTGCTGTTCGATGGCGATGCCGTCGTAGCCCATCAGGGATATGCCGATTCCTCCGGCTGTTTCTTTCAGAATGCCCTGCAGAATATCACTGAACATGCGATCTCCTTTGGTGAATCGAATCGAGCCACCCCTGAAGGATTCTGATCGGCGCGTCTTGTGCTGCTTTCTCTTCGGGACGTTCGGGCGCGGATTGATTCATTGCCGGGATCTCTCGCGTCAACGAAGCGGCTCCGCCCGAAGCGCCGGGGGCCTTCCCGGTCGCCTCAGCCCGGGTATCCTCGCTCGACTTTTCTCCCTCTTGAGCTCTCTGTTCCTCGAGGCGCTTTTTAACAGCGAGCGCTTTTCGACGGACCTCCTGATTCTTCGGGTCACGGCCGAGAACCTGGCGATACACGTTGAGGGCTTTCTCGAAAAGGCCCTGTCGAACATAGATTTCGGCCAGGGTTGCCGTTTTTATCGGCTCCTCGCCTTCGGATTTTTCAGAGGCAGCGACTTGTTCGTCGGCCTCGCCCGAAAAAGACTCCTGCTCATGCCGCTCGGCAATACGCTGAAGGATCTTTTCCGCGTCCTCGTCGCCGGGCTTCGCCTGATAGAGGGCTTCGGCCGTCTTTCTGGCGTCCACGACATTCCCGTTGTCCCAGAGGATACGCAGCAGTGCCTTGAGAGCCGGAAGATTCCCGGGTGCGATCTGAAGCGCTTTTCTGAAGGCCTTTTCGGCTTTCCCGGGCATGTCCCGGGCTGCCAGGGTTCGCCCCAGGGCGATATAGCCGGGGGCGTAGTCCGGATTCTGCTTGATCCCCTTGAGGAGTGTGGACTGGGCCGCTTCAAACATACCGGCTTGCCGGTAGATTTCGCTTAAAGGCACAAAACATCTGGAAGCCGGCTCCCGTGTCAACGCTTCGACATATTCAGCGACTTTTGCCAGAACGATTTGCGTATTTGCGTCCAATGCCATAACAATATCCCCGAGAAAGGGTTAGCCGGTCAGTCGGTCGAGAACCGATGAAAAGAGCTTTTCAGGATGAGCGACCTTGCGAATTTCGCAGTCGCCGATTCCGCGGTTGAGAACGAGGCGCGGCATGCCGTCCTGAACTTTTTTGTCCCTCCCCATAACCTCCAGGTACTCTTCGATGGTAAAGGGGGGCGGAGCGACCGGCAGGGCGAATCTCATCAACAGGGCCCTGATCCTGTCCAGATCCGCCTCCTCGCAAAGTCCGAGTTCCAGGGCTATCGCGGCAGCCACAATCATGCCGATACCCACCGCCTCGCCGTGTTTGATCAGTCCGTACCCGGAAAGAGTCTCGACAGCATGGCCGAAGGTATGCCCGAAATTGAGCGTCGCGCGCAAAGAGGTTTCTTTTTCGTCAATTTCTACAATATTCGCCTTGATTTGGCAAGATCTCTTGACTGCCTCAACAAGAATGGCCCGATCCCGGGTTTCCAGCAAAGATGCATTGATCTCGAGCCAGTCGAAAAAAGAGCGATCGCTGATGATCCCGTACTTGACGACTTCAGCCATGCCGGAGGAGAACTCCCGTTGGTTGAGAGTCGACAGGGTTTTGACGTCGATATGAACGTGGGCAGGCTGGTAGAAGGCGCCGACAAGATTTTTCCCCAAACGATGATTGACCGCCGTCTTGCCGCCGACCGAACTGTCCACCTGAGAGAGAAGCGTTGTCGGGACCTGTGCAAAAGGGATTCCCCGCAAATAGGTCGCAGCCGCAAAACCGGTTATGTCGCCGACGACCCCGCCGCCAAGGGCCAGCAAGCCGCTGACACGACCGAAATCCTTCGCGATAAGGAAATCGTAGATCTCTTCGAGCGTCGCCAGTGTCTTGTATTCTTCACCATCCAGGATTTCAAAACAATGACTTTCGAATCCCTCGCGCTCCAGGGCCTCCTCCAACTGTTCGAGATAAAGGCGGCTGACGGTCGGGTTGGTGATAATGCCGATTTTCCGCGGAAAACGAGCTTCTTTAAGGGCCGTACCGAGACGGGACAGGATATCGCTGCCGATCCAGATCGGGTAGCTGCGCTCGGAAAGTCCAACTTCGATACGCTCTAACAACGTCGACTCCATGATTGCAGGTTATCGATTATGTGCCGGGCCACGTCGCAGGGCGCCAGGCCGTCTGTATCGACCACGAGATCCGCCCGCTCATAGAGCGGTGTTCGCTGCGCCAGAAGGGTCTTCAGCCTCGTCTCGCGATCTACCCCCTTCGCCAGCGGCCGATCCTCGCCTTCTCCGATGCGCTGAAGAGCGGTCTTTAGCCGGGTTCGCAGGTAAATGACGGGTCCAAGTGCCCTCATCAGAGGCCAGTTTTCCTCGACCGTGACCACCCCGCCGCCGGTTGCAACCACCGCACCGTCTACAGCATACAACGATTCGAGGGCTTGTGTCTCCCTGCGTCGGAATCCTTCTTCACCCTCACGGGCGAAGATTTCAGGGATCGTCCTTCCGGCCTGCTCTGCGATTACCGAATCGACGTCGACAAACCGGAGCTTCAGCCGGCGGGCCAGCTCCATACCGACGGTCGTCTTCCCCGACCCCATGAACCCTATCAGGACAACCGTTTTGACCTCAGAAAGATTCAACATGCTTGCGATAAGCCGTCAGGTTTTCCTTCAGCTCTTCCATGGAATCGCTACCGAATTTTTCCAGGACCGCCGCGGCCACCTCGATGGCGATCACCGCCTCGGCAACGACTGCGGCGGCGGGGACCGCACAGACGTCCGACCGCTCAACCGTTGCCTCGACGGTCTCCCTGGTTTTCAGATTGACAGTTTCAAGAGGCGTATAGAGGGTCGGAATCGGCTTCATGGCGCCGCGAACGATCAGCGGTTGGCCATTGGTCATGCCTCCCTCGAGCCCCCCTGCCCTGTTGCTTTTGCGGGAATAATCGGGCGCTGCATAGCTGATCTCGTCGTGGACCTGCGAACCGGGACGTCGCGCCGCCTCGAAACCGATGCCGATCTCCACCCCCTTGAACGCCTGGATGCTCATGACGGCCTGTGCAAGGCGGCCGTCGAGCCGACGATCCCAATGAACATGACTGCCCAGCCCGACCGGTGCACCCAGCAGGGCCACCTCCACGACGCCGCCGAGAGAATCTCCGTCGGGTCGGGCCTGGTCTATTCTGGCGATCATCTTCTTTTCCG
>JAWOCM010000007.1:0-28632 GCA_046483795.1 Desulfuromonadales bacterium | reverse complement strand
GCCGTCAGAGTCAGCTGCGCCAATGGCCGATCCAGATGCATCTGGTTCCGCCGACGGCTCCGTTTCTCAAGGGCGCCGATCTGCTTCTCGCAGCAGATTGCGCTGCCTTTGCTCATGCCGACTTCCACAAGGAGTTGCTCAAGGGCAAGGCGCTGCTGATCGGCTGCCCCAAACTCGACGACGGCCGGGCCTATCTGGAGAAACTGACCGCCATGCTTCAGCAGAATGAAATCAAACGGCTGAGCGTGGTGCACATGGAGGTTCCCTGTTGTTCCGGACTGCTCGCCATGGCCCGCCAGGCGATCGAGGCCAGCGGCAAGGACGTTCCGCTGGAAACCGTTTGCGTCGGTGTCCAGGGGGATATCAAATAGCTCGAATTGTTCAAAAAATGCCCTGCTTGAGCGGGGCATTTTTTTGTCCGCCTCTCTCCTGCCTGCTTGACACCCTGTCGTCAACACTGTTATATTTTCGGCGCCCTAAATGTTTTTAGTGCGGCTTAAATTTATGAAAATCATTTTATGACGATAACTTCTCCACTTTCCTCTTGAACCAGATGACTGAAAACCACGTTCTGATACATCGACGGGACCATCTCGTCCTGGTCGAAATCAACCGGCCGCAGATCTTCAACGCCCTCGATACTGCTGCTTTGGAGTGTCTGCAGCAGATATTCACCGATCTGCGCCACGACGATACTGTTCACGGCGTTCTGCTATGCGGTGCCGGGGAACATTTTTCGGCCGGTGGTGATCTCGGCGAACTGCGCGAACTGACCCCGCTCCAGGCGACGCGCTTTGCCGAACTCGGTCAGTCGGTCTGCCTGGCGATGGAGCGACTCGGCAAGCCCCTGATTGCAGCCGTCTCCGGATACGCCCTCGGAGCCGGTCTGGAACTGGCCCTGTCTTGCGACTTCATCATCGCAGCCGACGATGCGCAATTCGGTTTTCGGGAGATCGAGTATGGCGTCATTCCAGGATTCGGCGGCACCCAGCGCCTGCCGCGGCTTGTCGGCAAATCCCGGGCGAAGGAGATGATCTTTACCGGAGAACTGATCGGTGCCGGCGAAGCAGCAGGGATCCGGCTGGTCAATCAGCTTGTTGCGGCGGCGTCGTTGCGCGAAACTGCCGTGGAGCGCTTGACCACGATCTGCAGTCGCGGGCTGGTGTCGCTGAAGATGGCCAAGGAAGTGATCGACGCCGGATACGACATCAACCTCTCCACGGCCTGTTTGATGGAGCGGGACGCCTTCGCCGTCTGTTTTTCCACCGAGGATCAGAAAGAGGGGATGGGGGCTTTCGTCGAGAAACGGCCTGCCCGGTTCAAAGGCCGGTAAAAGACACGGCAGGGGAAGGGATATCATGGCAGAGAAGCTGACCAAGGGGCTGGTTCAGGTCTACACCGGCACAGGCAAGGGGAAAACGACGGCATCTCTGGGACTTGCCCTTAGAGCGGTGGGACACGGCCTGAAGGTCTACGTCATCCAGTTCATGAAGGGAAGCACCGCCTACGGGGAGCTGGAAACCGCCAGGAGATTATCCTCGAACCTGACGATAGAGCAGGTCGGTCAAAGCACCTTCGTCAGCCGGGACAATCCCGATCCCGTCGATCGTCGCATGGCCGAAGAAGGGTTCGCCAGGGCGCGGGAAATCGTACTGTCCGGCGGTTACGATCTGGTCATCCTCGACGAAATCAACTGTGTGGTCGACTTCGGGCTGGTCCCTCTCGCAGAACTCAAACGTCTGATCACTGAAAAACCGGCGCATACCGAACTGGTGCTCACAGGCCGGGACGCCCATCCCGAGATTATCGACATGGCCGATCTGGTCACCGAAATGCGTGAGATCAAGCATTATTATACAACCGGCGAGGCTTCTCGCGTCGGGATCGAATCCTGAGTTGATCGAATAAAATTAAAGATACCATTCCATGTAAAGGAGATAACACATGGCAGAGAGAACATTACGTATTCTGGTAGCCAAGCCGGGCCTCGACGGTCACGATCGCGGAGCCAAAGTGGTCGCCCGCGCATTCCGGGACGCGGGCTTCGAAGTCATATACACCGGCCTGCGTCAGACCCCGGAACAGGTTGTCAATACGGCCATCCAGGAAGATGTCGATGCCGTCAGCCTGTCCCTGTTGTCCGGGGCGCACAACACTCTCTTTCCCAAAGTCGTCGAACAGCTCAAGGAAAAAGGAGCGGGCGACATCCCCGTTTTCGGCGGCGGTGTCATCCCCGTGGACGACATCCCGGGTCTGAAAGAGGCCGGGGTCAAGGAGATTTTCACGCCCGGAGCCACAACCGACGAGATCATTTCCTGGGTCAAAAACAACATAAAGGTTCGTGCCTGAACCTCCCGATTTACCTGTTGAAAAAGAGTCCCTGAGCCCTCTTGCCGGAGGGCTCAGCCGTTTGGACATGGTTCATGAACTACCAGACCCTCAGAATGGATATCGAAAAAGGCGTCGGCTACCTTACGCTTGGCAACTCCAAGCGGTTCAATACGCTGGACACCGCCTGTCTGGACGAGATCAGGACGGCATTGGGAGAACTCGAGCGGCAGGATGATGTCGTCTGCATCGTTCTGTCGGGCGGCGAGGGGGAGAGCTTCGCCGTCGGGGCGAATATCGCCGAAATGAAAGATTTCACGCCTCTGGATGCCATTGCATTCTCCGAGAGAGGGCAGGCCCTTTTCGAGCAGATGGAGGAGAGCGACAAGCCGATCATCGGTGCTCTGAACGGCATCACCATGGGCGGCGGCTGCGATCTGGCTCTATCCTGCGATATCCGCTACGCTTCGAGCCGCTTGAGGATCGCTCATCCCGGCGCCAAACTCGGAATCATCACAGGTTTCGGCGGGACTCAGAAACTTCCGCGCCTGGTCGGACGCAATTTTGCCCGCGAAATCTTCATGACCTCCGAGCCCTACGGGGCCGAGGATGCCTTGCGGATGAACCTGGTCGACCGCGTCTTCCCGCACGACGAGTTCTGGCCTCAGGTCCGACGCATTGCCGAGCGGATCGCCGCAATGACTCCCGATGCCCTGGCTTACGCCAAGAAAACGGTCAACGCGGCCACTGACATCGATATCAAGAACGGCCAGGTCATGGAGCTTGGTGCCTTCTCCACGCTCTTTTCCACTTCGGGTCATCGGGAGAAGATCGACACCTTCTTCGCGTCCCGTAAGAGTTGAGTTAGGCAATAATTCCGAAGAAGGCAAATCTGTTTTATTTTCCGTGAAGGATTTTCACTTTATGTCTTTAGCTCAGAAAATACTCGAGGGCGATATCCGCTCGGCTGCCCGTCTGATGCGCGATATCGACGATCGCATGCCCGGGGCCACCGAAGAGCTGAAAAGGCTCTACCCCCATACCGGCAAGGCGCATGTTGTCGGGGTGACCGGTCCGCCCGGTTCCGGCAAGTCAACCCTGACCGACAAGCTGATCGAGACCTTCCGCGCGAAGGGCAAGCGGGTGGCCGTTGTGGCCGTCGATCCGACCAGCCCCTTCACCGGAGGCGCCATTCTCGGAGATCGCATCCGGATGAACCGTCATGCCACCGATCCGGGGGTCTTTATCCGTTCTCTCGGCACGCGCGGCCATCTCGGCGGACTTTCGAGCTCCACGGCCGATATCGTCCACGTGTTCGACGCCATGGGCTGGGAGGTCATTATTGTCGAAACGGTCGGTGTCGGCCAGGATGAAATCGAGATCGTGCGCACGGCCCACACCTCTCTGGTGGTCGCCGTCCCGGGCCTTGGAGACGATATCCAGGCGATCAAGGCCGGCATCCTCGAAATCGGCGACATCTTTGTCGTCAACAAGGCCGACCGTCCCGATGCCGATCGCACCGCCCGCGAACTTGAGAACATGATCGGGATGAATCATCCGGGCGAGGGCGAATGGTTCCCCCCGGTGATGCTGACGGTGGCTCAGAAATACGACGGCATTGCCGAGCTGACTGATAAGATCATCGCCCATTTCGAATATCTCAATACGAGCGGAAAACGCGTCGAATTCGAAGAGACCAAGAGTTCGCTGCGGTTCACCGAACTGCTCAGAGACCGCCTCTTTGCCAGGGTGTATCGACAGATCAGCGAAGACAACGCCCTCGAACCTATCGTCTGCGACATCGCCCATCGCAGGATCGATCCCTACACCGCCGTCGAAGAGATCCTGAAGAAGAAGGTCAAGTAGAACCAACACCTTCCAACAGTTTCCAGTTGACACGCAAGCATCTCTGGTATAGATTTTCACCACTCAAAAGGGCGTTTAGCTCAGTGGGAGAGCACTGCCTTCACACGGCAGGGGTCGCTGGTTCGAACCCAGCAACGCCCACCACAAATTCAAGGGGTTAGGCTATTAAAGCCTGGCCCCTTTTTATTTGTAAGTCCAATGTAAATCCAGCGGAAAACTAGGATTTTAGGGTCACTTGGCCTGATTGTGTAAAAATTTCCCATGTATAATGCATTGCGGTTGATTTCTTTCGCAAATAATGGGAGATTAGAGCGACTTTATGGGATTAAGGTCGGTATTTAATCGTGAAATCTTTCCCCTTGAAATGTCTGCACTGAAGTTTAAGAGATGATTCAAAAACTGTTCAAAACGAAAGCAACGGCCAAGGCGCCGAGGATAAGCCTGGTACTCGAGTTTGCCACTCTCATCCTGTTTTTAGTGGCCAGCCTGGTCCTGGTCGTCTTTGTCAATTCCGCGATGCGCGACTATGCGCTGGAGAAAGCCCGTGACAGATCCCGCCTGATGCTGGATCGCAATCTGGCCATTCACGAGTATTTCAACGATCACCTCAAGCCCCGGCTTTTTGAGCGACTGGACCAGGGCACCTCCCTTGATCCCTCCTATTTCGATCCTGTTTGGATGTCCTCTACCTATGCCGTTCGCGAAATCAACAGAGTATTTTCAGCCTATGGGAAGAAAAACGATCGTTTTTACTATAAGGAGGCGGCGGTCAATGCCCGCAACCCGGGAAATGAAGCGGATGCCTATGAGAGGGCCTTTCTGGATGCCCTGCGCAGCGATGAGAACCTGAATGAATGGTCCGGCGTAAGAGAGATCGACGGTCGCCCCTATTTTCAGACTCTGATGCGTGGCGAATCGATGGAGGCTCCATGTCTGAGGTGTCACCGGGATCCTGATGACGCTCCGGCTGATCTGGTAGCTCAGTATGGCCCTGAGCGGAGTTTCGACCGTTTCGAAGGGCAGGTGGTTTCCGCCCTGTCCATGCGCATTCCACTGGCCGCGGCCTATGACCACGCCGATGCGGTCAGTCGTACGCTTTGCGGAGCCATTGCAGGGGTCCTCCTGGTACTGCTTTTGCTTCAATGGATTATGGGCCGGTGGCTGATCGTCTATCCGCTGAATGCCATTCGCAACAAGGTTGTCGCGATTGCTCATGACGATTCGAAGTTGGGAGAAAAGGTAGGGCGGTTCGCCACCCGCGAGTTCAACGAGGTGGCGGCTGCATTCAACAGTTTGATGACCAATCTGAAACATAACCGGGACACTTTGGAAAGCCGGGTTGATCAGCGCACCGATGAACTGCGCGAAGCCAATCGCCTGCTGGAGGCTGACATCCTGGAGCGACAGGCGGTGGAAAATGCCCTGAAGGAATCCAGCGAGTTAAATGCCAGTATCATCAACAGCCTGCATGACGAGATGATTGTTATAGACGCCAAGGACTATCGCATCTTGTTGGCCAATCGGGAGTTTTTGCATGAAGCCAATCTTGGGGATGAACAGGAAGTACTGGGTCGAACGTGCCATGAGGTCATTCACGGCTTTAATGCCCCGTGCTCTACCGATGGCAGCAAATGTTCACTGGTGAAGAGCGTTATGGCAGGAAAAGAGGTGCTCAACGAGGTTGAGGACTTTTCTCAGGATATGCCTCGTTTTAAGGAGGTTACTGCCTTTCCCATCAAAAATGCCAAGGATGAAATTCACAAGATTATCCATATCTCCCGAGATGTTACTGAACGCAAGGAAGCGGAGAACCGCATTAGTGAACTGGCCTATTACGATCCCCTGACCGGGCTGCCCAATCGCCTCCTTTTTTTGGATCGCCTGGAGCAATCCGTAAAGGTGGCGCGGCGCAAGGGGAAAAAACTGGCGGTACTCTTCATCGACCTCGATCGCTTCAAGAATATCAACGACTCTCTGGGGCATCACGTCGGCGACGAACTGCTGACCGAGGTCGCCCGACTCATGGAAGAGTGTACCCGCAATTTGGATACGGTGGCCCGGCTTTCCGGCGACGAATTTGCTATCATCCTGGAAGATATCGAGAAGGATGACAGCGCTGCCCTTTTTTCACACAAGGTTCTCGGTATCTTCTCCGAGCCTGTCACCGTCGGAGCGCACCAGATCCACTGCTCCTGCAGTGTCGGTATCGCCCTCTATCCCCGGGATGCCGCGACCAGGGATGCTCTTATGAAAAATGCCGATATCGCCATGTACGAGGCCAAAGCGATGGGGCGCAACTGCTACCATTTCTTCTCTGAGGATATGAACGATCGGGCCCTGAAGAGGATGGAACTTGAAAACGGCATACGTCGGGCCCTGCTGAACGAGGAGTTTTTTCTCTGTTTTCAGCCGCAGATCAGCCTGGACACAGGCCGCATCACCCACCTTGAGACCCTGCTGCGCTGGCAGGATCCGGTCAACGGGCTCATTTCGCCAGGAGATTTCATCCCGATTGCAGAAGAGACGGCGCTTATTCTGTCGATCGACGAGTGGGTTCTGCGCAACGCCTGTCGTCAATGCCGGATCTGGCGCGATAACGGCAATCCAGATGTGAAAGTGGCTGTAAATATTTCAGGGCTGCAGTTCAAACAGTCAAGATTCATCGACCTGATCGACGAAGTGCTCACTGAAACGGGTCTTCCTCCGGACTGCCTGGAACTGGAGTTGACCGAGGGACACCTGATGTCGAACATCGAGAGCACAGTCATGACCCTGACCGACCTCAAGGTTCGGAAGATCGGTCTGGCTATCGACGACTTCGGCACCGGCTACTCGTCTCTCAGCTATCTCAAAAACTTTCCCATAGACCGTGTAAAGATCGACCGGTCCTTTGTAGATGGCCTTCTTGACAATGACAGCGACAGGGCCATCGTGGAGGCCATTATTGCCCTGGCCTGCAACCTCGACATGGAGGTTATTGCAGAAGGGGTTGAAACCCTTCCCCAGGTTAAATACCTCAGAGGGCGAAATTGTCTGGACATGCAGGGCTATTTCTTTTCTCGTCCTTGTCGGATTGAGGAGCTTTTGCCTCTCCTGAAGACCTCGAATCCCTATGAAAAATATACCGATATCGGTTGTGACTGAAAAAACGGCCGAGGTCCTCCGATCTCGGTTGCCTTCATTCCTCAGTATGATTTAAATATATGAACGGTGGCGTAAAAAATCCGCCCCTGATGTTACGGTCGGGAAACGGCCGAGAAATCATTTTTCACTTATTTCCACCGAAAAAGGAGGCCCAGGGTCCATGAAAAGAGTCGTTCTTTTTATCATCACCAATATCGCCATCATCCTTGTGCTCGGAATCGTTCTGAGCCTTCTGGGTGTCGATCGTATCCTGGATGAGCAGGGAGTCGGGCTCGATATGGTCAACCTGCTGATCTTCGCAGCGGTATTCGGCTTCGGCGGATCTTTCATCTCTCTGGCGATTTCCAAGTGGACCGCCAAGCGCCTGACTGGCGCCAAGGTCATCGAGTCCCCCTCCAGTTCCACAGAAATATGGCTGGTGAACATGGTTCGACGGCAGGCTGAGCATGTTGGTATTTCCATGCCGGACGTCGCCATTTTCGACTCTCCCACAGTCAACGCCTTTGCTACGGGAATGCGCCGGAACAGCGCTCTGGTAGCGGTCAGTACGGGACTTCTGCGTTCGATGAACGAGGACGAAGCCGAAGCCGTTCTCGCTCACGAAATCAGCCATGTCGCCAACGGGGACATGGTCACGCTGGCTCTGGTTCAGGGGGTTGTGAATACTTTCGTCATCGTACTCTCCAGAGTGGTCGGCCACCTGGTCGACCGATATGTCTTCAAGACCGAACGTGGACACGGGATGGGGTATTTCATCACCTCCATCGTTGCACAGATTATATTCGGCATTCTCGCCAGCACCATTGTCATGTGGTTCAGCCGTCATCGGGAATTCCGGGCGGATGCGGGCTCGGCCGCCCTGGCCGGGCGCGAAAAGATGATCGCTGCCCTGGAACGTTTGCAGCGGGCACCGGCCGAGCCGCTGCCAGATCAGATGTCATCCTTCGGGATCTACGGTAAAAAGGGAGAGGGACTGCGCAGGTTCTTCATGTCCCATCCTCCTCTCGAAGAGCGCATCGCTGCACTGAGAGAGGAACGCTGACAAGAAACTGCAGCTCAATCTGAATCGCCATCAGAGAGAGACAGATGCAACCCACCATCTTCTTCGCACACGGCAAGGAAAGCGGACCCTGGGGATCGACGATAAGAGCTCTGGCTTCGGTTGCAAGGGAAAAGGGCTTTCCCGTCGAGAGCCCGGACTATTCTGAGACCTTTGACCCCGAAACGCGCATCCGAAAACTGTTATACCTTGCCGGTCGGGCGGAAGGTCCCCTTGTCCTGGTCGGGTCCAGCATGGGAGGTTATGTCTCTACCATAGCTGCAGATCAGCTTCATCCGATCGGCCTGTTCCTCATGGCACCCGCTTTTTATCTTCCCGGCTACGCACACCAGGACCCTCTTCCTGTGACGAATCCGACCGTAATCGTTCACGGGTGGAATGACGAGGTCGTCCCGGTGGATTATGCCATCCTTTTTGCCCGCCGAAATCGCGCCGAACTTCACCTGCTCGAAAGCGATCACAGCCTGACAAACCACCTTTCTGTTCTTCAGGTCCTTTTCGGAAACTTTCTTGATCAGCTGTGAAAGATCCGGTTGTTGACCATTGCATGTTTGACTGGATTTATTAATTGTGGTTTATTTGGTGAGGTCAAATTTCGGATGACGGAACTTCTCCTGCCCGGAGCTTTTCATGCAATTGAAGCTCACCATGAAATTCACCGTTGTGACCAGCATTGTGCTGCTGGTTGCGATGATCCTGTTCGCTGTCATCAATATCAAGCATCTCGAGGACATGTGTTTCAAGGAGGCGTTGAAAGACGCTGACAATCTCGGGGAAACAATCATTCGTACCACACACTACCAGATGCTGGAAGACGACCGCGAACGGGTCTACCAGATGATCGAAGAGGTTGCTGTACAACCAGAGATTGAACGCATTCGGGTGTTCAATAAAAACGGTATTATCAATTTCTCCACTGTCCATGGAGAAATCGGGACGTCAGTGGATCGCAGCGCGGAAGGCTGCGACGGTTGCCATTCCAAAGCCAAGGCTGCCGTCCAGGCCCCCAGCATGGAGCGGAGCCGAGTCTATGAGGGGCCAGATGGGGGAAAGATACTCGGATTGACCAAGGAGATAGGCAACCAGCAGACCTGCTACACCAAAGCATGCCATTTTCACCCGCCTGAGGACGAGATCCTCGGTATCCTCGATGTGCACATGTCTTTGGACGAAATGCAGTCCACCCTGGCGAATTACCGCAACAAAGTAATCCTCTTTTCGATGCTTCTGCTTTTCCTCCTCGCTACCTGCATCGCCCTGCTGACGAGGGAAGTTGTCAATATCCCTGTCCAGGATCTGCTGGAGCATACCCGGAAAATGAGTCGAGGCGAGCTGGATGGACATATTGAGAACCATCACCGTGACGAATTGGGGGAACTGGCCGAAGCCTTCAATACCATGACCAGAAACCTTGCCCAGGCGCAGCAAAAGCTCAAAGAATGGGCTGACACCCTCGAGACCAGAGTCGTGGAAAGAACCAGGGAAAACCAGGAGATGCAGGCACAACTGGTAAGGGCGGAAAAACTGGCGTCTCTGGGGGAACTCGCCTCAGGGATCGCCCACGAGATCAATAACCCGCTTACCGGAATCCTGATGTACGGCAACCTGGCCGAACAGAACCCGAACCTGGATTCAGCCGTGAGGGCTGATCTTGAAATTATCATCGGAGAAACCAGGCGCTGCGCTCATATCGTGAAGGGACTTCTCGAGTTCGGCCGGGAAACAACCCCGGATAAAAAGCTTGATTCCATCCATCGTATCCTGGAGCGAACTCTGACTCTGGTTGAAAGCGTCGCACTGTTTCAAGACATCCGAATTGTCAGAGACTACGAAGATGAACTGCCGAATATCCTGGTGGACCCCGATCAGATCGGCCAGGTTTTCATGAATATGCTGGTCAATGCCGCACAAGCCATGCCGCACGGGGGGGATCTGATCCTGGAAACGGGTTTGGAGCAGGAGATGCAGGGCCTTTATGTACAGATCAGCGATGAGGGATGCGGGATAAGTGAAGAAGATCTGAAAAAGATTTTCGATCCTTTTTTCTCGACCAAGAAAGAGGAAGGCAACGGCCTTGGGTTGTCGGTGTCCCATGGAATTATTCAGAACCACCACGGAGGGATCGATGTTCAGAGTGAAGTTGGTAAGGGGACTTCATTTACCATATGGTTGCCGTTCGCCGCGCCGGAGATCTCAGCCCCTTCCCAGCAAATAGGTCGAACCGAAATTTCGGACAGTTAAACTGTCGTGAGAACTGGAATATTCGTTCAATGACTTCCGGAACTCGTCCGGTCCCGTACGGAAATCTCAAGCTTTTTCAACAAGGCCTGAAAATTGGGCCGTGCCATTCCGGTATCTTCCGCTGCCCGGGTCACATTCCAGCCGTTTCTTCCCAGCGCACCCAGAACAAAGGCTTTCTCAATCGGGGTTACAGCCTGTTCCCTTATTTGACGCTTTTTTTCCTTCAGCTCCTCGGCGCAGCCAGGCGCCTCTTCCCAATCCGGTTCTCCCATGTGTGTCCGGGATCCCTGTAGCTCCAGATTATCCTTATGCACAAGATCGTCTTCGGTCAGGACGACGGCTCGTTCAATCAGGTTTTCCAGCTCCCGGACATTGCCGGGGAATTCGTAATTTTCCAGCATTGCAAAGGATTCTGATGAGAGCCCCCGAATTTCCTTGCCGATCTCCCCGGAGAACTTTTCAATGAAATGTCTGGTGAGCATTTCCAGATCATCTTTCCTTTCGCGAAGAGGCGGTAGATCGACGGGTATAATGTTGAGCCGGAAAAACAGGTCTTCCCTGAACCCTCCTTCATTCACCATGTCCTTGAGATTGCGATTGGTAGCAGCAACAAGCCTGATATCGATGGGAACCGGGCTGGTGCCGCCTATGGGAGTAACCTCTCGCTGCTGAAGAACCCGCAGCAGCTTGGCCTGGGTAGGCAGCGAAATATTGGCGATTTCATCGAGGAAAAGGGTCCCTCCGTCAGCGACCTTGAAAAGACCCGGTTTGGACTGGGTGGCTCCGGTGAAGGAGCCCTTGATGTGACCGAAAAGTTCGCTTTCCAGGAGATTTTCCGCTAAGGAGGTGCAGTCCACGGCAACGAAGGAGCTGTCCCGACGCGAACTGTTCCGGTGGATCGCGCGAGCTGCAAGTTCTTTCCCGGTACCGCTTTCACCGGTAATGAGAACCGTGCTGTCTGTAGGGGCGACCTGCAGGATTCGGCGGAAAACCTTCTGCATCGAAGGGCTCCTGCCGAGAAGGGGCTTAAGCTTTTCTTCGTCTTCGGCAGCCGGAGCTGCGAAAAAAAAATGCTCCAGCAGAAGCTCTCTCTGTTCAAGGGCTTTTTCCACCTTGGCGAGAATCTGGCCTGGTTCGAAAGGCTTGGAGAGATAATCGAACGCTCCCTTCCTCATGGCTTCCACTGCGGTTTCAATGGTCGCATACCCGGTGATGATGATCACGGGCACGGCCGGTTGCAGCACCCGGATAGTCTTCAGGACCTCCATGCCCCCCATGCCGGGCATCTTCAGGTCGGTCAGGACCAAATCGAAGTCGTTTTGTTGCAGCTCTTCCAGTGCAAGATTACCTCTGGAGACATGTTGTACAGCATACCCCTTATCCTCCAGGATTCGGCGCAGACCTTCCCGGATGACCGCCTCATCGTCGACAACCAGGACATTGCTTTGTTCCATTAGTGCATCCCCCATTATCAATGTATTAAATAAACAAAATAAAACTTAAATAATCATAATAGAGATCCCAGAAGAGTCAAGAACATTAATACTTATTCAGTTAATTCAAACCCTTGGCCCGTTTGCGGACCAAGAGGAGGGTGTATGTTTTCCCATACAACGAGAACATGATTCACATTTTTCAATAATTTCCGCAGGTTGAGAATACCAGGAGGGGGTTGGTGCAGGTTGCCAAGGATTGTAATCGTATACATTCTTAATACATATCCCAGTAACCGATGGTGAACTAAAACACGAAAAAACGCATTAAAACGGATACTTATAAATAACTCATGAGATCGGCACAAATACTGCAGAACCAATAGAGCAATAGATACAGAAAAACAGAGCCGACAAAAAGGAGGCCGTCATGAAAAGAATCATCAAGAGCTTGATCCTGACCTTTTTCTGTTTTACCACGGCGGCGGTTGCAGCCGGCGGAGCGGATTCCGGTGGGGGGGGATTGCTGGTCATCCTTTTTCTGGGATTTCTGGGCATGGTGGTAGTTTTCCAGTTGCTTCCGGCAAGTATGCTTCTGGTCTGCATGGTTAAAGGCGCCTTCTCCAGAAAGGAAAAGCAGTCGACCGCCGAAGCGAAGTCGGATATTGGATCCTGATAATCTGCCAGCGGTATTGGCCTCCATTTTCCAGCGGCGGTCGCTATGGACGGACTTATTATTGCCGAAGAAAACCTGGAATCTCGCAAAAGGATTGCCGATCTATTTATCGACTCCGGATATACAATCATGGTGACAAGTTCGATCGGTGGAGTGCTGTATGGGGTTTTTAAACATGCGGCTCAGGTTGTTCTGCTTAGTGAAACCTTCGATGAACTGAAGGCGACCTCGCTGGTACCTCTTCTGAAAAAATGCGATCGGAACCTTGCCATAGTATTGGTTTCTGCCGAACCCCCCCTTGCTTTGATGCGACGTTTGCGAGGAGAGGGCATTTTTTACCATTGTCTCACCCCAAGACGCGCTGAGGATCGCGATGAATTGCGACAAGTTGTCCGATGCGCTTTCGAAGCCCTGATGCGCAAAAAGTGCATTTTGAACCATCGTATTTAAAGCATCTTAACCAGTAGTGAGAAAATCGGGCATCCTCAGGGTGCTCGATTTTTTTGTGTCTACTCACTTCATTCCATCGTATTTCTTTTTTATACAGCGCTAAACTCTGAAAAAACTCATTCCTGATAGGTATTTAGACAATAAATGGAACCTGGGCGAAGGCGCTGACCCGGCTCCATATGTATGAGTTTCCAATACATCCGTCTCCTCTCGCCTGCCTCGAAAATTAAAAGACAGAAAGAAAAATATATCTAATTTCAGTAAGTTAAAGCATTTTTGAGAATTTATTACAAGACGGCACGTTCGATGCAATAAAGAAGGTCAAGGTGAAGAAGAGTTAACACTCAGAAAAGGAGGCTGTCATGAAAAGAATCATTGGATGCACCTTGTTGGCCGTTCCTGGCTTTCCAGCTTTTGCCTTTGCGGCCGATGCCGGGTCGTCGGGGCCGGGTCTGCTGTTGATGGCTTTCCTTGCTTTTTGCGCAGCAATCATTCTTGCTCAACTCATTCCCGCTCTGCTTCTTCTTACCGGAATGATCCAGAGCCTGTTTTCCGGCTCCCGGGAGAAGGTCAATCGAGGCCAGATCCGCTGACAAAAAGGACAGGGAAATGCGCAACTTACTTATTCTCAGTGAAGATCAGGATTCAGGTCGGCGAATGGCCGACCTGTTTCGGGAGGACGGTTATCGGGTTACGCTCGCCGATTCCATGGCGGTCGCGCTGGAAGGGGTTCTCAAAAGCCGTTGCGAGGTCGTTCTTCTCGGTCGGAGTTACGAGGATATGGATTTTACCCAAATGGTCACGCTACTGAAAAAATGCAATCCCAAAGTGACTGTAATTCTGGTCTCCGCCGAATTGGCCCCTTCGACAATGCGTAGAGTTCGCGAAGAGGGCCTCTTTTATCATGCTCTCGAACCTCTCGATGCGGAAGACGGGGACGAGATCCGCCAAGTCGTTGAATGTGCATTTGAAAATAAGAAGAAAGACGATGTTTTAACGGCCAAAGGAGTATCTTACAACCGTAACGTTCAAAAGGAGGACATCATGAAAGGCACAAAGACGTTGTTTTCAGCCCTTGCTCTGATCCTGGCCACAACTCCGGCCCTGGCAGTGGATACTGCCAAGACCTATCAAAGTGGAGTCCTGATTCTTTTATTTCTGGGAATGTGTGGTCTGATCGTTGTGGCCCAACTTCTCCCGGCAATCCGGACCTTGATGCGTGAAATGCGCAAATCGGCCAGCGACGCTTCGAGAGAGAAGGCGACCCAGAGCGTTTCCAAAACGAAATAAACCTTGTCGGCACAACTGAGAGGAGGCTCATCATGCTGCAACTGTTCAACGCCTTCGGCGAAATAAAAGAGATTTTCACACTGGTTGATTTTTATACCTACATCAAGGCGGTAGAGTACCTGATCTGCGTAGCTTTCTTTAGTACTTTCCCGCTTTTTTTCAAGTACATCACTTCCGAAAAAGGCTGAGAGGTCACCTTCCAGGCCATCGGTAATCGGGACTTCAACGGAGGTAGGATAAAATGCTGAAATCACCTAAAAGTTTAATGGGACTTGCGGTTATGGTCCTGCTCGGACTCGGCCTTGCCCCCTTTCAGGCCGGGGCGGTGCCCGAAATAGTCCAAATCGATGAACTGTCGGAGCTGTTCGAAGGGGTGAGCTTCGATCATTCTCTTCACACGATGATCGTCGAGGACTGCGCTGTATGCCACCACCACACGACCGGCACCGGGGTTCAGGATCCTGAATGTGCAAAGTGTCACAGCAACAGCCCGGGAGTGGAACAGGTGGCCTGCCGTGACTGCCACGAAGCGAATCCTTTTTCCGCCGGCAATTTACAGGAAGATGGCACTTCCGGAAAAGCGGACTATCACTTGGACCGGCTCGGACTGAAGGGGGCTTATCACCAGAGCTGCCTGGGTTGTCACCGGCAGATGGGAGCTCCTACAGATTGTCAGGACTGCCATGCCCGTACTCCCGCCGGAGATGCTTTCTACCACGAGGGAGCCGAGAGTTCCGGGGAAGAAGCAGGCCAGGAACATTAAGCATTGAGCAGCACGGAGAGATTTAAATCGATTCCAGGAGAAAAAGCCATGAGTGAAATCACGCGAAGAAGATTTCTGGCGGCGAGTCTGGCCGGCGGCGCCGCGACCACCCTGGCGGGCGGCAAGAAAGCCTTCGGCGCAGGGACCTTTTCAGGATATTCCGACAGTATGGGGGTGCTCGTTGATTTAACCCGGTGCATCGGCTGCCGAAGCTGTGAAGCCGCCTGCAACAAGGAACAGGATCTCCCCGACCCGGCTCTTCCGTTTGACGACCCAGCGGTTTTCGACCAGCACAGCCATGGCCGGGAGAAACGCCGTACTACGGAAAAAGCCTATACGGTCGTCAACCGCTACGAGGTTGAAGGACAGGATCATCCCCTCTATCGGAAGATCCAATGCAATCATTGCAACGAACCTGCGTGTCTGACCTCCTGTTTTGTGGGTGCCTACAAGAAGACCAGCGAAGGGGCTGTCATCTACAATCCCGATGTGTGTGTCGGCTGTCGCAACTGCATGGTGGCATGCCCGTTTTATGTGCCGGCTTACAGCTATTCCAGTCCCATCAACCCGCTTATCAAAAAGTGCGTTTTCTGCTACGAGACCCGTCTTAAAAAGGGCAAACCTCCCGCCTGCGTTGATGTTTGCCCCCAGGAGGCCCTGACTTTCGGCAGGCGCAAAGATTTACTTCAAATCGCCGACAAGCGGATCAAGGCCCATCCCGACAAATATGAGGACCATATCTACGGTGAGCATGAGGTGGGCGGAACCAGCTGGATGTATCTTTCAAGCGCTCCTTTCGATCAGGTGGGCTTCGATACCGCATTACAAAAGGAACCGATTCTGAACAACGTCAAGGATTTTCTGGCCACGGTGCCTATGGTCCTCGCCATCTGGCCGGCCCTTTTCACAGGTTTTCACCTGCTGGCGAAACGTGACGGGAAACATGGAGAAAACGATCATGCCGAGGAGGACACTGAAAAATGAAAAAACTAGCAGCGCACGGAGTAAAAACAGTTGATTCTCCAGACAAGGCGCCGGGCAGGAAGTGGTCCCTGATGGAAAAACTGTTCCTCGGCCTGACGCCCGGGCAGTATTTGAACCAGTTCATCCGCAATCGCTTCAACTGGATTCTGGGAGCAATCTTTCTGGTCGGTCTGCCCCTCATCGCCTATCGATTCTTTTTCGGTCTGGGGGCGGTGACTCACAGTTCCTACGACTATCCGTGGGGAGTATTTCTGAGCTTCGGGCTCTTCTGCATGGTACCGCTCTCAGCATCCGGATTCATGCTGGGCACTGCGGTGGAAGTTTTCGGGCGCCATGATCTGGAACCGATCGAGCGGCTCGCCCTGCTGAACGGTCTTATGGGGTACGCTTTCGCAGTGGTTTATCTTCTGGTCGACCTGGGTATGCCATGGCGACTGAGTTACCCGATGGTCGTATCTTTCGGCCCGGCTGCGGTTCTGTTCCTGGTCGGCTGGCATGTCGCGACCTATCTCTCGGTCCAGGTCATGGAAGTTTCCACGGCCTTTTTCGAATGGATAAACTGGCCTGCTGCCAAAAAATTCATCCGAAGAGGAGCTCTGGGATTGACCGTGGCGGGGATTATTCTTTCCACTCTCCATCAGGGCGCTCTCGGAGCGTTGTTCACCTATGCACCGGGTAAAGTCCATCCGCTCTGGTATTCGGCGTCCTTCCAGTGGCTGCACTTTTTCGTTTCTTCCATCCCCGCGGGGCTCTGCATGGTCATCGTGGTCAGTTCAGTGGTCAAGCACACCATGGGGTGGCGCTGCGATCGAAACTTCATGAACAATCTCGACCGGATCACCATTACCCTGGCCCGGGGAGCCAGCATGGGTCTGATCACCTATCTGGTCATCAAGTTTATAGGTGTGGCTCACGACAATACATGGGCCTATCTGGCCACGGGGTGGGGGAAATGGTTCATGTTCGAAATAGGCGTTGGAGTGTTATTGCCTCTTGTGATTTTTTCCGTCGCAATCCACCACAAACGGGTCGACTTTGTCCGCATGGGCGCTTTCATAACCGTGTTCGGTATTTTGCTAAATCGATTGAATACTGCCCTGATCACATTTAACTGGAAGCTTTACCAGGAAGTGCCGCATGTGTTCGAGATACTCATCTCCATTACCCTCTTTGCCATCTACATTGCTGTCTACCGGTTCATTCTCAATCGGCTGCCTATTCTCTATGCCTGGAGGGAGGCGCCCTCTGAAGCGACGCAGGAGGTTGAGGAAAAGGTGCCGGCCGGCGGAGGTACATCAGGAGTTCCTGTAGGGGCTTATCGCACTATGGACTAAAATTTATCCGAAACCGGCGGGAGGATTCTTTCCTCCGCCGGTTTCCATTTTATCGTTACGACAGGAACAACGGCTGGAAGACAAAAAGGAGGCTGGCCATGTTACGAAATTTCGGAATCCGGACTATTCTTCCTGTCGGCCTGGCGATTACCGGATTTGTCGTTATGGGGTGTACGATGCTGTATTCCGTCATCCATCGGGACATGACCGAGGAAGCCAGACGGCATACGGCCGAACTTGCGGACACGGTGTCCCGTTCGCTACGCTACGCCATGCTCAAGGACGATCGGGCAAGCCTGCACAATATTATCGACAATGTGGGCAAACAGGACCTGGTGAAAAAGGTCCGCATCTACAATCCGGAACAGAAAATCGTGTTTTCGGCGGCCAGAGAGGAAATCGGCCGGCAAAGGCAGCTGGACGCTGCCAGGGGAGCGAGCATTTCGAACAGGGCCGGGTTCCCAGGATCCAATACTTTTTTGGAGGAACCATCTCTGCTGAACGTTGTCACTCCTATTCCCAATGAACCGGAATGTCTTTCGAGCTGTCATTTTCACGATCCCGATGCCCGCCATCTCGGCTTTCTGGATGTCGGCCTCTCCCGTGAGCCTCTGAACCAATCCCTCGATATCCTGCGCACCCGGATGACCACCTTTTCCGTTTTGATTCTCATTCTGACTGTCGGAGGCGTAGCCATCCTTTTGGCGAAAAAAGTGCTTGCTCCTCTGACCGTTCTCGATGAACTCACCGAGCGTCTTGCTTCGGAAGAACAGGTCCAGGATTTTACGACAAGGGTTCACGAATCGGGAAATCTGGGGTATAGTATTCAGCGGCTTGCGATGCAGAGGGACGAGGCGCGTGCCGAATTGGAGCGCCTTCGCAATCAGAGCACCGAGGGTGAAGACTGAACGATATGTCCGGAGAGTGAATGATGAAGGGGCCTTCGACTGCGACCAAGGATCAACGCCGTCTGCTCAAGGCTCAGATCCGAAAGCTGGAAATCAGGGCCAGCAGCGGGTTGTGGGTCCTTGCCCTGTTTACTCTCATCAGCATCGGCGCAAGTAGAGAGTTTTCCTTCCTCCCTGAACTGTCGCCTGGGGCGCGGGACGTTCTCGGTCCAGCTCCGCCGGCCGATCTCATCAGCATAGCCCTGGTCGCCTACAGCCTCTCTGCCATCATACTTGCCTTGTACTGGCTGATGAACGATTCCCGCCCCGGGGGCAGCCTGATTCACCTTGGATTCCTCACCGCTTTTTATGTATTTTATTATTTTTCGGAAACCCTCAAAGAGAACTTCTGGGCGGTCTTCGTGGCAGGAATGACGATTCTTGGTCTTAAAAGCTATCACCTGTGGAATTACTATTCCGAACAGCAGCGCCTTGAAGAACAAAACCTGGCCGAGCTTGGAAAAAAAGGCGAAGAGGAGTAAAGGCATTTTTCGATCGGAAGTGGATTCCCCCTTCCATATCAGGCCTCCTGCTCGACCTCTGTCTTGCGACGAGTGCCTGCGGATGGACGGAACCGTTTGTGGAGTTCATTGACTATAACGGCGGTAAGGGCTATGGCGATCGCAGCGGCCCAGGTACCGGCGTCCAGAGGAGCGAAGCTGAGCAGTCTCTGGGTTAAAGGCAGATAGAGGGCACCGATGTGTATTGCCAGGGAGCTGAGCACACCGATAAACAGAACTTTATTGGTCAGAAGGCTCTTTTTGAAAACGGAGACGTCCTCGCTGCGGCAATTGAAAACGTGGACTTTTTGAAAAAGGACCAGGGTTGTCAGGGCCGCCGTTCGCGCCACCGTCAGATCTTCTTCTCCCCCTCCTGATTTCCACCAGAACATGGCCAGGGTGCCCACGGCAAGCCAGATCCCTACAAGGACAAGCCGCTCCAGGAGATTCCGGTCGAGAATCCCTTCCTCCGGTGGGCGGGGAGGGCGGTTGTATAGAGCCTTCTCCCCCGGTTCGAAAGCCAGAGCCACATCGGCGATGCCGTTGGTGACCACGTTGCACCACAGGATCTGGGCAGGCAGCAGTGGCAGGGGCCAACCGGCAGCAAGGGCCGAAAGGATGATCAGGATGTCCGCCGCTCCGGTGCTGAGCAGGAAGAATGTAGCCATGCGGATATTTCGAAAAGAGGTCCTTCCCTCCTCAACCGCGGCGTAGACGCTGGCGAAATTGTCGTCGGTGATGACCATATCGCTGGCTTCCTTGGCCACATCGGTTCCAGATCCCATGGCGGCCCCGATATGAGCGCCCTTCAAGGCTGGAGCGTCGTTTACGCCGTCTCCTGTCACAGCGACGATGTCCCCTTTCTTTTTAAGGTGATTCACCAGGTCCATCTTCTGAGACGGTTCCAGTCGTGCGAAGACATTGATTCTTCCCACCGCCTCGTCAAGATCCGCTTCGTCCATATTGCTGAATTCCTGGCCGGTCAGAGCTTCTTTTTCTCCTTCAAATTCTTGAGCGGTAATCGCCCCCTGGACCGGATGGTGAAGGTGGGTTTTCTCAGCGATGGACGAAGCCGTCCGGGCGTGGTCTCCTGTGACCATCACCACCCGGATTCCTGCACGATGGCACTGATCGACCGCCTGGATGGCCGATGGCCGTGGCGGGTCGAGCATTCCCTGAAGTCCGGCGAAGGTGAAACCCTCCGGCTGATCCTCTTTAAGCGTTTCGGCCGTCTTTTTTTCACGGGTAAATGCCATGGCAAGAACCCGCAGCCCTTCATCGGCCAAATTCTCCTCTTCCTTTCGGAGACTGTCCGGATCGAGGTCGATTTCCTGTCCGTCTTCATCGAGACGCTTGTCGCACATCTCGAGGACCTTCTCCGGAGCACCCTTGACCAGAGCCAGAACGCCTTTATCCTCCGGGATTTCATGGATGGTGGCCATGTAGCGCCGTTCGGTCTTGAAGGGGATCAACTCCTGACGGCGATAACGGTGCTGAAGCTCCTTGAGCTCCAGGCCGCTCTTGCCGGCAGCGACCAGAAGCGCCACTTCCATGGGATCTCCCGATGTCTCCAGTTCTTCCTGATCGGAACTCTCCTGCGCTTTTACGGAAATCTCTGCTTCGTTGCAGAGCAAGCCGGCCACCAGGGTATACCAGGAGGGAGAATTCTCCTCGGGCACGACCGGCTCTCCCCCTCGTCGGAGCTTCCCGGAAAGGGTCTGCCCTCCGCCGGTGACTTCAAAATGATCCGTGCCCGCAAAAATTTTACGAACCGTCATCTGGTTCTGGGTCAGAGTCCCCGTTTTGTCAGTGAGGATCAGTGTCGTGGAGCCGAGAGTGTCGACAGCGGGTAGGTTGCGGATCAGTGCATGGCGTTCGGCCATCCGTCGCACACCAAGCGCGAGGGCGACGGTCACCACGATGGGCAGGCCGGCGGGAATGGCGGCGACCGCCAGGGCGACTCCCAGAAGAACCATATCGAAAAAATCGTGCCCCATCAGCCATCCCGTACCCACGGCGATGACTGCGATGGTCAGGATACCGATGGTGATCCATTTGGCCAGATTCCGGGTCCGTCTTTCAAGAGGCGTGTCAATCGCTTCGGCTTCCTGAACCTCTTTCGCGATTTCTCCGATCTTCGTCTGCTGACCGGTTTCGACCACGACTGCCGTTGCGCTGCCGGTGGTCACTGCCGTTCCCATGAAGGCCATGTTGGTCTGGTCAGCCGTCGGCAGATTTTTATCGGCCCCGGATATAGCCTCATCCGACTTGCTCACCGGCACCGATTCGCCGGTCAGGGCGGCCTCGTTTATCTGAAGGGCATTTGCTTTTATCAGCCGCAGGTCGGCAGGGACCATTCGTCCCTGGGCCAGTCTGACGATATCGCCCTGTACCAGTTGATTGCTGTCGATCTCCTTTTCTTCACCGTTGCGCCGAACGATCGCCTTGGGGGTGATCATTCGCAACAGCGATTGCACGGCCGATTCGGCGTTGTACTCCTGAATGAACCCCACGGTTGAGTTGATGACCAGGACGGCCCCAATGACAATGGCGTCGGAAAAGCTCCGGATGGCAAGCGTTATCACAAGGGCACCAAGCAGGACGTAGATCAGAGGATCGGTGAACTGATGGAGCAGAACATCCAGGGCGCTGACCTCTTTTTCCCGCTGAATCCTGTTGGGCCCATATTTGCGACGTCGTTGATCCGCCTCGTGATCCGACAGGCCTTCCCGATTCGAATCGAGCCTGCCGAGGACATCGTCAACAGATGCTTTGAACCAGATCATTAGCGGACCCCCTGGAAGGAAATGATCATGTCTCCTATGTCCTTGACCGTTCGGAATGAAGCAGAATCGGGAAAAGATTCAACAGGCCGGCGGGTCGCTTGCAGGGAAGGAATCCTTCGAGCTTTCGTCTGCTTCGTCGTCCCCGATTTTACGACCGGGACTCGCCTGGGAGGTTGCGGCGCAGCCACCGGAGACCGCACTCGGCGGATTCTTCCCGGATGCGAGTTGCCGCAGCACGTAGTGGAGAATTCCACCGTGCCGGTAATAGAGTTCCTCCTGCGGGGTGTCGATGCGCACGAGCGCTGAAAACTCGACAGGCTCTCCCCCATCAGGAACGGCCCGTACCCTGACATGACCGTCTTTGGTGCCCTCGTTCCCGAAACATTCAGCCAGCCCTTCGATATCGAAAACCTCCTCGCCGGTGAGCCCCAGAGACTCTACCGAGTCGTCCGGTCGGAACTGCAGAGGCAGAATGCCCATGCCGATGAGATTCGAGCGGTGGATACGTTCATAGCTCTGTGCTATAACCGCTCGAACGCCCTGGAGGTAAGGCCCCTTGGCGGCCCAGTCGCGGCTTGATCCGGTCCCGTACTCCTTGCCCGCAAGGATCAGAAGGGGAGTTCCCTCTTCGCGATAGCGTTCGGCGGCTTCGTAGATGGAGAGGATTTCGTCGCCGGGAAGGTAGCGTGTATATCCCCCCTCTGTCCCGGACGCCAGGCGATTGTGTATCCGGATATTGGCGAAAGTGCCGCGCAACATGACCTCGTGATTGCCCCTCCTGGAGCCATAAGAGTTGAAATCCTCTTCCTGAACGCCCTGTTCGATCAGATACTGGCCGGCAGGTGAATCGACCTGGATGCTTCCTGCGGGGGAGATATGATCCGTGGTGACGCTGTCGCCGAAAAGGGCCAGAACGCGGGCTTTGGAGATTGTCTCGATTTTATCGGGGGCCTCTTTTGACATTCCTTCGAAAAAGGTCGGCTTCCGCAGATAGGTCGATTCGTTATCCCAGGGGAATATCCGGCTGTCTTCCACCTCCAGTTCGTTCCAGTGCTCATCGCCACTGTCGATCTCTGCGTAGCGGCGGGAAAACATCTCTGAACGGACCGCCTCGCTGACGGTTTCCCGGACCTCATCTGGAGTGGGCCATATATCACTCAGGTAGACAGGCTTCCCGTCACTGTCAAAGCCCAGCGGTTCCTTTTCCATGTCGATATCGATGCGACCGGTAAGGGCGAAGGCGACGACAAGGGGGGGCGACATGAGATAGTTGGCCCGTACGTCGGGATTGATCCGCCCTTCGAAATTGCGATTGCCCGAAAGAACCGAGGCGGTCACCAGCCCTTCACGGCGAATCGCTTCGGAAACCGGATCCGGAAGGGGGCCTGAATTGCCGATGCAGGTGGTACAGCCGTATCCGGCGAGATGAAAGCCGAGCCTCTCCAGCGGGTCTGTGAGGCCTGCCTGATCGTAATAGTCGGTCACCACGCGGGAGCCGGGAGCCAGTGAGGTCTTGACCCATGGTTTGCGGGTCAGCCCCTTTTCCACGGCATTGCGGGCGAGCAGGCCGGCTGCTATCATGACTGAAGGATTCGAGGTGTTCGTGCAGCTTGTAATCGCGGCGATGACAATTGTTCCGTGTCCGATGCGGTGAGTCTCGCCGTCGATCTCGACCTTCACGTCCTTTTTCATCGAAGCTTTTTCCTCCACCGCCTCGGGTGGCAGGAGTGAGGGGAGGGCTTCCTGAAATTTCCCGGAGGCATGGCCCAGGGCAATTCGGTCATGGGGACGGCCGGGTCCTGCGATACTGGCCTCCACCGAGCCGAGATCGAGCTCGATCGTTTCGCTGTACCGAGGCTCTGGAGAGTTGGCGGTATGAAACAGCCCCTGCTCGCGGCAATAGCTCTCCACCAGTTCGACGCGCTCTTCGGAGCGTCCGGTGAAGCGCAGATAGTCGAGCGTTGCCTGATCGACGGGAAAAATGGCGCAGGTCGCCCCGTATTCGGGAGACATGTTGCCAATGGTAGCGCGGTCCTCGACGGTCAGGGAGGAAACGCCGGGGCCGTAGAATTCCACGAATTTGCCGACAACCCCATGTCCCCGCAAAGTCTCCGCGACCGTCAGAACCAGATCCGTCGAAGTCACGCCCGGCCGAAGTTCACCTTCGATGCGTACACCGACAACGCTGGGGATGAGCATCGATATCGGCTGGCCGAGCATAGCGGCTTCAGCTTCTATCCCTCCGACTCCCCAGCCGAGCACGCCCAGGCCGTTGACCATCGGGGTGTGAGAATCGGTTCCCACAAGGGTGTCGGGATAGGCCTGGGGCAATCCTTTGTCCTGATGCACATCGTCCTTCAAACCGAAGACCACCCGGGCCAGGTATTCCAGATTGACTTGATGGCATATCCCCGCGTTCGGCGGTGCCACCCGCAGGTTCTCGAAAGCCTTCTGTCCCCATTTCAGAAAGGTATACCGTTCGGCATTCCGGGCGTAATCCTGTTCCTCATTGACGGAAAAGGCATCCCGGCTGGCGAAAGCGTCGACCTGAATAGAGTGATCGATGACAAGCTCAACCGGCTGCATGGGATTGATCTTTCCAGGGTCGCCGGAGAGTTCGATCATGGCATCGCGCATGGCAGCCAGATCGACCAGGGCGGGAACTCCGGTAAAATCCTGCAGGAGGATGCGGGAGGGATAAAACGTGATCTCCTCTTGCGACTTCGACGCGGGTTTCCATCCTGCAAGCGCCCGGATCTCCTCGGCGCTTACCGCTCCTCCCTCTTCATTGCGCAGCAGATTTTCAAGTAAAATACGCAGGGAGTAGGGCAGACGAGCCGGGTCAAAGCCCTCTTTTTCCATAGCGTCGAGCCGAAAAATCTCGACCTCTTGGCCGGCAATGGCAAGGGTGTCTTTTGCTCCGAAACTGTCGCTCATGGATTCTCCTTTTCTCTGGCATCGGCCTGCCGGGGGCAGGCGATAAAAAGACAGGGTTTATTTTTGGAGCATAGTCCAGATTAGCTCCCTGTCAATCCGGAGTGCGTCAGGAGAAAAGGATAAATCGGGTCGGCGGGGTCAGGGTTCTGCAACGAGGCTGTCAATGGGGAGCTTGAATCAAGGCACCGTATAAGTGTTCAAGCAGGCGTCGATTATTCTTTTATCGTTGGAAAATATGAACTAAAATCAAACTGCTTTATTATTTGCTAAAATTAGGTAAAGGGAGTTGAATATATATATGACATCAGCGGAAAAGGTGATTTTCCTCGACATTGACGATGTGCTCAATACCCTTGAGAGTCGCCAACGCGGCGACCTCTTCGATATGAACAATGTCAAGGCTCTTAACGCAGTGCTCGATTTCACCTCCGCCGGGATTGTCCTCACGTCGACATGGCGCCTGAGTGCTTCAATATCGGAGTGGGAGGAGATTCTGCATGACGCCGGAATTCATGCCCGGGGGCGGGTGCTCGGTACGACTCCGTGGATCGAGGGAGCATCGAGGGGGATTGAAATCGCCTACTGGCTCGAAAACGCGCTCTGCCTCGTCAACTGTTATGCAATTTTCGATGATCGCGACGATATGACGCCCTGCACGGAGCATCTGCTGCGCACTTCTCCTGAACACGGCCTGACAATCGCATTGGCCAGGGAAGCGATCGGTCGCTTGAGCTAGATCCGCGACGCCATGACATCTCGAAACTGCAGACGGCATTACAGTATGTACCCTATTGATCAATACAGATTCGACTGTGCCAGGACAAGGCCATGAAAAAGCTGATCCTTGCAACAGTTTCCGCTCTGGCGGCAGTTCCCCTTCTCGCTGCCTGCGTCGACATCGGTTATTACGCCCAGTGCGCCACGGGACATCTCGAGGTTATCAACCGCTGCCGACCCATCCCGGAGATCCTCGCCGAATCCCAGACGTCCCCGGAACTCAGAGACAAACTGAAAGCCGTTCAGAGTATTCGCGAGTTTGCCGTACAGGAGCTCGATCTGCCCGATAATGACAGTTACCGCTCCTACGGTGACCTGGGTCGCCCCTACGTGGTCTGGAATGTAGTGGCAGCGGACGAATTCTCCCTGACGCCGGAGCAGTGGTGCTTCCCTGTTGCCGGATGCGTTGCCTACAGGGGCTACTTTTCGCGGGATGCCGCAGAAACTTTCGCTACCACTCTCCGAAAAAAGGATTTCGATGTTTATGTCTACGGCGTTGAAGCCTATTCGACGCTCAACTGGTTTGATGATCCGGTGCTCAATACGTTTCTCGACCGGTCCGAACCCTCTCTGGCGGGACTTATCTTCCACGAATTGTCGCACCAGGTGGCCTATGCCCAAAACGACAGCCGGTTCAATGAAGCATTTGCGACCACGGTGGAACTCGAAGGGGTCAAGCGGTGGTTGAAAAAAGAGGGAGACGAGGACAGTCTTTCACGCCTTCAAGCCGGGCTGAAAAAACAACGCCAGTTCCTTGATCTGCTTCACGGCCTGCGAAAGGAACTTCAGGTCCTTTATGAACAGGAAACCGATCCGCAGCGCCTCAAAAAGGGCAAGGCTGACATAATGGCGAATGCCATCGGTGACTACGAGACGCTGAAGAAAGAGTGGGGCGGATTTGAGGGATACGACAGGTTTTTTAGCGGCGGTCTGAACAATGCCAAGCTCGTCTCCGTCAGCACATACCAGGATCTCGTTCCCTCCTTCCAGCGTCTGCTGGCCCGGTTCGACGGCAAGCTGCCGGCATTCTACCGGGAGGTCGACCGTCTCGCCTCCTTGTCACCTGAAAAGCGTCTGACGTCCCTTGCTGCCGGCGATGTACGCCTCGCAGACTGCGAGCGGCGCAAATCCGGACCGACCGAGTGATTTCTGCCTGCTTTTGCGGCCCCATGTCGGTTGCCGGCCCGTGATTCGATCGTAAGCTCAGGAAAATTGACAGGAGGGATGAACGATGCGATGCGGATGGTATTCGATCCTGGCGATCGTTGTGGTTGCCGGGGTTATGAGCGGTTGTTCGAGGGACATCCCCAGGGAGAAAAGGGCGGTCGACGATTTGCGCGTGCCGGCGGAAACGGTTCAATCGTGGCTTGACGAGGGGCGCGATGTTCTCTTTATCGACCTGCGAAGCGAGCCAGAGTGGGAGGCCTCTTCAAGGCAAATACCGGGGGCCCACAGGGTGCAATCCTATCTGGGCGTCGAAGACCTGGTGCAGACCCTGGATAAAGATCGTTGTGTCGTGACCTACTGCACCTCACTGAACGAAGGCACCAGCGCCGGTCTGGCGCTGATGCTCAGGGACAAAGGATTTGAATGTTCCTATGCTCTTCTCGGCGGCTGGGACGCCTGGGTGCAGGGCGGCTACCCGGTCGCGGAGAAAACGTCTCTTCAATAACGCCTGAGCGATCCTCTCAGCGATCTTTCCCTCCGCTCGTTGTTTTACAGGTAAGTACGCCCGCCGAGGAATCTCTTCCGGAAATAACTGCTCGACAGCTTCGCCACGCTGACCTCGCGGCCTGGACGCGGAGCGTGGATGAACCGGTCGTTGCCGATGTACATCCCCACATGCGATACGCGTCGCCCGCCGTTGGTGGCAAAGAAGACGAGATCTCCGCGCCTCAGTTCTTTCCTGCCGACGGCTGTGCCATGGTTGTACTGCCAGGCGCTGTTGCGAGGCAGGTTCAAGCCGTTGAGACGATAGACCACCATGGTCAGCCCGCTGCAGTCGAAGCCGTCGCGCGCCGATTCCCCGCCCCAGAGATAGGGCACACCGAGAAATCGGTTTGCCGTCGACACCAGTTCGGCTCTCAGATCGCCTTGCCCGGTCCGGTCGATGCGGGAGGCGGAATGGTCAGTCGGGCCGACGATAAAAAAATCACCGATCTGCCCTCTCTGTCTCAGAGCCAGACCCTGGCGGCGGGCAGCGGCATGATTGTCGTGGTTTCCGAACCGGACCTTGTAGAGGCCGGATTTATGCAAAAACGAGTAAGCATCGATGCCCTGGCGGCGCAGCATATTCTCCATTTTGACGGCATTGTCCTGACTGGAGAAGGCGCCGACCTGGATGGTGAAACCGATCTTTTGCAATCGATCGGAATTGCTGCCCGATTCCGGATTTCCAAGGGCTTTTTCCAGAACTTGATCGATGTTTCCGGGCGGGGAGGACGATGTGCAGGCAAACAGAAGGGGAAGAAAGAGGATCGTGAACTTTTTAAGAATCGACATGCCACGCATACGCTCAGGCACCTCCGGTGTTGGCCTGGAATTGCCGATTTTTTAGCAAGGGCGCGTTTCTGATTTAAAAGTAGAATTCCATCCCGGCTGAAAAATGATGCTCATGGACAGAGGGGAGCTGGAATGCGTCGAGGCCTAGTTCCACAGGAGTGGATGTATAACGGTAACCAAGGTCGATAGCGGCTCGATCGCTCAATTTCTGTTCTAAACCGGCCTCCAGCTGGACAGCCCAGTCATCCTCCTCCTCTGATTCCAGAGCTTCGTCCTTCGAAACAGTCTCGTCTTCATCGATATGAGCTTCAATATAATAATGTACATCACTGTCCAACGAGGGGGAGTGGGAGATTTTGAGTTCGGGTTTTTGGCTGAGAGAAGAAGTCGGTTGAAGAGTATATTGCCGCTTGGGAGAGTCTGTCAATGCAGGGGAAAGGGAATCCTCGGAGATGTTCGGCGAGAAATCCCAGTCGTGGGTCAACCATTGAGGAGTCAGTTCCCTCTTTTCGCCGCTGTTCTCTGCCAGTGCCGAAGCGCCGGGAAAAGAGATCAGAAACAGGAATGTGATCGCTATGATTGATCTGAGCATATAAACTCCGCTATTGTGTTGA
>JAWOCM010000131.1:0-2920 GCA_046483795.1 Desulfuromonadales bacterium | reverse complement strand
CACCAAGGATGCAGAAGCGAATTTCGCGAAAAAGAGCTTGCAATGAACGGCAAAGGATGGTAAATAATTGCGGTTCAAACATTGAGGAGGATTTTGAAATGGCAAGAACTTGTGAAATGTGTGGGAAAAAACCGGTGACGGGCAACAACGTCAGCCATGCAAATAACAAAACCAAAACCGTTTGGCGCCCCAACCTGCAAAGGGTCAAGTCCCTGGAAAACGGGACTGTGCGCTACCGGAAGGTCTGCACCCGCTGCATCCGTTCCGGGGCCGTCACCAAGGCAGTCTGAAAAAAAGGTCTGTGCAACGCAAAGCCGCAAAGCTTGAAGGCATGTCGCAAAGAAGATCAAAAAACATTTTTCTCCTCTTTGCGTCTTTCTTGGGTTCTTGGCGGCTTTGCGTTAAAAATGCCTTTGTATTGGTTATAGATCCGTGTCCCCCGCCGCATCATACGCAATCCACTCGACCTCCATCAGGGCGCCCTTGGGCAGCCCGGCCACCTGAACCGTGGCACGCGCCGGCGCCACCTCGCCGAAACGCCGGCCATAGATCTCGTTGACCGTGGGAAAGTGGGTCAGGTCGACCAGGTAAATCGTCGTCTTGACCACCTGCGCAAACGTCAGACCGGCCCCCGCCAGAACCGCCTCCATATTGACCATCACCTGTTCGGCCTGCTCGGCGATCCCGCCGGGAACCAACTCCATCGTCTCGGGGTCCAGAGGAAGCTGACCGGAGAAGAATACGAAATCCCCAGCCCTCACCCCCTGAGAATAAGGCCCGATCGCCGCCGGCGCCCCAACCGTTTCAATCGTCTCAATCCCCATAATCCCCTCCTCGTCATCAGTCATCAGTCATCAGTCATCAGTCATCGCTCTCACCGCTCCTCACTCCTCACTCCTCACCGCCCCTACTGCCGCATCCTCTCCACCCGGGACACACCCTTGAGCTTCTTGACGGCGTTGATGACCTGGTTCAGGTGCTCGAGGTTCTGCACATCGACGCCGAAGATGTTGACTCCCTTCTGGCCGCCGGATGCATGGACATGAGCGCTGGTGATATTCGCCTCGCAATCGGTGATCGCCCGGGTGATGTTGGCGAGCACCCCCTTCTCGTCGGAGCAGATGACCCGTATCTTGATGGAGCGTGTCGTCTGCTTGTGCATATCCCATTCGACATCGATCTGCCGGTCGGCGTCCTCATCGAGAAGATGGGGGCAGTCTTCCGAATGGACCGTGACGCCGCGGCCGCGGGTAATGTACCCCACTACCGGGTCGCCCGGCACGGGGTTGCAGCACTTGGCGAAGCGGACCATGATGTCGTCGATGCCGTGGATCCGGATGGCGCTGGATGGTTTGCGCCGGATTCTCTGCATCACCTTGCCGATGCGACTCGGCTTCTTCGGTTCTTCCTTGAGCTTCTCCCCCGGCAGGACTCGTGACATCACCTGTCCTGCGGTCAGTTTTCCGAAACCGACGGCGGCGAGCAGATCGTCATTGGTCTTGAAACCCAGTTCCTGCACCGTCTCGGCAAATCCCGGAAGGCCCATCAGCCGCTTCAGGCTGAAATCCTGCTTACGCGCCTCCTTCTCCAGGATATCCCGGCCCAGCTCCACGCTCCTCTCGCGCTCCTGGCTCTTGATCCAGTTGCGGATCTTGTTGCGCGCCTTCGAGGTCTGCACATAGTTCAGCCAGTCCTTGCTCGGCTGCTGATTGGCCGACGTCATGATGTCCACGGTATCGCCATTCTGCAGTTCGGTTTTCAGCGGCACCAGCTTGCCGTTCACCCGCGCTCCCGTGCAGCGGCTTCCCACATCGGTATGAACCTCATAGGCGAAATCGATCGGCGTCGCCCCCTTCGGCAGTTCCTTGACATCCCCGCCCGGCGTAAAAACGTAGACCTCCTCGGGAAAGAGATCGATCTCGACCGCCTCCATGAATTCGCGCGAATCCCGAAGCTCCTGCTGCCATTCCAGCAGCTGCCGAAGCCAGCGGAACTGCTTTTCATGCCCCTCGGTATCCTCGACGGAGGTCCGGCCTTCCTTGTATTTCCAGTGCGCGGCGATCCCCTCTTCGGCAATGCGGTGCATTTCACGGGTCCGGATCTGGACCTCCATGCGCTCGCCGTAGGGGCCGATGACCGTGGTATGCAGGGACTGGTAGCCGTTTGCCTTGGGCATGGCGATGAAATCCTTGAAACGGCCGGGAACCGGCGTCCAGATCTCGTGGATCACCCCGAGCACGGCGTAGCAGTCGCGGACCGAATCGACCAGAACCCGGAAGGCGATCAGGTCGTAAACCTGGTCCAGGTCGATCTGTTGCCGCTTCATCTTCAGGTAGACGGAATACAGATGCTTGAATCTGCCGGAAACTTCGCCGCTGATGCCATTCTCACCCAGATGCTTGAGGATCTTCTTTCGCATCTCCTCGATATAGGTCCGGCGGTCCTTCTTTATTTTCGCGATTCTCTTCTGCAGATCCTGGTAGGCTTCCGGGTGGAGATAGCGGAAGCAGAGGTTCTCCAGTTCGAATTTGATCCAACTGATGCCGAGCCTGTTGGCCAGGGGAGCAAAGATATCCATGGTTTCCCGGGCATAGCGAATTCTGTCCTCTTCATTCCGGGGCTCCAGGGTCCGCATGTTGTGCAGACGATCGGCAAGCTCGATGAGAATGACCCTCAGATCCCGGGCCATGGCGACCAGCATTTTGCGGAAACTTTCCGCCTGTTCGCTCTTGGCGGCCTTCAGCGAGATCCGGCTTATGCGCGTCACTCTTTCGATGAGTTCGGCCACGTCCTTCCCGAAATGTTCCTGAACGTCCTCCACGGATGTGAGGGATTCCTCGACTACGTCGTGGAGCAGGCCGGCCACGATGGTGTGCACATCCATCCGCAGTTGGGCGAGGATATAGGCGATCTCTACCGG
>JAWOCM010000037.1:0-23035 GCA_046483795.1 Desulfuromonadales bacterium | reverse complement strand
ATAGCCCTGCTTGTCGGGCTGGTGCGACGACTGGCTCGGAGGAAGGAATAGCCCATGCGCGAAGCCATATCCGAAATGCTGGCCCGATACGACTGCCAGAGGGTTGAAGACACCAGCCGGGCCTTGCGGGAAATTCTCCAGGAGCTGGCTCTGCTCGGGCTGTGGCGGGCCAAGTTCTTCGACAAGGCCGCCTTCTACGGTGGAACTGCCCTGCGTATTCTCTACGGCCTCGACCGGTTTTCAGAGGACCTCGATTTCTCCCTTTTGGAACCGATGCCCGACTTCGAACTGGAGCGCTACAGCGATGCCCTGGAGCGGGAATTGGCGGCCTTCGGGTTCGAGGTGCGAGTGGAACGAAAGGGCAAAGCGATCGAGACGGCGATTCAATCGGCCTTCCTGAAGGCGAACACTGCCAACGAGTTGCTGGTCATTCAGGCAGGTGAGCACATCCGACGGCAGATCCCGGCCGGTCAGCTCACCCGCATCAAGATCGAGATCGACACCGATCCTCCTCAGGGGTTTGCCACGGAGAACAGGTTCCTGCTTCTGCCGATTCCCTTCAGCGTCCGCAGCTACCGTCTGCCCGACCTGTTTGCCGGGAAAATGCACGCAGTGCTCTGCCGGCGTTGGAAAAACCGGGTTAAGGGGCGCGACTGGTACGACCTGGTCTGGTACTGCGCCCATCACCCCGAGCTGCACTTGGAGCATCTGGAGCAGCGGATGCGTCAGAGCGGCCACTGGGAAGGGGGGAGCAGCCTCACTCCGGGCGACTTCCAGGACTTGGTCGCAGAGGTGATCTGTCGCCTGGACGTCAAGCAGGCCCGGCAGGAAGTGCTGCCGTTCGTCAGGAATCCGGAGGCGCTAGAGGTCTGGTCGCGGGAATTCTTCCTCGACGTGGTTCAGCGGATTCGGTGTGTGTGAATCGACCCTGGTTTCGTAAACACCTCTGAGTCTCAGAAGTCGCTGGTGGCAACTCAGGAAGCTATGTATGGCCCATAAGAAGAGATTCCTTCTCAAATTCGTCACGAACAGGAATCACCCGCCAATTTCCTTTTCTCATTTTCCCCTCGTGACTGTCTGTACACTTTTGTGTTAGTTTCTCCATCCACTAGGAGGATGTCAGCCCGTATAGGCCGACATCCTCCTAGGGCTTTATTTGTCATCCCAATCGGTTTACAATAGGCATAGTCTTAGCAGCATAACCCGCCAAAGAGAACGATGAACACGAAGGTCAAGCTCATGAAAGTCAAGTGTCCGCACTGCGGGACCCGCACGGACTGGAAGGATAATCCCAGCCGTCCGTTCTGCTCGGAGAGATGCCGCAATATCGATCTCGGCCGCTGGGCTGAGGAGGAATACCGTATACCAGGACAACCGGTCCCGTCTTCGGAAGACGACGAAGAATGAGGCCCACAAGGAGATATACATGTACCATCTGACGATTTACACCCAATTTGCCGCCGCTCACAACCTGGTCAACTATCAGGGGGATTGCGAAAACCTGCATGGTCACAACTGGAAGGTCGAGGTGACGGTGGGTGCAAGAGAACTGGACAAGGCCGGGCTCGGCATCGACTTCAAGATTCTCAAGAAACGCACTTATGAGATGCTCGACACCCTCGATCACAAATATCTCAATGATCTTGAGCCTTTTCTTGAGAAAAGCCCTTCATCCGAGAACATCAGCCGGTATCTCTTTGAGGAACTGGCTTCAATGCTCGACGACAACAATATCCAGCTCGAGAAAGTCACAGTCTGGGAATCCGATAATGCCTGCGCTTCCTACACCCGGGACTGAAAACCCTCTTCGTCTTGTCGAGATGTTCTCCTCCGTGCAGGGGGAGGGGATCCTGATCGGTTGCCGACAGGTTTTCATCCGCCTGGCAGGCTGCAATCTGACGTGCGGCTATTGTGATACGCCGATCGAGACACCGGAATTCTGCAGGGTCGAAGCTGTTTGCGGATCCGGTCGGTTCTCGCATCTGGCCAATCCGGTTCCAAGGGAATCGGTTCTCGACCAGTTGCAGCAATGGCACCTCGATGTGCCGAAATTGCACCACTCGATCAGTCTGACCGGCGGAGAACCGCTTGACCAGGTGGAGGCGTTGCGGCACTGGCTGCCTGCGCTTCGAGACATCATGCCGATCTGCCTCGAGACCAACGGGACGCTGCCCGCCGGCTTCTCTGCCGTGAAGGAATGTGTCGACTTCGTCTCCATGGACATCAAGCTGCCTTCGAGCAGCGGCTGCAAGGGGCACTGGGAGGAACACGACGATTTCCTGGACGAAGCTGCCGGCCTGGAAGGTCAGGCCAAGCTGGTTGTCGACGATACGACTTCCGATGAGGAACTCGATAAAGCCGGCCGCATGGTGGCGTCAAGACAGCCCGAATGGCCTGTTGTTCTGCAGCCGGTGACGATCTCGGGACGGCCCGGCATCGAGCCGCAAAGACTGCTCGGGATGCAGCAGAACCTGTCGCACGTCCATGATGACGTGCGCATCATTCCCCAGACACATCCGTTGCTCGGTATTCTCTAGGAGTGTAAATCATGGTGATCGAAGAGTTGACCATGAATGAATTCGAGGCGGGACTGCAAAAAACCCGAACCGTTCTGGTCCCCTTCGGCGCGACCGAAGAGCACGGTCCCCATCTGCCGCTTTCCACCGATACCCTCCACGCTGTGACCGTGGGACGGCGGCTGGCCGAGAGGCGTCCGATTTTTATCGCTCCTCCGATTCCCTACGGGGTTTGCCGCAGCAGCAGCGACCACCCCGGCACGATCTCCATCTCCTCCCCCGCATTGCGTGCCCTGACGATCGACATCGTTTCGTCCCTCTACCGCCAGGGGCTGCGGAATGTCGCCCTGCTGACGGGCCACGCTGGAGGCACACATACCTCGACCCTGATCGACGCCGGAGAGGAGCTGCTGGCCACTTTCGACGACCTTCGCATCGCTGTGCTGACCGAATTCATGCTCGCGAGCGAAGCCGGCAAAGGATTGATCGAGACGGAAGGCGATTCGCATGCCGGCGAGATCGAAACATCCCGCATCATGCACTCGCATCCCCATCTCGTTCAGGGGACCGCCGAGCGGGAGTTTCCGACTTTTCCGAGGGGAATCCTGGTGCGCGACAAGCGGAAATATTGGCCGAACGGCGTCTGGGGCGATCCGACCCGGGCGACGGCCGCCAAGGGGGAGAGCCTGGAGAGGCTTGTGGTGGAATCGTTGGCAGAACTTGTGGTGGACCTGGAGAGCGGACGGTACGACAGCTGATGCAGTCGCCGCCGGCAGGAGGAAGGGAGCCGGTTACTTTTCGATCGTCCTGTTCAGTTCGATCAGAAGTTCATCGAGGTCCACCTTGTGAACGCCCGCTCCGTGACCGATCTGTTCCAGGCTGGCGATCTGGCAGTCCATGCATTCAAGACCGAATTTCCGGAAAACTTTCGCAGTTTGCGGATAGAGACTCAGCACGTCGCCGATCGTCATTTCATGTTTAATCATTTCTTTTCTCCTCTGGCCCGGAATTTTTCTCCGAGCGCTTTTTTGATTGAATCCGGTACGAATTGATCGATGTTTCCATGGTGGGAGGCAACTTCCTTGACGATCGACGAGCTGAGATAGCCGTAGGATACCGATGTCATCATGAAGACGGTTTCAATCCGCGGTTTGATGATGTTGTTCATCTGTGCCAGCTGGAACTCGTATTCGAAGTCGGAGACCGCGCGCAAACCTCTCAGTATGACTCTGGCGCCGTTGTCGATGACGTAATCGACAAGAAGGCCGCTGAAGGTATCGACTCTAACGCCCGGCCTCTCTGCGCAGACTTCTCGGATCAGTTCGACTCGTTCCTCGATGGAGAAGAGGCCGGCTTTCTCGGAATTTCTGGCAACGGCGACAATGAGTTCGTCGAAGACTTCGAGACCCCGGTCGATGATATCGAGGTGCCCGTTGGTGATCGGATCGAAGGAGCCGGGATAAACTGCGATTCGCTTGGTCATTCTCCGTCGCTTTCCGTAGAATGTAGAGTGAAAAAGCTTATAGTTGTCGAACCGTAGTGACGTTGATCCAGCAATTCGAGCTCACCGATGCGGTCGGGCAATATCTCTTTACGGGCAGTTTCGGCGCACAGAATACCATCACTGTCGAGCAGGCTCAAGCGGCTGACCATCTCGAGGGTCGTCGGGACCATCCCTTTACCGTAGGGAGGATCGACGAAAATGATCTGAAACGGTCCCTGGGCTGCCAGGCTCGGCAATGCTTTCAAAACGTCCGCCTGGCTGAACCGGCCTTTATCCGTGAACCTGCAGAGCTCGATGTTTTCGCGTATGACGGCGGAGGCCTGATGTCCCTTATCCACGAGAACGGCGCTTTCGGCTCCGCGGCTGAGAGCTTCGAGGGCCATGGCTCCCGTGCCGGCGTACAGGTCGAGGACCTGAAGGTCGGTAAAATCTCCGAAGCGGCTGTTCAGGGAGCTGAACAATGCCTCGCGTGCCCTGTCCGGGGTGGGGCGGACATCTCCGCCGGTGAGGGGCGTCAGTCGTCTCCCTTTGCAGGCTCCGCTGATAATTCTCATACTCGTTGATCCTTGCAGCTTTAAATATTTGATATTAAAGGAAGATTTAGCATAATACCATCATCTCGTCAATAGATTAACAGTCTTGGGAGCACGATCGGAAGTCTTTATCTTTTCGAGATCGTGACATATTATGTCTTTCTAAAGCGGTATGGTGGTTCAGTAAAGGAGGATATTATGGAACGACCCGACCTGGCACCCTACGCCGTGCGAAGTGAAACCAGCCGCGGAAGACGGTATGAGGAACCTTTCAAGGACGACCGAGCGGTTTTCGAGCGCGACCGGGACCGTATTATTCACAGTGCGGCTTTTCGGCGACTCGAATACAAAACACAGGTGTTTGTCAACCATGAGGGGGATTACTACCGAACGCGCCTGACGCATTCGCTCGAAGTCGCCCAGATCGCCCGTGGCGTGGCGAGGCGGTTGAAGTTGAACGAAGATCTTGCAGAAGCGCTGGCGCTCGCTCACGACCTTGGGCATACCCCTTTCGGCCACACCGGGGAGGACGTGCTTGACGAACTGATGGGCGATTTTGGCGGGTTTGAGCATAACCGGCAATCCTTGCGGATCGTCGATAAACTGGAAGAGCGCTACCCGGATTTCAACGGGTTGAATTTGTGCTACGAAACCCGCGAAGGCATCATCAAGCACTCTTCGGACTATGATCATCCCGGCGCGACAGGCATTGAAGAATTTTCCCCGGACCAGCGCACGGCCCTGGAAGGCCAGACTATCGACCTGGTCGATGAAATTGCCTATAACAACCATGATATCGACGACGGGCTGGAGTCGGGATATATCGATTTAGAAGGACTTGCGAAGGTTCCACTCTGGTCCGGGACCTGGGAGGTTGTGGCTCGAAAGTTTCCCGGTATCGACAAAAAGCGCCACATCTACCAGACGATCAGTCACCTGATCGGGGTTTTGGTGGAGGATCTGGTCGAAACCACCCGCAGCAATCTGGAGCGCGGTCGAATCGGGTCTCTCGAGGATGTAAGAAGAGAACCGGAGAATCTCGTCTCATTCAGTGCCTCCATGGCGCAAAGCAATCGCGAACTGAAGACGTTCCTGTATAAAAACCTGTACAGGCACTACAAGGTCGAGCGGATGCGGGTCAAGGCGCGGCGTTTCCTGATCATGCTGTTCGAAAGCTACGTCGAGAACCCGACCCTGATGCCGGATAGCTACCAGCGGCTTTTTGACGAGTTCGGCATTGAAAGGGTGGTCTGCGATTATATCGCCGGAATGACGGACCGGTATGCCCTGGACGAATACAAGAAGCTGTTCGAGCCCTATGAACGGGTGTGAACAGAAGTGATGACAAAGGGAAAAGGGGAGCATGCAGGACATGCTCCCCTTTTCTCTATCAGGAAGGCAGGGTGATCTTCTTCTCTTCGCTTTCGCGGTAGAGCAGAATGGTTTTACCGAGAATCTGGGCTACGCCTGCTCCGGTTTTTTGGGAAAGGATTTTCGCGACATCCTTGCGGTCGAGAGGGCACCCTTCCTGGACTTTGACCTTGATCAGTTCGTGTTTCGCGAGGGCCTCTTCAACGGCTTCGAGCACGCTGTCGGTCACCTCGTCCTTGCCGATCATAACCACCGGCTTGAGATGATGCCCGAGGCCGCGCAGGTACCGGGCCTGCTTGCCGCTCAGTTCGGTCATTTAAATACTCCTTCGATTATCTGATTTTCAACTGCTGCGATGAGGAGGGCATTATAAGCATATCAGCCTGCCGGCGAAAGGAGAAATTCACGCCGGGACTATAATTGGAAAACGCAGAGTGTTGCTATATGAAGAGGGGAGAGAGTTCAGAAGCGGGAAACCGGAGGGGCAGAATCGAGGGGATCGCAGGGAATCCCCCCGGCAGAGCCGGGGGAAACGTCCTGCGATCTTCAGGTTTTCGGCAGGGTGAGGTCGAATTCTTCCTGGAACCGCCGCGCGAAATCATCACGGGAGATGGTATGGTTCTGCGTCCCGTGGCTTTCGATCTTGATCGCTCCCATGAGAGAGGCGATGCGGCCGGTGATGTCCCAGTCGAGTTCATTCATCAAACCGAAGAGCAGGCCGGCTCTATAAGCGTCACCGCAGCCGGTCGGATCCTTGAGCTCTTTGGTCGCAGCGGCCGGAATGGCGATTTCCTTGTCACCGGTGTAGATGATGGAACCTTCCCCGCCGCGAGTGACGATCAGGGCCTGCAGTTTTGAAGCGACCTCTGCGGCAGTCAAGCCGGTGCGTTCCTGAACCAGCTGCCACTCGTAGTCGTTGACCGTCAGCCATGTGGCCTGGTCGATGAAGCGCTTGAGGTCTTCCCCGTCGAACATGGGCAGTCCCTGGCCCGGATCGAAGATGAAGGGGATACCGGCTTCAGCGAACTGGGTTGCATGCTCGATCATCCCCTCACGGCCGTCGGGAGAGACGATGCCGATGGAGACATCGGAAGCGCTGTCAACACGATTGCGGTCTGCAAAACCCATGGCGCCGGGGTGAAAAGCCGTAATCTGATTGTCATCCAGGTCGGTTGTGACAAAGGCCTGAGCGGTGAACGTATCGTTCACAATGGAGACGTGGCGCCGGTCGATACCGCAGTCGTCCATCCAGACCCCATAAGGAGCGAAGTCCTCGCCGACGGTTCCCATCGGCAAGGGGGAGCCGCCTAGCATCTTGAGGTTATAGGCAATGTTGCCCGCACAACCGCCGAACTCGCGACGCATCTCCGGCACGAGGAAAGAGACATTCAGCATATGGACCTTGTCGGGGAGAATATGATTCTTGAAGCGGTCCTGAAACACCATGATGTTGTCGAAGGCGAAAGAACCGCAGATCAGAGCTTGCATAAAGTGTGCTCTCCTTTTCTGCATCAGACCGTCTTCGGCCTGGATCCCCGCTGCCGTCGAGTGATCCGGACAGTCCGGCCACCGACAGCAGGGGAACTATTTGAAGGTGTTATTGATTGCGGAAGCAGAAAATGCCCCAGGTCAGGTAGCCGTTGTTGCCGCCGTCGACCCAGTGCTGCAGGCCTCTTTTCATGCGGTCGATATAGGCCTGGCTGACCACGTTGGAAAGCTCCTGCTCGCGGCTCTCGGTTTCCTTGAGAACGCGGCCGTAGTGGCGGGGCAGTTGTTCACTGTGCTCTTCAAAGCGCTCCTCTTTCATCCCCAGCTTTTCGGCCATTTCCCTGTAGAATCCGGGCGAGCCCAGCGTCTCCAGGTGAATGCGATCCAGAATGGGCTGCAGGACTCCTTCAGGACAGTCGTCCGTCTGCATGGGATCGGTGAAGATGAACTGCCCGCCCGGCTTGAGGACCCGGTCAACTTCTTCGAGCACTTTCTCGCGTTGTCCGCTATGCAGGATGGCGTCCTGGCTCCAGACCACGTCGAAGGAGTCATCGCCGTAAGGAACCTCTTCAAAGCTGCCGTCGACTACTTCGATCAGGTGATCAAGGCCCATTTCACGGTTCATCTGTCGGTCGCGCTCATTCTCTTTTTCGCTGAGATTGAGGGCCACCACCTGGCATCCATAGGTTTTGGCCAGATAGCGTGCAGCGCCGCCGAATCCGGCACCGATATCCAGCACCCGGCTGTTTTTGTCCAGTCCCTCGAGAAAGGAAGCCATGCGCTCCACGGTGCGACGGCTGGCAGGGGAGATGTCTTCATCGGGGGTATTGTAGAGGCCGATGTGGATGTCTTCGCCGCCCCAGATTGTGAAATAGAAGTTGTCGGCATCGTCGCTGTTGTAATATTCGCGCGCGGTATTGACCGCAGTGGAATAGTCTGTCGTCATATTCACTCCTCGTTTATTCAGTGTCTTCTTCAGGAGCACAGTACTTTTTGTGGGCCATGTGGATGTAAAAGTCCGGCTCTTCCTCGCGATAGGTTTCCTTGAAATCTCCGAAAGTCTCGATTGTCTGGAAGCCCACCTCTGTCATCAGGCGGCGCACGTAGTCCTTGCGCAGAGGAAACATGTTGAGGTGATAGACTGATTTGTCGGGAAACTCGTAGCGGAAACGGGCCAGACCGTCATCGACGTGCTCCGGCTCGGCAACCACGTCGTTGCCGCAGTAGTAGAATTTGTGCTTGCTGGAAAACCCATGATCGAGAATGGAGTCGTAATTACGCTGGTCGAGAATCAACACCCCGTCGTGCTTGAGCATGGCGTAGTATTCTGCCAGGGTCCTGCGGCGGTCGTGCTCGTTGAACAGATGGGTGAACGAGTTGCCGAGGCAGATAATGGCGTCGTATTTTCCGTGAACATCGCGATTCAGAAAACGCCAGTCGGCACAGACTGTACGCATGATGAAACCGTGCTTCCGGGCGTTATCAAAAGCCTTGGCGAGCATGGCGGGACTACCGTCGGCACTGACGACGTCGAACCCTGCTTTGAGCAGGCGCACAGAATGAAATCCGGTTCCGGTGGCGACGTCGAGAACCTTTTTGGCGCCGCATTCCTTGAGTTTATCGATGAAAAAGCTTCCTTCGCTTTCTTCACGGCTTTCCCAGTCGATGAGTTCGTCCCATTTTTCCACCAGGGTCATGGTGTATTCGTCTGTATAATGATCGGTTTCGCGAACCGCAGTGGGGTTTTCGCCAAAGTCTTGATGGACTTTACCTGGCATATCAATCTCCTTTGTAAATGATGTCAAAGACGCAGCAGAGTGGGGTCTGCCCCCTTAAAATTTCTTTCAAGGGGCAGGCCCGCATGCTTTCTGCTGTTTAGTACCGATAGTGTTCCGGCTTGTAGGGACCTTCCAGCGGTACGCCGAGATATTCAGCCTGCTCAGCGCTCATGCTGGTGAGATTGGCGCCGAGTTTTGCAAGGTGCAGACGAGCCACCTCTTCGTCGAGCTCCTTGCTCAGACGATAGACGCCAACTTCCTTGGGATTGATCCACAGGTCGATCTGCGCCAGGGTCTGATTGGTGAAGCTGTTGGACATCACGAAGCTGGGATGGCCGGTGGCGCAACCGAGGTTGACCAGGCGACCTTCGGCGAGCATGAAGATGGAGTGGCCGTCGGGGAAGGTGTACTTGTCGACCTGGGGCTTGATGGTGACTTTCTCCACGCCGGACATCTCATTGAGGGCATCGACCTGGATCTCGTTGTCGAAGTGCCCGATGTTGCAGACGATGGCCTGGTCCTTCATGCCGGACATGTGCTGGGCGGTTATGACATCCTTGTTGCCCGTGGTGGTGACGTAGATATCACCGTAGGCAAGGGCATCTTCCATGGTAACGACCTGATAGCCTGCCATCAGCGCCTGCAGGGCGCAGATCGGGTCGATCTCGGTGACCACGACATTGGCCTTCAGGGCGCTAAGAGCTTCGGCACATCCTTTGCCGACGTCGCCGAAGCCGGCGACTACGGCGGTTTTGCCGGCGATCATGACGTCGGTGGCGCGCTTGATGCCGTCCACCAGAGATTCGCGGCAGCCGTAGACGTTGTCGAATTTGCTCTTGGTGACCGAATCGTTGACATTGATGGCCGGCACCAGAAGCCTGCCGTCAAGCTCCATCTGATAAAGCCGGTGGACGCCGGTTGTGGTCTCCTCGGAAACCCCTTTCCAGTCTTTGGCCGCCTTATGCCAGAACTCGGAGTCCTCAGCTTGCAGGTCCTTGAGGAGTTGGTTCTGTATTTTGACTTCCTTGTTGTCGGTCGGAGCGTCGAGCATGCTCTTGTCCTTCTCGGCTTCATAGCCGCGATGGAAGAGCAGGGTCGCGTCGCCTCCGTCGTCGACGATCAACTCAGGACCTTTGCCATTGGGCCAGGTCAGAGCCTGGCGGGTGCACCACCAGTACTCTTCGAGGGTTTCGCCCTTCCAGGCAAAGACTGGAGTGCCTTTGGCGGCAATGGCCGCAGCAGCATGGTCCTGGGTAGAAAAGATGTTGCAGGACGCCCAGCGCACATCGGCACCGAGCTCTTCCAGCGTTTCTATGAGAACGGCAGTTTGGATAGTCATGTGCAGGCTGCCCATGATCCGCACGCCCTTCAGGGGCTTCTCCGGGCCGTACTTCTCCCGGGTGGCCATCAGGCCGGGCATTTCCTGCTCGGCAACCTCGATCTCGCGACGGCCCCAGTCGGCCTGGGTAATATCCAGAACTTTGTAATCGTTTTCGGGATTCTTGGTCATAAATTTGTCTCCTTTTCGAGTTTCAGAATAAGAAAAAGTCCGCGTGCGAGCACCTCTCGACTCAGGCGCTCTTGCTCAGCCCTGCGGCTTCGCGCAGCATCTGGACTCTGTCGGTACGTTCCCAGGGGAAGTTCAGGTTTCCGAAGTGGCCGTACTTGGCTGTCTCCTCGTAACTCCATCCCTGGGGATTGCGAAGTCCCAACTCCTTGATAAGAGCGGCCGGACGGAAGTCGAAGACTTCACCCGATTCAAGGATTTTCTGCAGGACCTCATCTTCCACCATGCCGGTACCGAGCGTGTGGACGTTGATACTCAGGGGGCGGGGGATGCCGATGGCGTAAGCCACCTGGATTTCGCATCGCTCCGCCAGTCCGGCAGCGACAATGTTTTTGGCTGCATAGCGGCTGTAATAAGCTGCTGAACGGTCGACTTTACTCGGATCCTTGCCCGAGAATGCGCCGCCGCCATGGCAGCCGACGCCGCCATAGGTGTCAACGATGATCTTGCGGCCGGTAACGCCGGCATCGCCGTGGGGGCCGCCGATAACGAATTTGCCCGTGGGGTTGATGAAATACTCTGTTTCCTTGCGCAGCAGGCCCGTCGGTTCGAGAACCTCCTGAACCACTTCGACGAGATCCTTGCGGATCTGCTCGGCGGGCACATCGTCGGTCTGGTGAGAGATGACCACGTTGGTGATGTGGTCGGGACGTCCGTTTTTATGCATGATCGATACCTGAGCCTTGGAGTCGGGACGCAGATAGGGGATCTTGCCCGATTTGCGCACGTCGGCCATGACGCTCAGCAGGCGATGGCTGTACATGATCGGGGCGGGCATCAGCTCCGGGGTGGCCTTGCTGGCGTATCCGAACATCATGCCCTGGTCGCCGGCGCCCTGTTCAGTGAACATACCTTCGCCCTCGTTGACTCCCTGAGCAATGTCCGGGGACTGAGGATGAATCTTCGACAGGTACTCGAAAGTCTTGTCGCAGAAAAGCAGTTCCTCGCGGTCGTAACCGATATCTTTGACGACCCTGCGGGCGATGGCTTCGGTGTCGATCTTGTCCCATCCGGCGCAGGTGATCTCGCCGGCGTTGGCGACGAAATCGGTAGTGGTCATCGTCTCGCAGGCGACGCGGCTGGCATTGTCCTGTGCCAGGCAGGCATCGACGATGGCGTCGGAAATCAGGTCAGCCACTTTATCGGGGTGACCTTCCGAAACCGATTCGGAAGTGAAAACATGATCTGCATTGAGTTTACTCATTACTTTCCTCCTTGTTGGTTTTTCTGGTTCTGGGTTCTTGTTAGCTGTGCCCGTCCCTCCTCGCCGGTTCCGTCCATAGGATAGGGCAGGGGTGTTACTTCATGGCTTCGGCTATTTGAAGCGTCGGGCCGGGCTGGTTCATGGTGTACAGGTGAATTCCGGGAGCGCCGCCTTTCAGCAGGTCCCGAATCTGGTTCTGGGCGAATTCCACACCGAGCTTGCGTACCTCGGCGGCGCCACCCCTTTCGTGGGCTTCTTCCAGTTCAAGGTAGAAACGTCCCGGAATACTGGCACCCGAGATGTTGAGGATGTGGCGCACCGAGCGCAGACTCAGGACCGGAAGGACACCGGGGATGATCGGCTTGTCCACTCCCATCGCCTTCAATCTTTCGACGAAATCGAAGTAAATGCGATTATCGAAAAGAAACTGGGTGACGAGAAAATCGGCTCCGCAGTCGAGCTTCTCCTTGACGTAGCTCAGGTCCGTAACGACGCTCGGGGAATCGGGATGCGCTTCGGGATAACCGGCGACGCCGATCCCCATTTCCGGGAATCGCTCCCGAACAAATCGAACGAGATCGGCCGCGTAGAGGAAATCGCCATTATCCGCGGAAAATTCAGGGGCGTCTTTGGGAGGGTCGCCCCGCAGAGCGAGAACATTGTTGACATTGGATTCCTGTAATTGAGACAGGGAGGATTCCACGTCCTTGCGTTGGCTGCCCAAACAGGTCAAATGCGCCATCGTTTCGAGACCGAGCCCGTTCTGCAATCGCGAAGCGGTTTCCAGTGTGGTGTCTGGGGAGGAGCCGCCGGCACCGCAGGTGATCGAAACGAAACTCGGATCAGTCTTTTTCATCTTTTCAACTTTGGCGAAGAAGTCCTCCTGATCCGCTTTCTCCTTGGGAGGAAAAAATTCCAGGGAGAGGGAAGGACTTTTTTGAGATATCAGGTCACGAATGTTCATAAATTGATACTCTCCGTAAAATCAAAAGTTAAATGGTTCGCGGATCACCGTAAAAGGCTGTCCTCACGCCGCATATTCTGGCTTGCGCCGGGATCCGGTTTTACGCAAATACGACTCCGCTGATCCGGCTCGGCCTCAGCGGATTGCCCGCCGACCGCTTTGCCTTCGATCCAGCAGTGCCCTTACTTGCAACCGTCCATCAAACTTTACCGGGATGCCCGGTATATATTTGGAACGGTTGCAACCAGGAAGCGGAGTATGACATTAAAACTAAAATTATGGTTTCCGGCGAAACCAGGGCCGAGAACTTCAATCACCGGAACATACTGGTCGGACAGCCAAAAAATCTTCTCGATTCTCCCGAACTAAATATCAATCCGTTTGACTGGCCGTATGAGGGAGAACGTGCTAACAGGGATATACATAGGGGGAATCTGAGCTCATGTCAAACCGTGAACCTCATTTAGCTCCGTAAGAGGTTTGCTAAGTTCTGTGATAGCTTAGCTTTTTGCCGAATAAAAAAAAATGAAAAAAATATTTTCCTTTTGCCTTTGAGGTTTAATTGGTCAGGTTCTTCGACCCGCATTTTCGGCCTTCGGAACGGAAAAGGCCCTTGCCCGACTTGACGCATCGATTTGCTTTGCTTAGTATCACTTCTTTGATTTCACCGGGGCGGGGAATGACAACTGTATTCAGAAGTGGTTGATTAACGATAAATTTTTCCTTGCGGCAGCCGCCGAGGTGGCTGCCGTGAAATGAGGAGGTATTAAATGAGCAGGTTTATGGACGCACTGGCCAAACGGGTTCTGATTCTCGATGGCGCAATGGGAACGATGCTCCAGGAGCGCGGATTGAAACCCGGCGGTTGTCCTGAAGAGATGAATGTCACGGCGCCCGATGTCGTGGAGGGCGTACACCGCGAATATGCCGAGGCCGGGGCCAATGTCATCGTCACCAACACCTTTGGCGGCAGCCGCGCCAAACTTGTCCATTACGGCCTGGAAGACCGGGTTGGCGAACTCAATGCAGCCGGTGTGGAAATCGCGAGACGCGCTGTCTCATCGGACGGTTACGTCGCCGGCTCTATCGGCCCGACCGGACGTTTCCTTGAGCCGGTAGGCGATGCCGGCTTCGACGAGATGGTCGAGATTTTTGGAGAGCAGGTCAAGGCGTTCGCGAAGGCCGGGGCCGATCTCATCTCTCTGGAGACCTTTCTTGATATCCGTGAACTGCGCGCAGCCGTGGTCGCCTGCCGGGAATATTCCGATCTGCCGGTAATGGCCCTGATGACCTTCGAAGACGGCGGTCGCACCGTTCTCGGCACCCCGCCCGAAGCCGCCGCTGTGACCCTCGATGCACTGCAGGTGGATGTGCTGGGTTCTAATTGCGGACTCGGCATTGACGGTATCTGCTCAATTCTCGAAAAGATGCGCTCGGTCACTGATCGGCCCCTGATCGCCCAGGCGAATGCCGGCTTGCCGATTCTGCAAGACGGAGAGACGATTTTTCCGGCAACGCCGGAGGAGATGACATCTTACCACGATCGCCTGATCAAGCTCGGCGTACGGGTCATCGGCGGTTGTTGCGGGACCACTCCCAGCCACATCCGGGCCATGCAAGAGGCGCTGGAAGGTCGGGATCTTCAATGGGAGGCGCCGACGCGGCGAACATTCCTTTCCAGCCGCACTGCTACGGTTGAAGTCGGCGGGAATGCCCCATGTGCCATTATCGGCGAGCGGATCAATCCCACCGGCAAGAAGACTTATACGCAGGAACTGCGTGACGGCAAAACCGCCTATATCCGTCGTGAGGCGCAGGGACAGACAGAGGCGGGTGCCACCCTGCTCGATGTCAACTGCGGAGCGCCCGGAGTCGACGAACCGGCGGCGCTTGAGCGTGCGGTCTTTGCTGTTTCCGGCGTCAGTTCGGCCCCTGTGGTTCTTGATTCCTCCGATCCCAAAGCCCTGGAACTCGGTCTCAAGGCGGCCGACGGCAAGGTTTTGATCAATTCGGTATCCGGCGAAGACAAGAGTCTCCAGGCTGTGCTTCCCCTGGCCGTCAAGTACGGCGCCGCGGTTGTCGGTCTGGCCCTTGATGAAAAAGGGATTCCCGAAACCGCTGCCGATCGTGTTGCCACGGCCCGCAAAATCCTCGACGCGGCTCAAAAGGCCGGACTGCCCGCTCAGGATATTATCATCGACTGCCTCACGTTGACCGTTTCCGCCGAGCAGAAGCGGGCCATGCAGACCCTGGACGCCCTGCGGACTGTGAAACAGGAACTGGGGCTTGCGACCGTGCTCGGGGTCAGCAATATCTCCTTCGGGTTGCCGCAACGGCCCGTGCTGTCATCCGTCTTTTTCGCTATGGCCCTGGAATCGGGCCTCGATGCTGCGATCGTCAATCCCGGGGATGAGCGGATGATGGACGCTTTCAGGGCGGCCATGGTGCTGCTCAGCAAGGATCCCCGCGGCGAGAAGTACATCGAATGCTACAGTCAGGTCGCCCCTGCCCAGGCACCATCGAAGACGGCTCCCGGCGAAGAAGCCGATATTCGGGATCTTCTGTCAGCGGCGATCATCGAGGGCGACCAGGAGGGCGTCGTTCCCCTGGTGGAGCGGGCCATTGAACAGGGGCTCTCCCCCCTCGAGGTCAGCAACGAGGGTCTCTTGCCCGGGCTCGAGGAGGTCGGAAGCCGGTTCGGCAAGAACCAGATATTCCTGCCCCAGGTCATGCTCTCCGCCGACACGATGCACGCAGCATTCGAGCGCCTTAAAGAAGAGATCGGCGAGGGGCGGGCCAAGGAAGGCAAGATATTGATGGCGACCGTGGAGGGAGATATCCACGATATCGGCAAAAATATCGTCTGCACCTTGCTCGAGAACCATGGATTCGAGGTCGTCGACCTTGGCAAAAACGTCTCCGCAGATCGGATTGTCGCCGAGGCAAAAGAGCAGGAGGTCGACGCAGTCGGCCTGTCGGCCCTGATGACCACGACCCTGAACCAGATGGAGGTGACCATCGAGCGCCTGCGCGAAGCAGGGATCAAGGTCTTCACCATGGTCGGAGGAGCCGTGGTCACCCAGGATTATGCCGAATCGATCGGCGCAGATCTCTATGCTGCCGATGCCATGGAGGCGGTCAAGAAGGTAAAAGCCCTGATGAGCTCGAATAAATAGTCGTCTGCAAGATTTGAACGTAAATTTCCATGGTTCCAATATTTGGCCCTGACGCTTTCATCGTGTCAGGGCCTTCTTTTGCAGGGCCTTTTCCCTTTACAACTCCCCGGTTTTTTTATATCTTTAGAGGGTTAAGCACAACTCCGACAAAAAAACCGGGAAGCAATCCAGGAGAATATGAGTCAAAACAGAATTCGCAATTTTTCCATAATCGCCCATATAGACCATGGTAAATCGACCCTCGCCGACCGTCTTCTCGACGCAACCGGATCCATCTCCGACCGGGAAAGAAAAGACCAGTTTCTCGACAAGATGGAACTGGAGCGGGAACGGGGTATCACTATCAAGGCACAGGCCGTTCGGTTGGTGTATAACGCCGACGACGGGCAGGAGTATATCCTCAACCTGATCGATACGCCGGGGCATGTCGACTTCTCTTATGAAGTCAGTCGCTCGCTGTCGGCGTGCGAAGGTGCACTTCTCGTCGTCGACGCGTCGCAGGGCGTCGAGGCCCAAACCCTCGCCAATGTCTACATGGCCATCGAACAGGATCTGGAAGTTTTCCCCGTTCTGAACAAGGTCGACCTGCCCAGCGCCGAACCCCGGCGGATCAAGGAAGAGATCGAGGATATCATCGGGCTCGATGCCTCCGACGCTGTCGAGGCGAGCGCAAAAGAGGGGATCGGCATTCACGAAATTCTGGAGACCATCGTCGCCAAGGTGCCGCCGCCCCAGGGTGACCCGGAAGCCCCCTTGAAAACGTTGATATTCGATTCCTGGTACGACGCATACCAGGGGGTTATCGTTCTGGTTCGCGTTGTCGAGGGGACCATCAAGAAGGGCGAGCGCATCAAGCTCATGCAAACGGGCAAAGAGTATGAAGTTCAGAAGATAGGCGTTTTCGGACCGAACCCCGTCGAGGTGCCGTTTCTCTCTGCCGGGGACACCGGTTTCGTCATCGCCAGCATCAAGATCCTGCAGGACGCCAAGGTCGGCGATACCATCACTCACAGCAAGCGACCGGCCGAGAAAGCCCTGCCCGGATTCCAGGTCGTCAAGCCGATGGTCTTTTCGGGTCTCTACCCGATCGATGCGGGCGATTACGATACTCTGCGCGATGCCCTTGAGAAGCTGAGTCTTAATGACAGTTCGTTCAATTTCGAACCAGAGACCTCTCTGGCACTCGGATTCGGTTTTCGATGCGGTTTTCTCGGTCTGCTGCACATGGAGATCATTCAGGAGAGGCTGGAGCGCGAGTATGGTGTCGATCTGATCACGACCGCGCCGACGGTTGTGTATCATGTCACCACCACCTCCGGAGAATTCCTGGAGGTGGAGAGCGCCAACAAGCTGCCCGAGACCCAGGACATCGAGACGATAAAGGAACCGTTCATCGTAGCATCGATTCACGTTCCCAACGAGTATGTCGGCGGAGTCCTGGCTCTGTGCGAAGAGAAGCGGGGGGTCCAGCGTGAGATCAAATATTTGACATCCAATCGGGTGATGATCGTCTACGAGTTGCCGCTCAATGAAATCGTTCTGGACTTCTATGACCGTCTCAAGACGATTTCCCGCGGTTACGCCTCTCTGGACTACGATCCTCTCGAATACCGGTCGAGCAAACTCGACCGGCTCAATGTGATGATCAATGGCGATGTGGTCGACGCTCTGTCGCTGATCGTCCATCACGACAACGCTTATCCCCGCGGACGGGATCTGGTCAGAAAGATGAAGGAGCTGATCCCGCGCCAGCAGTTCGAGGTCGCCATCCAGGCCGCCATCGGAAACAAGATCATCGCCCGCGAGACGGTCAAGGCGATGCGCAAGGATGTGACCGCCAAATGCTATGGCGGCGATGTATCCCGTAAACGCAAACTGCTCGAGAAGCAGAAAGAAGGCAAGAAGAGGATGAAGCAGGTCGGACGAGTCGAAATACCTCAGGATGCCTTCCTGGCTGTCCTCAAGTCGGGTGAAAAAAAGTGATCGAAAAATTGATGCGCAAAAATAGAGCCGACAGCGACGACAGGCTTGCCAAGAAATCGTTGCATGAAACGCCGAAGAAGCCATGGTACCGCGAATGGACGGAGGCGCTCGTCGTCGCCTTTATCATCGCGATGATCCTTCGGACCCTCGTCGTCCAGGCATTCAAGATACCCTCCGGGTCGATGGAAGATACCTTGCTGATCGGGGATCACCTGCTCGTCAACAAGTTCGTCTACGGAACGCAGGTCCCTTTTACCGACAAGCGATTCTTGTCGATTCGGGATCCGGAGCGCAACGATATCATCGTTTTCGAATTCCCCCGGGACGAAGATCTGCCGTTCTGGAAACGTCGCGATTTCATAAAACGCATCATCGGCGTTCCCGGAGACCGGATCAAGATGGTCGATCAGGTTGTCTACGTGAACGACGAGCCCTATGTGATTCCCCAGGAAGTTCACAAGGGAGCGCAAGGCAAGGGCCGGAGTGAAATATTCAATTTCAGTGAAAGAGTTGTCAAGCCCGGTCACTATTTCGTCATGGGGGATAATCGCGATCGTTCCCATGACAGCCGGTTCTGGGGACAGGTGCCCGAAGAGAATATCAAAGGCCTGGCTTTCATCAAATACTGGTCCTGGGACTCCGGGAACAACTGGCCGCGATGGAAGCGGATCGGGGGATGGATCGAATAATCTCAAAGTCGTCTCTTTGGAGTTGACTCCCGGCCTCCGGCACTGTTATGCTCCCCGGAACGTTCGCAGCAAGTGACATGAAGGTCCCTTTTAAGTTGATCCAGAGAGGTTGACAAGGGTGGCATATGATTCACAAAAATCAGATTTTTCTGCCGAAGTACCTCTTCGCCATCGGGCGATAAGGTGCTTTTTTTGTGTCTGGAATCCTGAACCCTGACTGGAGGGGCAATGGCTAAAAAAACGATCATTCTTGATTCTGCAGGAGTCCAGCGGGCTCTGACCCGGATCGCCCACGAGATTCTCGAGTACAATAAAGGCGTTGAGAATCTGGTTCTGGTCGGAATCCGCACCGGCGGGGACCATCTTGCCGCTGTGCTGCAGAAAAAGATCGAAGAGATCGAAGGGGCCACGATTTCCCTGGGAGCTCTCGATATCAGTATGTACCGCGACGACATCGCGTCGCGTACCGACATCGAAGTAGGCAAGACGGATATTTCCTTTCCCCTTGACGCCAAAAAGGTGGTGCTGGTCGATGACGTCCTCTATACCGGCCGGACCATCAGAGCCGCCATGGGCGCCCTCATGGACCTGGGCCGGCCGAAGAACATCCAGCTCGCCGTCCTGATCGACCGCGGGCACAGGGAACTGCCGATCCGACCCGATTATATCGGTCGCAACGTTCCCACAGCCCGGGAAGAAAAGATCGAGGTCGTATTCGACGAAGAGTTGTGTCCGGTCGAGGTTCAATTGAACAAGCCCCAATAGGGCAGGGAGGTTGTCATGTCATCGTTTCGCCACAAGCATCTTCTCGGCATCGAATATCTGTCCCGCGAGGACATTGAACTCATTCTCGATACGGCTGACAGTTTCAAGGAGATCAATACCCGCGAAATAAAAAAGGTTCCGACTCTGCGGGGACGAACGATCATCAATCTTTTCTACGAAGCCAGCACCCGGACCCGGACATCGTTCGAAATTGCTGGAAAACGCCTTTCGGCGGACACGATCAATATCTCTGCTTCCGCCAGTTCGGTCGCCAAGGGCGAGACCCTGGAAGATACTGCGCGGAATATCGAAGCCATGCGGCCCGATATCATCGTCATGCGCCATGGCGCCTCAGGATCACCCCATTACCTGGCCAAGCGCCTCGACTGTTCGATCATCAATGCCGGGGACGGAGCTCATGAACATCCGAGCCAGGCTCTGCTGGACATGATGACTATCCGTGAGCACAAAGGGACTCTCGACGGCCTCACTGTGGCGATTGTCGGCGACATCGCGCACAGTCGCGTGGCACGCTCCAATCTTTACGGTCTGGTTAAAATGGGAGCCACGGTCCGTCTTGCCGCTCCCGGCACCATGATGCCGCCCGGCATAGAGCGATTGGGCGCCGAAGTCTATCATGATATGAACGAGGCGATTCGCGATGCAGACGTCGTGATGATGTTGCGGATTCAGATGGAGCGTCAAGGCAACACCATGCTGCCGACCCTGCGGGAGTACGCCCGTTATTACGGGTTGAATCCGGAGAATCTCAAGCTGGCCAAAAACGACGCTCTCGTCATGCATCCCGGTCCGGTTAATCGAGGGGTCGAGCTCTCCTCTGTTGTTGCCGATGGAGCGCAGAACGTGATCCTCGATCAGGTCGAAAACGGCGTGGCGGTCCGCATGGCCCTGCTGTATCTCGTCAGCGGCGGAGAGAAGTCGGAATAATCCTGTAGGGGCGCAGCGTGTTGCGCCCGATTTTTGAACGAGGAAGATTGGACCAGGGCGCAACATGCTGCGCCCCTACAATACGGGGGGAGATATGAGCATACTCGTCAAAGGCGGAAGGGTTCTCGATCCTGCGCACGATGTCGATGGCATATTCGACGTGTTGATCGAAAATGGGAATATCAGCAAAATTGCTGAAAACATCGAGGCTCAGGCATCAGAGGAGATCGATGCCAGGGGCAAGCTGGTGCTCCCGGGGCTGATCGATATTCATGTTCATTTGCGCGATCCCGGCCTGGAGTACAAGGAAGATATCATTTCCGGAGTGCGCGCCGCAGCGGCCGGAGGTTTTACGGCTGTGGCATGCATGCCCAACACCAAGCCGGTCATCGACGATAAAAGCGTCGCCCTTTATGTGAGGCGCAAGGCCGAAGAGCAGGGGTCCTGCCGCGTCTATCCCGTGGGCAGCATTACCAAGGGGCAAACAGGCGAAACGCTCACGGAAATGGGCGAACTCATGGAAGCCGGCTGTCCGGCCATGTCGGACGACGGTATGCCGGTACGCAATGGTGAGGTCATGCGCCGGGCCCTTGAGTATGCCGGACCTTTCGGAGCCGTCATCATCTCCCATGCCGAAGATTTGAGTCTGGTCGGTGATGGCGTCATGAATGACGGATTCGTCGCTACGGAGTTGGGCCTCAAAGGCATCCCCTGGGTTGCCGAGGATGCCATGGTGGCTCGCGACGTCATGCTCTCGGAATTTACCGGGGCGCGTCTTCATGTCGCCCACGTGTCGACGAAAGGTGCTGTTGACATTGTGCGGCAAGCGAAAAAACGGGGGGTTCCGGTGACCTGCGAGGCGACGCCGCATCATTTCACCCTGACCGAAGAGGCGGTGCGCGGTTACAACACCAATGCCAAGATGAATCCGCCTCTTCGCACTGCAGACCATGTCGACGCGGTCCGCGCAGGACTTGCTGACGGCACGATCGATACCATCGCCACGGACCACGCCCCTCATCATTTCGATGAGAAAAACGTCGAGTTCAACATAGCTCTCAACGGTATCGTCGGCCTCGAAACCGCCCTGCCTCTGACCCTGAGGCTTGTCGCCGACGGCGTACTCAGTCTTCAGGACGCTGTTTCCAGACTCACGATCGGCCCGGCCAGAGCGCTGAACCTTCTCGGCGGGACACTCGAAGTCGGCCGACCGGCGGATGTGACGGTGGTCGACCCCGAATTCGACTGGACCCTCGATGCAAAGCAGCTGGTTTCCAAGAGCAGCAATACGCCCTTTGACGGATGGAAGCTGAAAGGGATCGCGACCCATACACTGGTTGACGGAAAGATTGTGTTCAAGCGAGATGGGTGAAAAGTTTGCCTAAAACAAAAACATATCCGATAAAAGCTAACAAGTCACATTAAGGAGCAGCATCAATATGAAAGCTATTCTGGCTCTTTCCGACGGCAGGGTCTTTCATGGCCTCGCTCTCGGGGCTCCCGGCGAAGTGACCGGAGAGGTGGTTTTCAACACCAGCATGAGCGGCTACCAGGAAATCCTGACCGATCCCTCTTATGCCGGAGAGATCGTGACCATGACCTATCCGCTGATCGGCAATTACGGGATCAATCTGGAGGATATCGAATCCGCACATCCGCATCTGCGCGGCTTCGTGGTCAAGGAAGCCAGCGATATTCCCAGCAATTGGCGGTCGAAAATGAGCTTGGACGCCTACCTCAAGGAGAACGGCGTGGTCGGCATCCAGGGAATAGATACGCGAGCCCTTGTTCGACATATCCGCGACAAAGGGGCCCAGACCGGCATTCTTTCCACGGTCGATCTCGATCCTGAAAAATTGGTCAAAAAGGCGCAGTCTGCACCGTCCATCGTCGGTCAGGACCTGGTCAAGACGGTCACCTGCAAGGAACCGTATCGCTGGACCGAAGGGGCCTGGGACATAAAGAGCGGCTACGCTTGTACAGGTGAACCGCCTTGTTTCAAGGTGGTCGCCTACGATTTCGGGATCAAACGGAACATCTTGCGGAATCTCGTAGCCGCCGGATGCGATGTGACCGTCGTTCCCGCCGATACGCCAGCCGAAAAGGTTCTGGAGATGAAACCGGACGGCGTTTTCCTGAGCAACGGGCCGGGCGACCCTGAACCGATCGTCTATGCCCAGGAAGCCATCGGCGATCTCCTCGGCAAGGTCCCCTTGTTCGGTATCTGCCTCGGTCACCAACTTCTCTCCCTTGCTCTGGGAGGAAAGACCTACAAGCTGAAGTTCGGCCACCGCGGGGGGAATCAACCGGTTCGACGGGAAGATTCCCATAAGGTCGAAATCACAGCTCAGAACCATGGTTTCGCCGTCGACGCCGATTCGTTCAAGCATGCCGCCGTGTTGACGCATATCAACCTGAACGACAATACGGTCGAGGGTCTCACCCACAAAGAATTGCCGGCCTTCTCCGTCCAGTATCACCCTGAAGCGTCTCCCGGACCGCACGATGCCCGCTACCTTTTCGAGCGGTTCATCAGGATGATGGAAAAA
>JAWOCM010000058.1:0-4753 GCA_046483795.1 Desulfuromonadales bacterium | reverse complement strand
GCCGTCTCATAAAGTTCTTCGGCTCCCTTGCCGCAACCGGCCAGCATCAGCACGGCCAGAACGGTCAACAATAGCTTTTTCATAATCCGGACTCCTTCATGTATCGGCAGAGAATGGACAGGTGCATTGATGAACGCTGCTTGCATTTCTACGAATAAGAAATTATAGTATGACGAACTTTTCGAATAAAGGGAATCGTCAATGGAAACACTCGACTGCCGCGGCCAGAAATGTCCAAGCCCCGTCGTTGAAACCCGCAAAATACTGAAGGAAACCCCCATTCAGTCGCTGCAAGTCCTTGTGGGGGATACGACCGCCCGGGAGAATGTCAGTCGTCTGGCGCGCAGTCAGGGGTACGACGTGGCCGTTTCTGAAACCGAAGGCGGATTCGCCATCGACCTCGTGGCCGGTGGCTCCCCGAAGGCCCATCCGCAGGAGGAAACGGTCAGGGGGAAAACGATCATTTTCTTCGGCTCGAATGAAATGGGAAGCGGAGACGCCGAACTCGGCAAGGTCCTGATGAAGAACTTCGTCTTTACCCTGCAGGATACGGAGACGACGCCCGATGCCCTTTATTTCGTTAACGCCGGCGTCAAGCTGACCGTGGAAGGCTCCACGGTCCTCGAACCACTCGAAGAACTGGGCTGCCGCGGAGTCGACATCGCCTCATGCGGCCTGTGCCTGGAATATTTCGACCTCAAAGACAAACTGGCCGTCGGCCGGTCCACCAACATGCTCGAGATCGCCGAAGAGTTGCAAACTGCAGGGCGGATCGTGAGGCCCTGACAAAAGATACAGAAAGATGGGAGTAGTTCGTAGTCTGGTGACGCGCCCGGTCTTCAAAACCGGTGGGGGGCGCATCCCGTCCCCGGTGGGTTCGATTCCCATCTGCTCCCGCCAATAAAAAGACAAGGCCTTTCTCTGTCTCTCCGGAGAGGGGCTTTGTGCCTTCAGGAGGGGGGTTCGATTTGGTCAAGCCTCAAGCGGAACCGACATGGAACGCCCTTTGTCGAAAATGCTTGCGCACCTGCAGGCAGTCGCCCGAGGTCCTTCTCATCGAGTGCCCGCGATTTCAACCGCTTCCTTTCAAAATCGACAAGCACAAATACGAACAGCTCGACCTTTTTGCCGACAAGAGATCCCCATCCTGACATACCATCGCTTGCCAGAGAACCGCGCTTGTGCTATCTATTGGGGATTCCTGTAAGCGGTTAAAGTAGCAGGCTGTTCCCCGACTTTCCCGGACCACAATCATGAACGAAAAACAAAATCTTCTGCGCAATCTGCCCTCCGTCGACCGGGTTCTCAATGAGCCTGTCCTGGCGGATCTCGGCGAGGAGATTCCCCCCGTTCTCATCAAGGAGGCGGCGCAGGAGTCCATTGCCCGGCTTCGACGGGAGATCCTCGAGGCCAATGAACTGCCTTCCGGCACCACGGTTCACCCGTCGGCAGTGGCACAAAGAGCGCTCGGGCTGGTGAAAGCATCATCCTCTGCCTCCCTTCGCCCTGTCATCAACGCCACCGGGACCCTTCTCCACACCAACCTTGGCCGCGCACCGCTGAGCGACAAGGCGCTGGCAGCCGTCGATGCGGTGGCTCGCTCCTATTCCAATCTCGAAATCAAGCTGGAGTCCGGCAAGCGCGGACACCGCTACAGTCACGTCGAGCAGCTGCTCTGCCGCCTGACCGGCGCAGAAGCCGCCACGGTTGTCAACAACAACGCCGGCGCGGTCCTTCTGGCTTTGACCGCCCTGGCCAGGGGCAGCGAGGCGGTCGTCTCGCGGGGCGAACTGGTGGAAATCGGCGGCGCTTTTCGCGTGCCGGAGGTCATGGAAGCAGGCGGGGTCTCCCTGCGCGAAGTCGGGACGACCAACAAGACCCATCTGCGAGACTATCGGCAGGCGGTCACTGAAGAGACCGGCCTGCTTATGAAAATCCATACCAGTAACTTCCGTATCCTGGGGTTCACGAAGGCTGTCAGCGGCGCCGAACTGGCCGAACTGGGAAGCGAAACCGGGATTCCGGTCATGGAGGACCTGGGCAGCGGAATGCTCATGGATCTTTCCCCTTTCGGCCTTCCCAGGGAACCGACCGTCAGCGAATCTGTGGCCTCGGGTCTTGACGTCGTCACCTTCAGCGGCGACAAGCTGCTGGGCGGTCCCCAGGCCGGACTGATCGTCGGCAGGACGTGGGCCGTCGACAAGATCCGCAGCCATCCCATGGCCCGTGCCCTGCGCATCGACAAGCTGACGCTCGCTGCCCTCGAAGCGACTCTGCGTCATTACCTCGATCCCCAACGAGCGATTGGCGATATTCCCGTCCTGCGCATGCTCGATATCTCGACCGGAGAACTCAAACGCAGGTGCGGCAGCCTGGTCCGGAGACTCAAATCCCGTCTCGAAGACCGCGCGAAGTTGCACATCATCGAGGAAACCTCGACCGTCGGTGGAGGCGCCCTGCCCTTGACCGAACTGCCGGGCACCGCTGTGGCCCTGACCCCCGCATCGCACTCGATCGACACTGTGGCTCGCAGGCTGCGCCTGGGAAAACCGGCCGTGGTCGTGCGCATCCATGAAGGTCGCATCATCCTCAATCCCCGTACCATCGCGAAGGCCGAAGAGAAATCGCTGGTCGAGGCCGTCGCTGCTGCGTTCTCCGACGAGGAGGCACACTGATGGCGGCCGGCCAGAAAAAATATCTCGTCATCGGCACCGCCGGTCACGTGGACCACGGCAAAACCGAACTGATCAAGGCGCTGACCGGAGCGGAGACCGACAGGCTCAAGGAAGAGAAGTCTCGCGGCATCTCGATCGACCTCGGTTTTGCCCGGTTCAAGCTGCCCGGCGGCCAGGTCGCCGGCGTGATCGACGTTCCCGGTCACGAACGATTCATCCACAACATGCTGGCCGGCGTCGGTGGGACCGACCTTGTCCTGCTGGTCGTCGATGTCAGCGAGGGGGTCATGCCCCAGACCCGCGAGCACCTGCAGATCCTGCAGCTTCTCGGCATCCAGCGCGGCATCATCGTGCTGACCAAATGCGATCTGGTCGAGGAGGAATGGATCGACCTGGTCGAGGAAGAAGTGCGCACCGAGTTCGAAGGGACGTTCGTGGAGGACGCGCCCTGCCATCGAGTCTCTTCGGTGACCTCGGAGGGGATTCCAGAGCTGATATCGACGATCGAAGGAATCGTCGCCGATATCGAGCCGAAGGACAGCGATGGGCCCTTGCGCCTGCCGATCGATCGAAACTTCACCGTCAGCGGCTTCGGCACCATCGTCACCGGGACCCTGCTCTCGGGCAGCACCGCTCCCGGCGACACCGTGGAGGTGCTGCCGGCCGGAGAAGAGGTGCGGGTGCGAGAGGCCCAGGTGCACGGCAACAAGGTCGAGCGGGCCTTTGCCGGACAGCGTGTGGCCCTCAATCTCGTCGGGCTCGACCGGGAGAAAATCGAACGGGGCTCGGTAGCCGGCACACCCGGCATCTTCGAGCAGACCCAGCGGATCGACGTCCGGCTGACGCTTCTTGAAAACGCACCGCGACCTTTGAAATTCCGCGATCCTGTTCACTTCTACCTTGGAACAGCCCGGGTTGTGGGCCTCGTCGCCCTTCTCGACCGCGACACCCTGGAGCCGGGCGAGAGCACCCTGGCCCAGATTCACCTCGACAGACCGCTGGTCGCGCACCGGCAGGACCGGTTCATCATCCGATCCTACTCCCCGATGACGACCATCGGCGGAGGACGGGTCATCGATCCCCGGCCGACCAAACACAAGCGTTTCCGCGATGCGATCATGACCGGTCTGGCCGAGTTGGAATCAGGCGAACGCGCTTTCGTCCTGCAGAAGCTGACCGAGCTGGAGGGGGGACGGATAAAGCAGCTTGAGGCGATGACCGGCCTGGGAAGAGAGCGCATTGCCGATCACCTCGAAGCCCTGGAAAAGGCCGGGCAGGTAACGCAACTCGGTGATCAATGGGTGGCGAACGAAAAACTGCGTTCCTGGAAAGCCGTGCTTCTCCAGACGATCGAGCAGTTTCACAAGCAGACCCCCCTGATACCGGCGATTCCCCATGCCACTCTGAAAGGGGCGCTGCCTAAAACCCTCAGCCAGAAGGCCTTCGACCGTATCGTGACCGATATGATCGACGAAGACGAACTGCAGGCTCATCAGGACGGCTTCTGCCGGCCCGGGTTCGTACCGACGCCTGACCAACGCCAGCAGAAAGTTATCGAAAAAATCGAACAGGCCTACCGCGAAGGTGGCGTCCAGGTCAAGAACCGCCGGGAGATGACGGAGAGGCTCGGCCTCCAGGCCGCCGAGACCGAGCCGTTTTTCAGCTATCTTCTCGGCACAGGCCGACTGATCAAGCTCAACGAGGAGATTTTCTTTCACGTTGACACCTATGAAGAGGCTCTGGAGCTTTTGCGACGCCACTTCAGCCAGCAGGACACCCTTTCTCTGGCTGAATTTCGCGATCAGCTCGGAAGCGCCCGCAAGCAGGTCCAGGCCCTGCTCGAACACTTCGACGCGCTCAAATACACCATGCGCAAAGGCGACGTTCGAATCGCCTGGAAGCTGCCCGGGACGTAACGTGTCCCACGGCGTTGAATCAAGAAATCTAATGTTTCAGGTCCGGACCTGAAACAAATCGATAAGTCCTGAAACGGGCGGAAAGGAGGGGACCGTGACGGATAAACTGATCAAGCTGACGCAACTGTCGCGCACCTCCGGTTGAGCGGCTAAACTGGCCCC
>JAWOCM010000083.1:0-54470 GCA_046483795.1 Desulfuromonadales bacterium | reverse complement strand
TTGTGCAGCAACTCCTTGCATTCGACCTTCTCCACTTGTCGGGTTGCGCCGTGCCGGTTCAGGGATTCCGCGACAGCGTTGAAGGTCATGCAGATCTCCATTTCCGCGTCGCAGGCAGCTCCCTGGTGATCCTTTTTATGGCGGCAGTAGCACAGGCCGACACCGATTTCGCTGGCCGTTTCAACCACTTCGGATGCCCGTTCGAAATCGAGTACGTGCAGGGACTGCGTCGCAGACAGAACGTCCTCCTGTACGAAAACCCGGCCGAACTGCGTCGTACCGTCGACAAAAAGCCCCTTGATAAAGTCCTCTTCCACTGTGATGTACTGTTCATAGAGTTCGGAGAGCAGCTTCTGGTCGATGTCGTCACGCACTCTCATGAGAGCAAATTCGAAGAATCCTGCCATAGGCGGCGGAAGAACATACTCCATGCGGCCGTTGACCCTCATATCGACCAGCAGGGTCCGGCCGGCCAATTCCTGCAAGAGGATCTGCGCTTCGCCCACGTCCATCTTCCAGTTCCGGGCCGCCTGTTCGGCAGTAAACGGCCTGATCGGCAGTCTGGCCATCAGTTCAGCCTCCCTTTCCGAGAAAAGCAAGCCGAGAATCCGGTACAAAAGTTCGGACGGCGGTGCCCCCTGTGGAAACCGGTTCAGCCGTTTGGTTAAATCCGCATAACTACCGCGCGCGCTGAGATGGGCCATTAAAACTCTCTTTTTCTCGTTCCGGCTTCAGCTGGATATGATTTATGGTCAAAAAGAGGGACAGGCTGCAATAGCGCACTGTCCCCTTTTTAACACGTCCAATTCACCGGCGGCGCTGAGTCTATCCGCCCATGATGTAGTTCTCAAGCTGGCCGATCATGAATTCCCGTTCCTCGATCACGGCCTTGACCGCGTCGCCGATGGAAACCAGGCCCTTCAACTCGCCATCATCTATGACCGGAAGATGCCGGAAGCGCTTTTCGGTCATCAACGCCAGACACTCCTCCGCTGTCATTTCGAGTTGGGCATAGGCGACCCGGGTGCTCATGATGTCACGCACCGGAGTCTCTCTGGACGCAGCCCCCTTGAGTATGACCTTACGAGCATAATCCCGCTCGGTGAAAATGCCGACCACCTTTCCCGATTCGACCACGACAAGAGCGCCGATCTCCTTGTCGGCCATGACTCGGAGTGCCTCGATGACCATCTCTTCCGGCCCAATCGTCCAGACGCTGCTGCCTTTTTTTTTCAGAATTTCCGACACTGTTTTCATCCGCACCTCCCTTGTTCGGGCAAGCAAACATTGAAAAACCTTGTATTAAATCTAATCGGAATTCCGTGCTTGTCAAACGGGATTTTCCCGAGCTCCAGCGTCGAGAATCCCCCGGAGTCTCCTGGCCTGGCCGGCGCTCATCACGTCATCGGGGATGAAGAAGAAGGCGTTCCGGTCGTGGTAGAGCAGAAAGCCGCCGCGGCATCGCCAGGACCATGAACAGGCCCCGCCAGAAAGAGACGGTCTTATATGAAGGGAATGCAGTCGAAGAAGGGGTGGAGACGCCACTCGGCTTCACGTTCGAGTAAATCAGAGGTTCACAGGGTCACAGTCAAAGGGCGGGCCTTTTCAGGCTCGTCCCCTTGACGTTCGGAAATTTCAACTCATAGTCAAGCAATCCCGTCCCTTTGATTTACTCCGGTATAAATTGATATCAGCTCTTTTTATAAGGCTGTCAACAGTATCATCTTCCCTGACGAGGGTTGCCCCTATGGAAATGGTGACAGATATTTTTTCGTTGTCATGAACTGTGTAAGCATTTTTTATAACAGAAAGAAGCCTTTCCCCCATTGCCTCAAGCTCTTTCTTTCTCACATTCCGTATAATTCCGACAAACTCTTCCCCTCCCCAGCGACCGTAAATATCAAATGGCCTGGAAGTGGCAACGAAGCTATTCGCCACAAACCTCAGGACTTCATCTCCCACATCATGTCCATAATTATCATTGATTTTTTTAAAATGATCGATATCGATAAAAAATATACCGAATGGGACGTCAAAGCGCTCTTTCTCAGCCAATATGCTACGGAGTTCCTTTTCGACATACCCCCTGTTCGCCAATTGAGTCAGGTTGTCGAGATAGGCCAGCCTTTCGAGTTCTTTAACCCTCAACTCATTAGCTGCCATGTTGCTGATATCTGTAAATAATTCAATTCCCCCGATTATTTTTCCGTCTTTATCAGTCAGTATGCTGGCACGCACAAGAACCGGCAATCGGTGACCATCTTTGTGGTGCAAGTATACCTCGGCTTCACGGTTATCCCCGTCTTCAATCGTTGCAGCAAGCGGGCACATCCCTTCACAAAGATTGTTGCCTTCATCATCAACGTGATTGAGGATATTGTCAGAGCATGATTTTCCCACGACTTCAGTGGCAGAAAATCCGGTAATTCTTTCAGCAGCTTTGTTCCAGAATGTAATAATCCTGTTTCGGTCGACAAAATATAACCCGTCATGAAGGTTTTCAATAACCCTTTTATAAGAATCTATGTCCAAATCCATACATCTTTTCTCCTGGATATTGCTTAAGAGGCATGAGAGCCGCTCAGCTGGCCAACAACGTACTGCGAGGCTTCACAGAGTCCTTGCTCGGCTTGTCGGCATTGACTCGATTACGCCCGTCGCGCTTGGCACGGTAAAGATTTTCGTCCGCCGCATAAACGAGTCTCTCCTGGCAATCAACCTCCTCGCAGAGAGTTGCAACGCCGATGCTGCACGTCAGAGCTATCCTGGCGGGAGGATTCTTCGCCTCGGACAGCGTAAAGCGACTCGATTCAACGCACGATCGCAATCGCTCGGCCAGATCGAGAGCACCCTGAGAAGAGGTCTGCGGAGCGATGACTAAAAACTCCTCACCACCAAATCGCGCCACAATGTCCAGATCCCTGATTTCCCTTTTCAGAAGTTTCGCAAACGAACACAGCACTTCATCCCCGGCCAGATGTCCATATCGGTCGTTGACCTGCTTGAAATGGTCGATATCGACCATGAGTACTGAAAGGGGAAGGTCATATCTCCAGGCTCGCTCAACCTCTTTGTTCAAACAGTGCTCCAGATAGCGTCGATTGAAGATACCCGTGGTTGCGTCCATCATGTTCTCCCGCTCCAGAAAATCGACTCGTCCTATTGTCCTGGCCGTTTGCAGCGAGAGAATGGCCGTAAGGCAGACGAAACAGGAGCCCAGAAAAAACACGACCGGGACAATCAGATCGATCAATCGCAGGGAGGTATGCCAAACAACCCAGGCGTAACCCAGATATCCGAGGAGAAACACCATCTCCAGAAGCAGCATGGCGTACCAGGAAGTGCGGATGCGTCCTCCGGGTAACTGCGAAATCAATTGTCGCGTCGGAAACAGGGATCCGAGGATGATCAGAGCGCCACAAAAGACCAGTATTTTTGCCACAAGATTCATCGATTGGATACCTGATATTAAGGACCTGATACTTGACCGCAGGTTTGACCTGGCATACATGCAAAGGCACATATATCTTCACTCCTACCCCATTCACAAAAACCATGTCAACCATAAACACCTCACATTCCGTCCAAATTCGGCGTTAACACCGGTTTGCCAAAAACCCCTCAGAAAAGCCGACAAAAAAGAAGGCGAGGGGTCTTCCCCTCGCCTTCTTTACCATTCCTAGGAATGGATGGAGCTTTTTTTGATAAACCCGCTCAGCAGTTATTCTGCTTTCTTTTCCTCGACCAACTTGTCGACTTTGCTCTGCAGTTCCGGGTCGGCGCTCATCTGGTTGGCGACAGCATTATAGTCCTGGACGTCTATGCCCTTGTCCTGAACGACCTGGACCATCTCTTCATTCATCTCACGCTGAATGTTCATCGCCTTCTCGCGATCCTGAACCCCTTCGAGCTTTTCGGAATACTTATCCTGGATAGTACCCAGTTCAACTGAGGCTGAAGCGAACTTTTCAAGGGTTTGATCGTCAAAATCCTGTTTGGCGGGTTGCTGGGCACCCTGACCGGCAGCACCCTGACCGGCAGCACCCTGACCGGCAGCACCCTGACCGGCGGCACCCTGATCGGCGGCACCCTGGCCTTGAGCAGCACCCTGGCCGGCATTTCCACTGCCGTAGTTACCGGATTGAGCCATGGCCGGCGAGGCGGTCAACGCAAGGAGAGCGGCAAAGATGGTTCCGAAGAGAGCTTTGCGATTTTTCTGGACGAAACTAAACATTGATCTGGACCTCCCTACAAAAACTGAATGGGGTCCGCAGTACAGGGCAAAGGCTCCTACAGCCCTTGCTGCGATAGAGACCTGTACCACGGCGGCGTGCAAGGCAACGCCAATTTGGTTTTGTCCAACCATAGGAGCAAGAGATTTGCCAATTGCGGGAAAAAGCCTGAAAAATTTTACAACATACCGAAATAGCAGAAAAAATCTTCTCCGAACTCGTATGCCGTTCCAGTTGATGAGCTCTGAAAGCTTGTTCATTTCTGCAACATGTTTCTTTTTCAAAAAGGTTGTCTGACCGTCCCTCAAAACAAAGAAGGCGAGAGGTTTCCCCCTCGCCTTCTTTGCCATCTTTCAGAATAAGTGAAGCTTTTTTCTGAAAATCTGATCAGCAGTTATTCCGCTTTCTTCTCTTCAACCATCTTGTCGATCTTCTTCTTCAGTTCCGGGTCGGCACCCAGCTGGTTGGCGACGGCGTTGTAGGTCTGGACATCGATACCCTTGTCCTGAACGACCTGGACCATCTTTTCATTCATTTCACGTTGAAGGGTCATCGCCTTCTCACGATCCTGAACCCCTTCCAGCTTCTGGGAGAATTCTTCCTGGATCTTGCCCAGTTCGACTGAGGCTGAAGCGAAATTATCCAGGGTCTGCTCGTCAAAATCCTGCTTAGCGGGTTGCTGAGCACCTTCCTGGGCGGCATCGCCACTGCCATAGCCGGGTTGGGCCATAGCCGGGACAGCCGTCAGAGCGAGAGCGGCGGCAAAAAGGATTCCGAAGAGGGATTTGCGGTTTTTCTGGGCGAAATTCATCATGGTGCTGAACCTCCGTAAAAAAGTTTTGAAGTAAAGCGCAAAGGCTCCTGCAGCCTTTGCGCCAATCGTCACCTCAGCTGCAGTGCCGATGCACGGCAACGCTTGTGACGTCCTCCCAAACCAATTGCAAGAGGCCTGCCAATTTTGAAAACAACCAAAAATCCTCTTCAACCCGCCAATACTCCTCACAAAAGCATCACTCAGGACGTCCTTCCCATCTCCTTGACGAGACAGTGATTTCTGTGCAATATTTATACATGTCTATTTTTACAAAGGAGTCTTTCAATGTTTGACCGATCCTCAGGGAGGGGCCTCAGCCTGCGGGTTTCTCTTCTTCTTTTTCTGGTTCTTCCGCTCATCGGGGTCCTCTCCCTTGCTGGATACTTCAGCCTTCAGCGTCTGGAACAGGAGGTTGAGAAGCGGATGCAGGAGGATATCGAACTGATTGCCCGGGCGATACGCGGTCCCCTGGAGTACTCCATGGAGCAGGGTCGAGAGGGCAGCATAGAGAAAGCACTCTCCTCGGTTTTTCGCTTCGGTCGGGTCTATGGCGCCTATGTCTATGACAAGGACGGAAAGCGGATTGCATCGAGCGGCCCGAGCGAACCCGTCGTGGGGACGCGCCATCTTGCCGAGCTTGCAGCGGAGGGCGACCGCAAGGGAGAATACCGGCATGAAGCCGATGGCCAACAGGTTTATTCTTACTTTGTTCCCCTCTCCGACTCTGGAGGTCTCAATACAGGGCTTTTGCAACTCACCCGCGAGGGGAGCGATTTCAAGAATTATATCAACCAGGTGCGGCATCAGGCTCTGGTTCTGCTGATCCTTCTTTCTCTTCTTCTGCTGGGCATCGTCGTCTACGGACACCATCGGTTGATCGGGCGCAACCTGGGATTGCTGGTGCGCAGCATGTCCCGCATCGAGGGCGGAGACCGGGATCACCGCGCCTCCTTCTCAGGACCACGGGAAATCCGCCAGTTGACTCAGGGGATGAACGCCATGCTCGACAGCATCGAACGTTCGGAGCGAAAACTGGACAGCCAGCGGCAGGAACAGGCACAACTCGAACGCCGATTGCAACAGTCGGAAAAAATGGCCGCCATCGGACAACTGGCGGCAGGGGTCGCCCATGAGCTGGGCACCCCCCTGAGTGTGGTCTCCGGAAAAGCCCAGCGCATGCAGCGTCGAAACGAGCTGCCCGAAATAGCCACCACGGAATTTCGCGAAATCCGCGATGCAGTCCAGCGCATGGAACATATCGTGCGTCAACTGCTCGATTTCGGGCGGGGAAACGGGCTTCGGTTGCGCCCGACCGCTTTTGCCGACATCGCTGAATGCGCGGCCTCCCAGGTCCGCGACGAGGCGGCCGGGAAAGGGGTTGCACTGACTGTGACCGGCCCGCGTCCCTCCCCTGTACTTCCGATCGACCGGGTCCGGCTCGAGCAGGCCCTGGTGAATCTGGTGCGCAATGCTGTGCAGGCCACCGGCCCCGGCGGACAAGTTTATCTGGAGTGGTTCGACCGCACTGGAGAAATCGGGTTCCGGGTCACCGATGACGGCCCCGGAGTACCTGAGGAGAATCATGCCCGGCTTTTCGAGCCCTTCTTCACCACCAAACCCGTTGACCAGGGAACAGGCCTGGGACTGGCCGTGGCGCAGGCAGCGGTCCGCGACCACGCCGGGCGCCTCGAAGTGGACCGGTCCGATCTGGGCGGGGCCAGTTTCAGCATAATAATCGAAAAAACGGAGGATTCCGATGAGTGAAGATATAAAAACAGCTCCGCAAAATCAGGAGAGAGTTCTGGTCGTTGAGGATGATGCCGCCCTGCGCAAGCTTCTGGTGGAGGAATTTGAGAATGCCGGGCTTCTGGTGCACAGCGCCGCGAATGCCGAGGAGGCCTGGGCGCTGGTGAGGCGCTGGAACCCCGATCTGGTGATCAGCGATCTTCGCCTCCCGGGAACCGACGGCCTGGGTCTGCTGAGGCGGGTCCTGGAACTTGCCCTTCCCCCGGGGTTCCTTATCATGACTGCCTTCGGCACTGTTCCGCAGGCGGTGGACGCTCTCAAACAGGGAGCCGACGATTTTCTCACCAAACCCCTCGATCTCGATCACCTGATGCTCTGTGTGCGGCGCACCCTTGAAACGCGTCGTCTGCGGCAGGACGTACAGAGGTTTCGGGATGTATTGGGAAGTGGAGATTTCCATGGCATCATCGGCCGCAGCACGGCCATGAGCTCGCTCTTCACCACCCTCAAGCAGATCGCTCGTGCACCGGGGCCGGTCCTTATCTCCGGAGAAAGCGGAACCGGCAAAGACATGGTGGCGCGGGCGGTCCATCGAGAGAGCCCCCGCAGCGAGGGCCCCTTCATCGCTGTCAACTGTGCGGCGATACCGGCCGAATTGCAGGAAAGCGAGTTTTTCGGCCATGCCGCCGGAGCCTTCACCGGCGCGGTCAGCACCCGCAAGGGGCTCTTTGCCGAAGCCGAAGGCGGGACGCTTTTTCTCGATGAAATCGCCGAAATGCCGATCGAACTGCAGGCCAAGCTGCTGCGCATCCTTCAGGACGGGCAGGTCAGACCGGTCGGCGCCAATCGCGAAAGCCGGGTCGATGTCCGCATCATTGCCGCCACCAACATCGACCTCGAGGAGGAAGTGACAGCGGGCCGGTTTCGCAAGGATCTCTATTACCGCCTGGAAACCTTCGGCCTGAACGTCCCCCCCCTGCGAGAACGGGGAGACGATCTCGATCTGCTGGCCGCCCACTTCATCGACCTTCTTGCCGCGCAGATGGGACGGGATGTTCGGGGCATCTCCGACGCGGCGCTCGACCTGATGCACAAATATGCATTCCCGGGCAACGTGCGAGAGCTGCGAAACGCCATCGAACGGGCCATGGCTTTTTGCAGCGGACCGGAAATCACCCCCTCCTGTCTGCCCGAGAGAATCCGCAAAGCCAGCCGCACATCTCATGACGGCACCGCCCCCCTCTTTTCCGAACTGGCTGCGGAAGGCTCTCTTCCAACTCTCGAGGAAATGGCCAATCGCTACACCTCATTCGTTCTTGACCAGCTCGGCGGCAACAAACGTCAGGCGGCCCAGAAACTCGACATCAGCCGGGCCACTCTTTACCGGCGTCTGGACATGGAAAAATAACCGCCGGCCGAAACGACGCCACTTTCAGAAACAGCCTTCACCGGAAGCGCCGGAGGAAACATGTCCGACAAGAATTTTGAATCAACCGATCATGTCCGGGACGAACTCCAGTCGACATACAAGGCGAAGCATCCTGCCTACGAAGAGACCCTTTCCACTCTTTACCGGGAAGTGCGGACCCTTCTTGAAACGCAGGGCCATACACCCACGATCAAATATCGCGTCAAACGGTTCCCGGATTATTTCCAGAAGCTGCAGAAAGTCAGGAGGAGAGAAAAGGGTGGAGATTCCGGTCTTATCACCGATGTCCTCGGCCTGAGAATCATATGTCCTTTTCTCGAGGATCTGGAGACAATCGAAGGACTGCTCTCCGAGCGCTTCACTATTGTTGAAGCTCAAAGAAAGGGCAGTGAAAAATCCTTTCGCGAGTTCGGCTACGATTCGGTGCATATGCTGATCAAGCTGGAAAATCCGCCCGCCGGGGGACCGATCCCGCACACCGCCGATGTTTGCGAGGTCCAGATGCGGACTATTCTACAGGACGCCTGGGCCGAAGTGGAACACGAACTGGTCTACAAATCGGACATCGCCCTGCCGAATGAATCGATCAAAAGAAAACTGGCCTCCCTCAATGCCACTCTGACCCTCTCCGATCTGATCTTTCAGGAGATCCGGGATTTCCAGAAGGAAATCAGACAGCGAGGGAAAAAGAGACGCAACAGCCTGGAAGTTCCCGTCCTTGTTCAGGACAGGATCACCCTTTCCTCACATGCGGAAGGGACATCCCCGTCAGTCGCCGCCGGCCCGATCCCCAATCCGCTGGCAAGCGACCTGGAAAAAACCATGCTCGCCGCCTTGAATGCCCACAGCCAAAACGATCTGGAAACCGCCATCGATCTTTACGGTCAACTTCTGGAAATGACTCTGGAGGATCATGTGCGGGCCATGGTGTACAATCATCGCGGGATGGCTCTCTTTTCCCTCGGAAAATTCTTTCAGGCACAAGATGATTTCACCCGCTCCATTCTTCAGGATGAACAAAACTTTCGCAGCAGGGCCAACAGAGGGCTGGTCAACCGGATGCTGGGAAGATTCGACCACTCTATCGAGGATTACAGTTGTGCCCTGGAGATCGAGCCTTCCAGTTACGAAGGATACTTCGGCCGCGCCCAGACCTATTACGAGATGAAGCTCTTCTCCCTGGCCGCTGAGGACTGCGAGCAGGCTCTGGCTCTTGAACCAGGCTGCTCCAGCGCTGAAGATCTGATGCGGCTCATTCGCCGGGGGCCCTTCGAGTCTGAAGTCAAAGAGTAGACGAGGTCCCGGGAGACCTCCCTTTTCTACACGGACAGCTCCGGCGCTTGAATCCGGACATTCCCGGCACCATTGCCTGTACACTAAACCTTTTATATGGCAGCGGTTTCATATAGACTGACAGAAAATCCCTTTTCATCCTTTCATCACGAGTCAATCCAATGGCTGAAGAAAACGTGTTCTTTATGCCGGTACGGAATATCTGCCGGCGCGATGTTGCAACGTGTTCCCCGGACGATTCTCTGGTGGAGATGGCGGCTCTCATGCGCGAGCGTCGGATTTCCAGCCTGGTGGTCTGCCGGGGGGACGAGCCGATCGGCATCTTCACTGACCGGGATCTTCGCAATAAGGTGGTGGCCGCGGGCAGAGATCCCGCCGACCTTAAGGTGGGCGAGATCATGAACTCCCCCCTCATCACCGTTCGGGAAGAGGATTTCCTTTTCGAGGTTCTCTACCGCATGTCCCGCCACGATATCCACAGGGTCTGCGTAGTCGAGGACGATGGCGGACTCTGCGGCATCATCACCGACTCGGACATCCTTCACCTCCAGTTGCGCTCCCCGCAGAAGATGCTGCGGGATATCGAACAGGCGGAGACCATGGGGGAGCTGGGATCCCTGCACCGGCAGATCCAGGACCTGGTGGTGCATCTGGTCGATACGCGGGTGGCGACCGCCGACCTGGTGAGAATGATTGCACATCTCAACGACCGGCTTCAGATTCGACTGATTTCCCTTCTGCGCGAGACGCGATTCCCCGACCTGACCGACCGTTTCGCCTTCCTGGTTCTGGGAAGCGAGGGACGACGGGAGCAGACTCTGACCACCGATCAGGACAACGCCATCGTCTATTCCGACGACGTTTCCGGCGAGGAATTGAAACAGATCGAAGACTTCTCCCAAGCCCTCATCGAATCCCTGGTAGAGATGGGAGTCCCTCCCTGTCCGGGCAAGATCATGGCGAACAATCCCTTCTGGCGACGCAGCCTTTCGGAATGGACCACGGTCGTCGACAACTGGATGTCCACCCCCACTTCGGAGAACATCCTCAACGGCAGCATGTTCTTCGACTTGCGCACCCTCCACGGCGAGCGCTCTTTCGAAGAGAAACTGAAATCCCATCTGGAATCCCATCTGGCTGACGACGACGTATTTTTGGCTCGCACCGCCATCAACACCCTCGGATTCAAACCGCCCATCGGATTGTTCGGACGGCTCAAGACGGAAAAAAAGGGAGACCACTACGGCGAAATCGATATAAAAAAGGCTGGGATATTCGCTATTACCGAGGGGGTCAAGGTCCTGGCACTGGAAGCGGGCCTGCTGCCCGGAGGAACCCGGGAGCGCCTGCAGATACTGCTGGATCGCGGGCTGCTCAAGCAGCAGCAGGCTCGCGACCTGAAGGCGAGTTACGACTTTCTGGTCCATCTGCGCCTGCGCAATCAGGTCAGGGCCATCCACGAAGGGCATGAACCGAACAATTTCATCTCCCTGGATCACCTGAACCGCATGGAAAAGGGTCGGCTGAAACTTGCCCTGAAAGAGGTCAAGTTTTTCCAGAACTACCTGGAACGCCATTTCCAGACCCACCTGATCTCCTGAGCCTGGAGGAAGTTCTCGACCATGGAAGCACCCTTTTCGGACCCTCGCTCCCAAAACTCCCAGGCACCCTACGACTTTCGACGCTGCAAACTTTGCGGCTCATGGTCCGCGGCGCCGCTCTACAGCCTGAGCCGGTCAACGGTTTACGCCTGCTCCCGGTGCGACTTCCACGCCGTCGACCTTCTCGATCCCTTGCCGGCCCAGGATCCCCCCGGCAAGCGTCGGCCGCTGGATGAACGATCGGCAAAATATATGGAAGAGCGGATGAAGGAGGTCGATCCCCTGCTGCCGCTGCGCCTGAAACTGTTGCGCGATCACAGGCCGCCGCAGGGAGCACGCTGTCTGGACATCGGGGCCGGGACAGGCCAATTCATGGAGCGGATCATCGAGGAAGGCGCCAGCGCCCGGGGATTGGAACCCAGCGGCCTGCGGCGGGAATTCGCCCGGCGGAAATTCGGATTCCTGCTGCACGAAGAGACGATCGAAACCTTCTCAGATCGCCAGGATCAGGCTGCCTGCTTCGACATGGCAACGCTGTGGGACGTCATCGAACATGTGAATTTTCCCCTGGAAACTCTTCAGGGGGCGATCCGTATCCTGAAGCCGGGGGGATTCCTTTTCATCGACACCCCCTCCCGGGACTCGATCGCCTACCGCTTGAGCGAGTGGGCGTATCGTCTCTCCGGAGGCAAATCCCCTCTCTTCCTGGAAACCTTCTTCCCCCCTGTTCCCTACGGCCACAAGCAGATATTCCGCCCCCGGCAGCTGGTCCTGCTGGCAGAGCAGGTCGGGTTCGAAGTGGTCCGGCTCGACTACGACTTCGTCCCTCCAGCCAACAGGATTCAGTCATTGCTAAGGCCAAAAAAGCGCATCGTTCTGGTCTGTCAACGTCCCGTTTCCTGAGTCGGACTCTTCCGACGCATCAACAGATACCGCCCTGCATACCATAACAGCACGATCAGGGCGATGATCGGAAGCGCCGGGAGGAACAGGCCGGTTCCCTGCGCCAGCAGGACCGCCACCAAGAGCGCAGCTGCAGATACCGGAAGGTAGCCACCGGAACGACCCTGCTGCGCCAGGGCCTGACCCGAACTGCCGAGCAGATTGTCGTTGACACCGTGACGGCTTGCAACAGCGGCGAAGAACACCACCATGATCCAGTCTGAAATTCCGAAGACGGGCGCCAGACCGACAGGGTCGGGAAAGGCGAGTTTGACCAGAACCATGTCGATCAGAGGCGGAGGACCTTCAGGCGCCCGGTAGTACTGCTCGATCGCCCGGGTGAAACCGGCGGTCGGACCGCTGAACCAGCTGACGAAGTCGGCCAGCGCCATGGCGAGGCAGATGGGCACGATCTCCCAGAGGCGTCGGATATAGCGTGCCAGCACGGCTCCAACGGCGGTCGCCGCCAACATCAACAGGCCCGACTTGAGCACCGTCAATATGGGCTCCCAGAGACCGCCGGGATTCGGCTGGTTGAGCAACCAGACGCACAACGCCAGCACGGCTCCCCAGAAGAGATAGAATAAGCGGCTGCGCTGTTCCGGCTCCATCCGCAGCACCGGAAGCAGAAGTTGTACGGCACCGAACAGCTGCACGGCCAGGAACACGCCCGGCCACCAGGGCTGCGCCAGCTCGAGAAGAGATCCGCTCATCCACAAGCCGAAGACGGCTGTGCACCACAGCAGGAGACTGCAGACGAGCAGGAGAATCATGCGCCTGTTGGATGGACTGAAGGCGGTGAGGTGATAAAAAGACATAGGCCCTATAATACATGGGCTGAGACGGGGTGTATACCGGGAAGCGCATCGGATGCCGAAGGACAGGGTCTCACCCTGCCCTCACCATCAAGACCCCCACGAGGATGAGGCTGGCAGCGGCGAAACGGATCCTGCCCGCCTTTTCACCGAGGAAAAGCACCCCGATCAGGACGGCGATCAGAAGACTGACCTGGCGGACCGGCACGGCGTAGCTCATCGGCGCCAGGTCGAGGCCGTATCGAAAGGAAAGGAAAGAGCCGAGCATGACCGGTCCGGAGAGAAGGATCAGCCCCCGGCTGTGGCGCCACTCCTCGGCGATGCGGCCGTTCTGCCCCGGACGAAGCAGATTGGCGGACATGAACAGGAACATCCAGCCCACCAGAAGGTAGGTGAAATAGAGGGGATGATAGGCCGAAACGCCGGTCTTGTCGATCACCGCACCGACCGAGTAGATGAAACCTGCTGCCAGCGCCGCCTGTACGGACGGGTCACCGAGGTTGCGGAAGGGGCGCAGCACCTCCCCGAAAGTCATCTGCCTCAGTTGAATGCAGTAGGCGCCGCACAGCACCAGCAAAATACCGGCGATTCCCAGAGGGGAGAGACTTTCTCCGAGCAGCAGTACCCCCCACACCGGTACGTAGAGCATCGCAGTCTGGGCCAGGGGGTAGGTGATCGACAGATCGCCATGGCGGTAGGACCGGCCGGTGAAAAGATGGTAGCCTACGAAACAGACCGCCCCGGCGATACTCAGCAGCACGATGCGGACATCCGGGGCCGGAAAGGCTCCTGGAACGCCGGGCAGCAGGATGGTGAACAACCCGCCTGAACAGAAGAACATCCACCAGATAAAGGCGGTCTTGTCCCGGCTGCGCTTGACCAGAAGGTTCCACAGGGCGTGCATAAAGGCGGAAAAGAGAATAAAGGAAAAGGCCAGGCTGCTCATCGTTCCCATGATACACGAACCTGGCCATTACCAAAACTAAAAATAAAGCTTCTTTTTTTAATATGGATAAACGCAATTAAGTGTCGTTGACAGTCCCGGCCGGCTTGATATGATCGAAGATGCCGCACATCCTTGCACATCGAGGCGGTTCAGCCTTAAGGAGGAATTTATGAGCAACAGGACCAGAGAGGAGAAGGATTCGATGGGGACCATGGAGGTTCCGTCGGATGCCCTCTACGGCGCCCAGACTGCCCGCGCCCTGGAAAACTTCCCCATCAGCGGCATCGGTTTTCCCCGTTCCTTCATCCGCGCCCTGGGTCAGATCAAGGAACATGCCGCGAGGGCGAACATGGAACTCGGCCTGCTTGACAAGGAAACGGCCATGGCGATCATGGAAGCCGCAGAGGAAGTGATCGAGGGCCGACTCGATGAGCAGTTCGTACTCGATATCTTCCAGACCGGCTCCGGCACCAGCACCAACATGAACGCCAACGAGGTCATCGCAAACCGGGCCTCCGAACTGCTCGGCCGGGAGGCAGGCAGCAAGGCGGTGCATCCCAATGACCACGTCAATCTCGGCCAGTCGAGCAACGATGTCATCCCCACCGCCCTGCACCTCGCCGCCGCCGTAGAGATCCGCAACTCCCTCATTCCGGCGCTGTTCGCCATGCAGGAGGCCCTCGGCGAAAAAGCCGGCGATTTCGAGGATATCGTCACCACCGGCCGTACCCATCTTCAGGATGCCACCCCGGTGCGGCTGGGTCAGGTGTTCTCCGGTTACGCCCGCCAGGCCGGCTCCTCGATCCGCCGTCTCGAGGCCACCCTCGACGGACTGTGCGAACTGGCTCTGGGCGGCACTGCGGTCGGCACAGGCCTCAATACCCATCCCGAATTCGCCGAAAGGGTCATCAGGGGGCTGGCGGCCGCAAACAAGTTGCCGCTGCATGAAGCGCTCAATCACTTCGAGGCACAGGCGGCCAAGGATGCAGTGGTCGCCACCAGCGGCGCCCTCAAGGCAAGCGCCGGAGCGTTGTTCAAGATCGCCAACGATATCCGTTTTCTCGGAAGCGGCCCGCGGTGCGGACTGGGAGAGCTGCGCCTTCCACCGGTGCAGCCGGGCAGTTCGATCATGCCGGGCAAGGTCAACCCCGTGATGGCCGAAAGCCTGATGCAGGCCTGCGCCCAGGTCCTCGGCAACGATGCCGCGATCACCCTCGGCGGGTTCTCTGGCAACTTCGAACTCAACGTCATGATGCCTGTGATGGCCCACAACCTGCTGCAATCGATCGCCGTGCTTGGAGCGGCCGCAACCCAGTTCACCGAGCGTTGCCTCAGGGATCTGGAGGCGGACCGCGAACGGTGCGAGGAGTTGATCGAGATGAGCCTCGCCCTTTGCACCGCCCTGGCGCCGGAGCTGGGCTACGACAGGGCTGCACAGATCGCTAAAAAAGCGCATGAAACGGGCAGAACCGTGCGCCAGGTCTGCCGTGATGAGAATATCCTGCCCGAGGAGGAACTGGACAGACTGCTCGACCCAGGGCCGATGACCGAACCGGGCATCCCCGGAAAGACCCGCTGATTATCCCTCCCAAGCCCCTTTCTCACTCTCCTGATCCACTTATCGGTTCGTTAAGCGAATCGTATGTGTTAGAATGCCCGGCGATTCTAAAACAGAAACAGAAGGAACCTGACGAAAGATGGCGCTTATACCGAAACGGCGGACAGCGGAGAACGCGACAACGCCGGCACCCCCTTCCAGGGAACAGGGGCCGCCGGAGAATCCTCAGCCAACGGGAGAAGACAAGGTGGACATTATCGGCATCGACATCGGCTTCGGTTTCACGAAAGCCGCCAAGGCGAATGAGACGGTCCTGTTCAAATCGATTCTCGGCGAGGCAACGGAGATCCAGTACACCGAGGACATTCTCGGCCAGGAACCTGTTGAGGATCATCTGCATGTGGAGATCGACGGTGTCTCCCACTTCATCGGCGAGCTGGCCGAGCGACAGAGCAACACCCGCTTTTTCACCCTCGACCAGGGCCAGTTCGTCAGCCAGTTCGCCCGGCCGCTGGCCATGACCGCCCTCGCCCGCCTCGGCTCGTCCCACATACCGATCAACCTGGTCACCGGACTGCCGATCGGTCACTACCGTCAGCACAAGGATGCTTTCGCCAAGCTGCTGCTCGGCAATCACACCGTGACGCTGCTCGATCGCGACGGGACCCGGCAGGAGAGAACGATCAAGGTCAACAAGGTCCGGGTCGTTCCCCAGCCCTTCGGCTCGCTGTTCAACATGATGCTCAGCGATACGGGACAAGTCACGGACCGGCGTCTGCTCAAGGAAAAGATCGGCGTCATCGACATCGGTTTTCGGACCTCGGACTACACCATATCCGACAAAATGCGCTATTCCGAGCGCGGCAGCCGAACCACCGAGTCGGGAATCGCCAGAGCCTTCAACATCATCGCCACCAAGCTGCGCGAAAAGAGCGGCATCAATGTCGAACTCTACCGCCTCTACGATGCGGTGGCGCAGGGATCGATAAAAATCCGGGGAGAGAAGATCGACCTTTCGAAACTGGTGGAACAGGTTTTCGGGCAGCTGGCCACCGCCGTGGCCAACGAAGTCGATCGCCTGTGGGCGGACGACTGGGACATGGATGCCATCGCCATCACCGGCGGCGGCGGAGCGGTCCTCGCTCCCTACCTCAAGCCGCTGCTGACCGGTGAAATACTCAGTGCCGAACAGACAGAGGATGCCCGTTTCAACAACGTGAACGGTTACTGGAAATACGGGCGCTACCAGTGGAAAGACATCGCCTCGTAAATAAAAAAGCTGCCGGGCAAACCTCTTAGTTCGCCACCTCGTAGCTGAGGGTCACCTGCGCGCGCACTGGAACATCCCCGCGGGAAATCGGCGGCGCCCTGTCCGGCGATGCCATGCGCGCCTCGGCCATCACAGTCGGCCGGGGAATGGCCACTGCCGCATTGTCAAGATTCAGCTCCAGCAGCCTGACCAGCTCCACCGAGGCAGCGTCCGCCAGGGCCCGGGCATCGGCCTGCGCAACTCCGACAGCTTCGGAAATGGCATCGGCACGGTGACTGCGCGGATCGGCGAGAGTGAAGCGGATAGAGTCAACCTCGTTGGCGCCGGCTTCAACGGCCGACTCTATGACGTCTCCGGCCAGCTCGATCTTCTGCGTCTCGATTTTCACACTGTTGCGGACCGTATAGCCGGTGATCTGCGGCTGCCAGTCGGAAGGAACCGACTTGGGACGCGAACTCCACTGCGGCCGAATGCGAAACCGGTCGGTGCGAAACTCTTCCTCTTCGAGCCCGGTCTTCAGCAAAGATTCCTGCACCCTTCGCATTCGACGCGAATTCTCCTCGAGAGCCTCCTCCACCTTTTTCCCTGTGGTTTTCACTGTCACCACGAGCTGAACCTGATCAGCGGGCACTGTCAGCTCAGCCTTGCCGCTCACCGTCAGCCGCGATACCTGTTCATCGGCGAATGCTGCACAGCTCCCCAGCAAAACTCCGGCCATCATCAGTGCCGCACCAACTCCCCGCCTGGTCATCATCGCCTCCATCGCTGAATTGCTTTTCTAGTGATTCGGTAAATTCAGGAAAATCAGCCTGCCAAAATCCGCACAATATCGTCGCCCAGCACCCGTCGTTGCCAATCCTTCATCCCTGCCACCTCAGAAAGCCCTTCATCTGTCGCCGGAGGATGGTCGGCTAGATTCTCCAGAAGAGCATTGTTGATGAGAACACCCGGTTCCAGCTCCAGCTCCCGGGCCTTGATCCGACGCCACTCCTTGAGCTTTGCCAGACGGTTTTTCGCCTCATCGCTGCGCCTCCGCACCTCTGTTCGCGGGAAAACAGGAAGCTCTTCGCTCGGAATCGACAGGGCCTCTTCAACCTGCTTGAGCATGTGCCTGCCATAGCGATCAACCATCCGGGGAAAGACCCCTTCCAGGCCGACCAGAGCACGCAGGCTCTGGGGGGCATGTCGGGCCACTTCCAACAACTGCCGGTTCCCCACCACCTTGAAGGGAGGGCGATCGCGGCGGCGTGCTTCCTCGTCGCGCCATTGCAGCAGAGCTTCGAGGATCGCCAGCTGGCGAGGATCGAGCTTTCCTGCTCCCTTGATGCGAGCAAACATCGGTCCCTCTGATTCCGAGAAACGCACCTGTTCGAGGAGACTGAACTCCTCCGCCACCCAGTCCCGTCTTCCCTTCTCGAACAGTTTCTCTTCAAGAAGTGCGGCCAGGCGGTGCAGATGTCTTGTGTCCTCCGCTGCATAGCGGATCATCTCCGGCTCGAGCGGGCGCACGGACCAGTCCGCCCGCTGGTATTTTTTGTCGAGTTCGACTTCGTAATACTTGTTGAGCACATCGGCCAGTCCCACCTTCTCTTCGCCGAGGAACTGACAGGCGATCATGGTGTCGAACAGGCCGCGGACCTCGAAACCGAAGTCGCGGTACATGCAGCGCATGTCGTAATCAGCCGCATGGAAAATTTTGCGGATGGAAGCGTCGGCAAGAACCGGATTGAGATCCGAGAGATCGTCGACCGCCAGAGGGTCGACAAGAACGGTGCGCTGGGGGGTGGAGAACTGCAGCAGGCAGACCTTCTCCCTGTAGGAATGCATGGAGTCGGCTTCCAGATCGACCGCGATAGAGGTCTCCCTCGCCAGCTCGGCGGCCAGTTCCTTTATTGATTGTCGATCGATGAGGATCGGGGTATGGGGCATGATTTCTCCAGAGTGTGAGTCAACAGGGTGTCTCAGGATGACAATGTCATCAGGGACTTGCAAGAAGGGGAACAATTTTTTTATGCGCCCCGTGCAGGGCGAGTTCCGACAGTCCGGCCTTGCTCAGCCAGCGGTCTTCACTCTCGGAGACCAGGCTGACGGCATCGACCGCGGCGTGCAGGACCGTAATCTCGACACGGAAATGGCTGTAGGCGTGGCTGACCCGACCGACCTCGGTAAGAGCCGCCGTCTGTCCCACCTCTTTCAGCAGTTCGGCAGCCACCTGCCCGGGAACATTGTCCTCACCGAGCAGACGAGAGGGGAATTCCCACAAGCCGGAAAGCATCCCTGACAAGGGTCGGCGTCGTACGAGGAAGGCCCCATTGCGCTCGATCAACAGCGCCACCTGTTTCTTTGTCGGAATCTGCTTGCGTGGGCCCTTGAGCGGCAACACTTGCTCCAGCCCTTGCCTTCGGGCCTGGCAGAGGGTCTCCAGCGGGCAGCATTCGCAATCCGACCGCTTCGGCGTGCAGACCGTCGCTCCCAGATCCATGATCGCCTGGGCGTAGTCGTGGGGGCGCTCTTCAGAGGTCAAAGCCTCGGCCCAGTACCACAGCCGCTTCTCGGCGGAAGCGCTGCGCGGCGGCTCCTGCAGGGCGAACAGACGGCAGAGAACACGGCGCACATTGCCATCCAGAATCGGCGCCTTGCGGTCGAAGGCGATCGACAGGATCGCCCCGGCGGTCGATCGCCCCACCCCCGGCAGGGTCTTCAGCTCATCGAGGGTGCCGGGGAACCGCCCGTCGAAATCTTCCACCACCCTGATCGCGGCAGCATGCAGATTGCGAGCCCTCGAATAATAGCCGAGTCCCGCCCACAGTTCGATGACCCTTTCGACGGGCGCGGAGGCCAGAGCCTCGACAGAGGGGAAGTCGGCGAGGAATTTGTGGTAGTAGGGTATAACCGCCTGAACAGTGGTCTGCTGCAGCATGATTTCCGAGAGCCAGATGCGGTAAGGATCCCGGTTTTGGCGCCACGGAAGATCGCGACCTTTCCGGCCGTACCAGGCGAGCAGGAGGGGCGCCATGTCCCCGGGATCGAAAGGAAAATCAGACATAAAATTCGTGACGGGTGAGCGGCGACAGGCAAATCGAAGTCAAAACTATCTTGCTCCTTACGCTTTTGCACTACACGTCACCGCCTCTACCCGATCTCCTGCAGCGCCGCTGCCGTCCTCTCCATCTGTTCGCGGGTCCCGATGGTGATGCGCATGCCATGGCGCAGCAGCGGGTCCGAAAAGTACCGCACAAGGATGCGGCGCTCGAAAAGCGCCTCGTAGACACGCTCGCCGTCCCCGCCCGGGGGGGATGCAAAAACGAAATTGGCCTGGGAGGGAATGACTTCGTATCCCAGGTCCTTCAACTGTTCGGTGAACCACCGCCGGGTCTCACGAATCTTCTCTGTGTTGTCGCGCAGATGCTGCTGATCTCTAAGCGCTGCGGTTGCCGCCGCCAGGGCGAGACGGTCGAGATGATAGTGATCGCGAATCTTGTCGAGCGCCGCCACAACCTCGGGGCGGGCGACCGCCAGTCCGAGGCGCATTCCGGCCAGGGAATAACTCTTGGAGAAGGTCCGAAGGACGATTACGTTCTCGTGCTTTCGGACCAGTTCCAGAGAGGTCTGTTCGCCGAAATCGGCATAGGCCTCGTCGACCACCAGCATTCCCGCACAGCGACCCGCCAGCTCCTCGATATAATCCTGATCGAAGGCAAAACCGAGCGGCGCGTTGGGAGTGGTCAGAAAGAAGAGCTTTCCCTCGTAGCGATCGGGGAAATCTGCAATGCTCATCTCCGGAGTCAGGCCGAAGGTGCGAACCCGGGCGCCCTGGATCGCGGCCAGGGTCGCGTAATAGGAATAGGAGGGATGGACGTAGCCGATCTCCTCCCCCTCGGCGGCGAAGGCGCGAATCAGATTGTTGATCAGTTCATCGGACCCGTTGGCGCTGATCACCCAGAAAGGATCGAAACCGTAGAGGTGCGCAGCCGCCGTGCGCAACTTCAGGCTCTGGGGGTCAGGGTACTTGCGCAAACTCTCGCCGTCCTTTCCCAGTTCATCGCGTATCGCCTCGACCACCCGGGGCGAAGGAGGGTAGGGGTTTTCGTTGGTGTTGAGCTTGGTCCATTCTTCCGAGTCGGGGGGTTGAAAGCCGGGTACATAGGCGGACATATCGGCGATATTCTTGCGCAATGGAATCATTCAGACCTCCCCAGAAAAGCGGTTGTCCACAAAGAACATAATCCCTGTGGTTAAAATGTTTCCAGAATCCGGTACAGTGTATCGCGCCTTGCCGGTATGAAACCGGCGTCGCGGGCCAGTTCGACGACATCTTCCCGGGACATGCGGAAAGAACAGCCGGCGGCAGCGACGACCTTCTCCTCGAGCATGGTGCCGCCCAGGTCGTTTGCGCCGAAGAAGAGGGCCACCTGGGCCATGCGGGACCCCTGTGTCACCCAGCTGGCCTGGATGTTGTCCACGTTGTCAAGGATGATGCGTGCCAGCGCCAGCACCTTCAGGTATTCCACGCCGCTTGCCGTCTCACCGCCAAGTTCGGTATTGCCCGGCTGATAAGTCCAGGGAATGAAGGCGGTGAATCCTCTGGTCCTCTGCTGGATCTCCCGAATGCGAAACAGATGCTCGACAATATCTTCAGGCTGCTCCTGCGAACCGAACATCATCGTCGCCGTGGTGCGCATGCCCAGAGCGTGCGCCTCCTCCATGACGGCCGCCCAGTCGCGCCAGCCGATCTTGTTCGGCGAGATCTCCTGACGCACCGTATCGACCAGCACCTCAGCTCCTCCGCCCGGCACCGAATCGAGACCGGCCGCCTGCAGCCGCGCCAGGCATTGGGGCATGGAGATCCCGGAGAGGCCGGCCACATGGATTACCTCCGCCGGAGAAAGGGAATGAATCTGCACCTGGGGGAAGAGATCTTTTATGCGGCGGAAGAGACTCTCGAACCAGTCGATCCTCAATTCCGGGTGCAGTCCGCCCTGCATGAGCAGCTGGGTGCCGCCATGGTCGACCAGTTCCCCAATCTTCTCCAGAATCTGCTCATGGTCGAGCAGGTAGGCGTCGTCGGCTTCAGCACTGCGATAAAAAGCGCAGAAGAGGCACTGAGACTGGCAGACATTGGAATAGTTGACGTTGCGATCTACAACGAAAGTCACCCGGTCGGATGGATGGATACGCCTGCGGACGCGGTGAGCCAGCTTTCCTACATCGAGCAGATCGGCATCGTTGAGAAGGAATAGGGCCTCCTCACGATTGATCGTCGTGCCGGCATCCAGTTTCTTGACCAGCATTTCGATTCTTGCCATCTAGCCCACCACCACTTCCTGGTAGAGGGTGTTGCGCTCTACCGGCGTGCGACCAGCCTTGGCGATCAGTTCGCAAAGCTGCTCCTTGTTCATCTGCTGCGGCGAGTCGGCTCCGGCATCGTGGCCGATCTTCTCCTCAACCACAGTCCCATCGAGATCGTTGACTCCGAAAGCCAGCGAAACCTGGGCGATCTTCAGTCCGAGCATCACCCAGTAGGCCTTGATATGGCTGAAGTTGTCGAGGTAGAGGCGGCTGATCGCCAGCGTCTTCAGGGCGTCTATGCCGCTGACGCCCCGCGCCCCCGGAACCCGTGTGTTGTCCGGCTGGAAAGCCAGAGGGATGAAAGCCTGGAAGCCTCCGGTTTGATCCTGGAGGGTACGCAGGCGATGCAGGTGATCGACCCTGTCCTCATAGCCCTCCAGGTGACCGAAGAGCATGGTGGCATTGGTCTTGAGCCCGGCACCGTGCACCTCCTCGATGATCTGCAGCCATCGCTCGCCGGAGATCTTCTCCGGACATATCTGCTCGCGGACCTCCCTGCGAAAGATCTCGGCTCCGCCGCCGGGCATCGAACCGAGTCCGGCCTCCCGGAGTTCCCTGACCACTTCGCCGATGCTCTGACCGGTCAGACCGGCGAAATAATCGAGTTCCACGGCGGTGAAGGCCTTGATATGCAGGTCGGGGCAGTCTGCACGGATGGCGGCAAGCATCTCGAGGTAGAAGTCAAAAGGCAGATCGGGATGCAGACCGCCGACCATGTGGATCTCGGTAGCTCCAGCGTCCCGCGCCTCGGCCGCTTTTTCAAGGATGTCGTTGAGGCTCAGGGTAAAGCACCCCTCGTCCTCGACCTCGCGGGAAAAGGCGCAGAAGGTACAGCGGTTGACGCAGATATTGGTGTAGTTGACGTGGCGGTTGACATTGAAGTAAACCCGGTCCCCGTTTTTCCGGCCATTGGCCAAAGCCGCCAGTTCGCCGATGGCCAGCAGGTCATTGCTGCCGAACAGCCCCATCGCCTCTTCATCGGAGATACGTGCCCCGCCCTCGATCTTGGCCCGAACAGTTTCAAAAAGTTTGAACATATGACCAGTTCTTTGTAGGGGCAACCCCCTGTGGTTGCCCTGCTCACAACGGCACCCATCATTTGGGGCAGGCACAGGGGCCTGCCCCTACCCGTCATCCCTTGTCTTCGCCCCACCTTTGAAAAAGCCGGTGTTCGACAGCGAGGCTGTCAAGAATCTTTCCAACAACGAAATCAACCAGCTCTTCGATCTTGTGCGGTCGATGATAGAAAGCCGGCATAGCCGGAAGAATGTGGGCCCCGGCGCGGGAGAGCTTGAGCAGGTTTTCGAGATGGATTTGACTGAGGGGCGTCTCGCGAGGCACCAGAACCAGCTCGCGGCGTTCCTTGAGAGCAACGTCCGCCACCCGCTCGATCAGTGTCTCGCTTGAACCGGCGGCCATTCGACCAACGGACCCCATGGAGCATGGGGAGACGACCACCGCATCGGGCGCCGATGAGCCGCTGGCCACCGGCGCGAAGAGATCCTTTTCGTCGAAATGCTCGAGCTTGCGACTGCCGCTGAAATAGTCGCGCATCAGCACCTGGCGCTGCGACGCTGTTCCTTCCCACTCAAGCCCCGTCTCATAGCGAAGAACGTCCAGACCGCTTTTGCTGAGCAGCAAGGTCACCCGGCAGCCGGCTTCGAGCAGTTCTTCGGTCAGGCGCAGCCCGTAGACCGATCCTGATGCTCCGGTGATAGCAACGACGATTTTTTTCATCGGTTCGTTTTCCTTGTAGGGGCGCAACCGCGTGTGCGCCAAAGTCGGGCAGACACCTGGGTCTGCCCCTACCGGTTGAATTATGCCAGTGCATCCACGAAAGTGAACAGGAAAATGGTCACGCTGATATATCCGTTCATGTTGAAAAAAGCAGCGTCGAGACGAGAGAGGTCATCGGCGCGGACCATCCGGTGTTCATAGACCAGCAGGGCAGCGACCACTGCGACGCCTGACAGATAGATGCTGCCCAGGGAGATGCCCAGAGGCAGGAGTAATAGCAGAAAAACCATCATCACGTGAAAGGCGCGCACCAGCAATATGGATCGTCTGATGCCGAGGCGGACAGGAATCGAATGCAACCCCTTTTCCCGGTCGAATTCATAGTCCTGCAGGGCATAAAAGATATCGAAACCCGCCACCCAGAAGAGCACCGCCAGCCCGAGGACCAGGACCGGCCACTGGATGTCGCCGCGCAAGGCTATCCATGCACCGATCGGCGCAGAGGCTAGGCAGATCCCCAGCACCACGTGGGCCAGGGCGGTAAAACGTTTGCAGTAGGCATAGAGAACGAAAAGGAAAAAGGCCACCGGTGCCAGATAGAAACACAGGGGATTGAGCATCCAGGCGGCGAAGAGAAGCACGGCGAAGGAAGCGAGCACGAAAAGCCAGGCTTCTTTCCTGGAGACCATTCCCGCCGGCAGATGCCTTTGGGCGGTGCGGGGATTTTCCGCATCGATGCGTGCGTCGATGAGACGGTTCAGCCCCATGGCGCCGCTGCGCGCACCGATCATGGCCAAGCAGATCCAGAAAACCTGTCCTGCGGTCGGCGCGGATCCGCTGGCCAGCGACGCCAGTACCACCCCCATCAGGGCAAACGGGAAGGCGAAAATGGTATGGGAGAATTTGATCATCTCCAGCAGGTTGCGGAACTTGTCGAGCAAGGCGGTCACGGTTAAGGGATCCTTTGTCCTTTTTCTGTCTTTTCGAAGCGCTCAGTCTACACCCGGGGGAGCGGCGGTGCAATAGTCTGGCCGCCTTTTTCCCTGTCTTCGACTGCAGAAAGGAGTGCATTTTCCTCTGGTCTTCCGACCGGCGAATCTGTTAAGAAGTGGGATTCTCCGGCCATGCGTCGGGAAAGGACATCTATGCTCTACACCCGTGCCTTCATCGCCCTTTTTATCGCCAATTTCACGACCGTCGCCAGCTTTACCGCTTTTTTTCTCTTTCCGCTGTTCATCATCGATCATGGCGGGGGACAGGACGACGTCGGCATTATCATGGGCATCTTCGCTCTGGCATCGGCACTTTGCCGACCCTGGATATCGGAGATGATCGATCGCTTCGGACGCAAACGCAGCTATACGTTGGGCTGTGTGATCATGACGGCGATGCCCTTGTGCTACCTGCCTCTGTCGGGACACCTCGATGATTTTTACGCCATCCTGCTGGTCATCCGCATCTTGCATGGGATCGGACTGGCCATTTGCTTTACAAGTGTTTTTACTTTCATCGCTGACCTGATTCCGGCCGATCGCCTCAACGAAGGCATCGGCATGTTCGGCATCTCCGGCCTGGTCGGCATGGCTGCCGGACCCGCCCTGGCAGAGCCGATTCTCCAGCACTTCGGCTATGCCACCTACCTGGTCACCGCCAGCATTCTCGCCGGCATATCCCTGATACTTCATCTGCCCCTGAAGGACTTATATGTCCTGGACCACACTCAGGCAAAAATCTCCTTCTTCACCCTTCTCGGCCGCCGCAAACTCGCCGTGGTGGGTCTGCTTTCCATGATTTTCGGCATCTGCGTGGCAGCCACCGGCAATTTCGTCGCTCCCCTGGCGGAGGTGCGCGGTATCGATTTCGTCTCCCGGTTCTACATCGCCTATTCGCTGACGGCCATCCTCATACGTTTTGCCGGCGGTCGGATCGCCGATGTGCGAGGGGAATTCCAATTGCTCCCTTTTGCCCTCACCATCAGCGCTGCTGGCCTGTTCCTTCTCTCTGTCGCCTCCGGGGGATGGACCCTGATTCTTGCAGGCGTTCTGGCAGGCTGCGGTCACGGCCTTCTCTTCCCGACCCTCAATGCCCTGGCGATCCGGGACGAACCGGCCCCCATACGCGGAAAGATCACCGGCATCTTTACCGGCGGTATCGATACGGGGATCTTTATAGGTTCTCTGACACTGGGCTATCTGGCCGAACACTTCGGACTGACGGCCCTCTTCCTCACCGCGGGCCTGGCCGTTCTCGCCGGGCTGGGGATCCGACGATTCTGGTCGCCGCCGGTCTAGCCGTCGAATCCATAATCGCGCCAGTTCTTGCGCACCTTCTCCCGAATCTCCTCAGCGGAACGCAGCACCTTTGATGATCCTGACCTGCCTCCCCTCATCAAAAGGCCGGTGGCGTCGATCCCGACACGCTCTCCATCGATCAGCACGTCCCGCTGGGCATCGACCCTGTTGAGGGCTCTCCAGAACACTCCCGAGACGTTGCGGATGTCGACCTCAGCGTCGACCGCCACCAGCAGCCTGGAGTGCCTGAATGCAGCACTCTCCCACATTTGACGAATAAGGGCGGAGCCTCGACCGGGCTCGTTTCCCTGGACCGCCAAGATCGCGCAGCCGTGAAAAATCCCTTCGAAGGGCAGGTGAATATCTGCAAGCAGAGGAAACATCCGCTGCCACAGAGGCAGGAAAAGACGCTCCATGGCTCTGGCCATGTAACAATCTTCCATCGGCGGCGGCCCGACGACGGTGCAGGGATAGATGGGATTTTCCCGGTGCGTTATCGATTTAATGCGCATCACCGGACATTGTTTGGGCTCGGTGTAGAAACCCGTATGATTGCCGAAGGGCCCTTCCATTGCACCTTCGCCGGGCTCTATGACCCCCTCGAGAACAATTTCCGCCTGCGCTGGAACCTCCAGCCCAGCGTCTCCGACCGCCGTTACCGTCACCGGCTCCCGGTTCAGAAAGCCGGACATGGCCATTTCGTCGACTCCTGTCGGCAAAGGCATCGCTGCGCTACAGATTGCCGCCGGGGGGCCGCCCAGGGAAATCGCCACCGGCATAGCCTCACCCTTCCTGGCCCATGCCTGGTGATGTTTCGCTCCGTCTGAGCTTTCGCTCCAGTTGATCGTCAGGCGCTCCTCGGAGATAATCTGAAGGCGATACATTCCGCAATTGACTTCTTCCCCATAAGGGTCCCTGGTATGGACCATGGGCAGAGTGAGGAACCTTCCACCTTCGCCGGGCCAGCTCTTGAGGGCCGGGAGCTGTGTCAGGTTCACAGAGGCTTTTGTTTCACGACACGGCGCCTCCTGAACCGACACAGGTCGCCATGCAGGTTCGCCGATCAGTTTACGGAAAGCCTCCTCGGGTTTCTCGTTTCTGTACGTCCCCAATCCATCTTCCAGGTGTTTTCCGAGGTGGTCGATCTCGGAAACATTCATCGCCATAGCCATGCGCTTTCTCGAGCCGAACAAATTGGTCGCCACAGGCCAGGAGTGACCGGCGACGCGGGTAAACAGCAGCGCCTTGCCGCCGTCTCTTTTTTTGGAGACCATCTCGGTTATCACCGCAATCTCCTGGTCTGTTTCAACCTCTCTTTCGATCTCGTGCAGCTCCCCGTGTTCCCCAAGGTACTGCAGAAAGTCTCCTATGCTCTTCGGTGGCTTCATTCTTCTGCGCTCTCTGGCTGTGAATATGTTTCGCCCCACCCCCCTCCACCCGGGGTTTCAATGATCAGGCGATCGCCTTTTTGCCCTCCGAAACTGCATTTGCCCGGCAACTTTTCCTCCCGGCCCCCTCGGATCAGCCGATTGCACCCCGTTGCTCCGTCGCCGCCTCCCTGCAGTCCGTAAGGAGGCCGCCGCCGACGCTCGGTGATCAGGGTGATACGAGCCGGGCCGAACAACTCAACCTCCCTGAGGATGCCCTCTCCGCCTGGATGGCGTCCCGAGCCTCCCGAGCCTCTTCGAAGCTGATAGCGGCGAATACGAAGGGGATAGGCGTTCTCGAGCGACTCGACGGGAGTATTGAGGGTGTTGGTCATATGGGACTGCAACCCGCTGGCACCCGGCCCCTGCGGTCCACCGCCCAATCCGCCGGCGATGGTTTCATAATAGGCGAACAGTCCTGCTCCGCCGGGATCGCTTCCCCCGATAATCACGTTGTTCATGGTGCCGCAGCTCGCCGCCGGGATCCGCTGCGGAAGAGCCTCGGCCAGGGCCCCGAGGAGAACGTCAACGATTCTTTGTGACGTTTCGACGTTCCCTGCGGCCACTGCGGCGGGGAAAATACAATCGACCACCGTCCCCGGCTTCGTTCTCACTTTGAGAGGCCGCATGCTTCCAGCATTATTGGGACTGTCCTCTGGAGCGAGCAGGCGGAACACATAGGAGACGGCCGACAGGGTTATTGCGCGCACCGCATTGATACAGCCAGGCGCTTGAGGATCGCTCCTGGACAGATCGATTTCGGCCCGGTTACCGTCAATATCGATGTCGCAGCGGATCGCAATGTCCTCTGCTTCCGCCCCGTCATCATCGAGATAATCGGTGAACCGGTAACAGCCGTCAGGGATGTCGCTGATGACCTGGCGCATCATCCTCTCGGCATAATCAAGAAGAGCCCGGCTGTAGTGCTGCATCTGGGACAGACCGTATTTGCCTATCACTTCACCGAGACGCTCCGCACCGACCCTGTTGGCAGCAACCTGCGCCATGAGATCCCCGCGACGCTCCACAGGAGTACGGACATTAGCCAGGAAGAGGTCGAGAAGATCCCCATCAATATCTCCACTTTTGACCATTCTGACCGGTGGAAGCCGCAGTCCTTCCTGAAAAATTTCTGTCGACAGAGGAAGCGATCCTGCACTCATCCCACCGACGTCTGCATGATGGGCCCTGTTCGCCAGGAAAAAATCCGCCTCTGGGGATCCGCTGACGAACATGGGTGCCACCAGGGTAATATCCGGCAGATGGGTCCCCCCGCGATAGGGATCGTTCACCATGACCATGTCCCCGGGCACAAGCGTCCCCGCTTCGCGAGCCGCCTCCACCGCCAGGGGCATCGCCCCGAGGTGAACGGGTATGTGCGCCGCCTGTGCGATCATGCTGCCCTGGCGATCAAAGAGCGCGCAGGAGAAATCGCGTCGCTCCTTGATGTTCGGAGAAAACGCCGTGCGCATCAACACAGCACCCATCTCTTCGGTCAAGGATGTGAGACGGTTTTTGATTACCTCCAGGCGGACCGGATCTATATCCTTTTTTGTCATACCTTTCTCTCCAGCAGCAGGTGTCCCCGTGGATCGGCGACGGCGGACCATCCCGGCACAAGCCAGTGTGTTGCTGAATCCTCGACGACAAGAGCCGGGCCGAAAATCTTCTGACCCGCCCCTAGACGGCAGCGTTCGTAAACATCTACCGACAGCTTTTCTCCTTCGTAAACCACCGGCCGGCGTTCTACCGGACCTTTCCAGGAGTCCGGAGGCTGAGCAAATTTCATCTTCGAACTCTTTCGCACCCCGATGGCCCGGAGGCGCAGAGTCACAATCTCCACTTCTCGGCTGTCGTCTCTGTAGCCATAGCGCCGCTCGTGCAGTTCATGAAAGGAGTGTACATAATTCTGATGAAGGGGCACTGTCAGTTCGTACGATTGTCCGATATAGCGCATGTCGATCGAGATTCTGTATTCGGTGTTCTTTTCAGGGTGCCCTTCCTCGCCCATCTCTTCCTGTGCCCTTCTGCGGAGGTGTTCTATTTCCTCTTTAATAACATCGTGCCCCATAGCCCCGGTGTGAAGGACCGAGATCGAATAGTCACGGATCGAATCGGAGCGAACCATCCCCACCGCCGACAGCAATCCGGGATGAGGAGGAAGCAGAATCCTTTCGATGCCTAGCTTTTCTGCCAACGTACAAGCGTGAAGGCCGCCGGCACCGCCAAAGGGAAGGAGCAGAAAATCCCGAGGGTCGTGTCCTTTTTCCACCGACACGACTCGCAAGGCGGCGGCCATGGTCGATTCGGCCACCTCGATGATTCCCTCCGCGCAGCGACCGGCTTCCAATCCGGCTTCGGCAGCCAGCCTTTCGATGGCCTCCCCTGTTCTTTCGACATGAAGATCCATCCGGCCTCCGAGAAATCGATCAGGCAAAAGCCTCCCAAGATACAGATTGGCGTCGGTGACAGTCACCTCCTCGCCTTTTCCGTAGCAGACTGGCCCGGGATCCGCTCCTGCGCTCTGAGGTCCGACACGCAGGGCGCCTCCGGCATCCAGGCGGGCGATCGATCCCCCGCCGGCGCCTACCGTGTGGATGTCGATCATCGGCACCTTGACAGGCCATCCGGCTATCGTTGTTTCCGTCGTCATCTGTATGGTCCCGTTGCACAGGCCGACATCGGTACTTGTCCCCCCCATATCGAAGGTGATTATCCGGTCGAAGCCCCCGTCTTTCGCATGTGAGAAGGCCCCAACCATCCCCCCTGCAGGACCGGAGAGAATGGTACGGACCCCCTCACTCCCCGCGATCCTTGCAGAGATGGAACCGCCATTGCTCTGCATGATCTTGAGCCGGTCCTGAAGACCGAGGCCCTTCTGAATACGCTGCAAATAACTTTCCATAACCGGGGAGACGGCTGCGTTGACCGCAGTTGTGGACGCTCGTTCGAACTCGCGAAACTCACGTAGAATTCGATGTGACGAGGAGACTTGAACACCGATCACCTCGAGGGCCTTTGCGATCTGCATCTCATGTGCTGGATTGGCGTAGGAGTGGAGCAGACAGAGAGCCACCGATGTACAGCCTGTGTTTCTGACGCGAGCGACAACGGCCTCCAGTTCCTTTGAAGTCAATTCTCGGACAACGGATCCGTCTGCCAGGATTCTTTCATCGACTTCCACAACCGCATCCCGAGCGATCAGTGACGACTGCTGCTCCGGGTGCAGGCTATATAGCACTCGTCGGTTCTGGCGAGCGATAAAAAGCAAATCACCAAAACCTTTTGTCGCTATCAGAGCCACCGGCGCACCCTTGTTTTCCAGGAGTGCATTGGTGGCCACAGTAGAACCGTGAAAAAGAAGGGAAGGGGAATCGCTTAGAGCTCTGATCCCATCGAGTACCGCACGGGCCGGATCGTCAGGTGTCGAACGCAGCTTGTACGTTCTCACCTCATCTTCATGTACCCAGACCAGGTCCGTAAAGGTTCCGCCGGTATCGACTCCGATCAGAGACATTTCTGGATTCTTCTCTTTCATGGTTTCCTATTCTACCAATCGATTATTATTTATTTCAAAAAAAAAAGCCCCCGGTGCGAGCGGGGGCTTGGATGCGAATCGGTTTTCTGTTCTCTAAAGGATACTTGCCATCCTGGCGAATTCCATAAAGGTCCCTGGAAGCACTCCAAGAACAAGGATCCCGGCAAGGGCCAGCACTATGGAAACCACAGCCGGGGCATTGGACTGCATCCAGCCGAAATCCTCCACCGGATCGCGGAAGTACATGTACACCATGACTCTCAGGTAGTAGTAAAGAGAGACAGCGGAGTTGAGCACGCCCAGGACGGCCAGCCACACATACCCGGCCTTGACCGCTCCGGCAAAGATATAGAACTTTCCAGCGAAGCCGGCTGTCGGCGGAATTCCCATCAGGCTGAGAAGGCAGATCGTCATAGCCACACCCAGGAAGGGGCGTTTGAATCCGAATCCGGAGAAACCCTCCAGAGTCAGGTTCTCCTCTCCCTTCTTCCCTGCGAGCACCAGAATTGCGAAAGCGCCGATATTCATGAAGGTATAGGCCAGCATGTAGAAGAGTATTCCGGAGATGCCGACCGCATTGGCCGCCACCAGACCGACAAGGGCATAGCCGGCGTGAGCGATGGAGGAGTAGGCAAGCATCCTCTTCAGATTGGTCTGTTTCAGTGCGACGAAGTTGCCGGCGATCATGGTCAGGACAGCCAGGACCCAGAGCAGGGCAGTCCAGTCGGCCTGCATGCCTTCCATGGAGATCACGAAAATGCGAACCAGGGCTGCGAAGGCCGCTGCTTTCGGTGCGACGCTCATAAAGGCGGTGACCGGCGTCGGAGCTCCCTGGTAGACATCAGGGGTCCACATGTGGAACGGCGCTGCGGCAATTTTGAAAAGAAAACCCGTGCCGAGAAGCAACATGCCGGCGATCATCATGGGATTCTGGTAGTTGGCTGTATTCTCTCCGAGGAAGGTCGCGATCTCGGTGATCTGTGTGCTTCCGGTCACTCCGTAGACCAGAGCCATACCGTAGAGCAGAAAACCTGTGGAAAAGGCGCCGAGCAGGAAGTACTTCAGGCCGGCCTCATTCGAGCCGAGTTGGTTCCGGAACAGACCGGCAAGCGCGTAAAGCGCGATGGAAAGGACTTCGAGACCGAGAAAGATGGTCATCATGTCCGTTCCCGAGGCCATCCACATGGCGCCGGCGGTACAGAAGAGAATCAGCGGGTAATATTCGCCGATCGGATATCCCTCGCGCTGCAGGTAACCATCCGAGATGAGGATGGTCAGGGCTGCTGCTATGAGAAAAATCATATTGAAGAATGTCGCATAGTTATCGAGAACGACAGCTCCGTAGAATCCCTCGACCGGGGTCGGGGGATTCCAGCCACCTACGCACACCGCCCCCGTAATGACAATGGCCACCAGGGAAAGCAGTGAGATATGGGCTGTGGCCCCGCGTTTGGAAAAGACGCTGATAAGCAGCAGAGCCATGCCAAAGCAGCTCAGTACCAGCGAAGGCATTATGGCTGCAAAATTGACATTCTGCAGAGCGACTTGCACCAGATTTGCATCCATCGAAAAGCTCCTTCAGAAGCGTAATTATAACGATTCCAGCGAATTTACTTGTTTTCAACAGGGTGGAAAGAGGTTTTTACCTCAGCCTTCTCCACCACAGCCACCTGCTGCTTGCCGTTGACCTGATTGATCAGATTTTCAATCGACGGGTTCATCTTTTCAAAGAAAGTATTCGGGTACAATCCGATCCAGAAAACGAACACCAGCAGCGGAAGCATGATAACCACCTCGCGCGCAGAGAGGTCCTTGAGGTCGGCGTTGGCGGGATTCTTCATCTCACCGAACATGACCCGCTGGAACATCCAGAGCATATAGACAGCAGCGAAGACAACGCCGGTCGTGGCAAAGATGGCATAGATCCTCAAATCACTCTTGAAAGCGCCGAGCAGGGACAGAAATTCGCCGACGAAACCGTTCGTGCCCGGAAGTCCGATGGAGGAGAAGGTTACAATCATAAAAATGGTGGCGAACACTGGCATCTGCTTGGCCAGACCCCCGAACTCCGAGATCAGGCGGGTACCCCGACGCTCGTAAAGGAATCCGACTATAAGGAACAGAGCACCGGTGGAGATGCCGTGGTTGATCATCTGGATCATCCCGCCGGCCATCCCCTGCATGTTCATGGCGAAAATACCGAGCATGACAAAGCCGAGGTGAGAGACCGAGGAGTAGGCGACCAGTTTTTTGACATCTTCCTGCATCATCGCAACAAGCGCACCGTAGATAATGCCGACAACGCAGAGTGTGGCCAGTACCGGCATGAAGGTCTGCAGGGCTTCTGGAAAGAGCGGCATTGCGAAGCGAAGATAACCGTAGGTACCCATCTTCAGGAGAATTGCGGCCAGAATAACAGAGCCTGCAGTGGGCGCTTCGGTATGCGCATCGGGCAACCAGGTATGCAGGGGAAACATCGGAACCTTGATGGCGAAACTGAAAGCGAACGCAAGGAAGAGCCAGACCTGCAGGTCCGCCGGGATATCGACCGCCCAGAAGTGTTCGATGCTGAACCCGTTTTCGAAAGGAACACCGGACTGCAATGCGTGATAGTAAACGAAGATGATTGCCACCAGCATCAGCAGCGAACCGACTGCGGTAAATATGAAAAACTTGACGGCGGCGTAGATACGATTCGAGCCGCCCCAGATTCCGATGAGGAAGTACATCGGAATCAGCATCAGTTCCCAGAAGATATAGAAGAGAAACAGGTCGAGGGAGATGAAGGCACCGAGCATCGCAGTTTCCAGCAACAGCAACAGTGCCATGAACCCCTTGACATGCTTCCCGACCGATTGCCAGGTGGACAGCACGGTGACCGGCATGATGAAAGTGGTCAGCAGAACCAGCCACAAGCTGATCCCGTCGATGCCGATGCTATAGTTCATCTGGAAGAAATCACCGATCCGTATCCATTCGGCGAACTCCCGGTACTGCATCTGGTGGGTCTTTGCGAAGATATCGTCAAAGGCCAGAGGCAGACTGATGACAAAGGTGATCAGCGTCACGACCAGGGTCACGCTCTTGAGCAGATGGTTGCTGTCCCGCGGAATAAAAAGCAGGACCAGCGCCCCGAGAAGGGGAAAGAAGGTCATCACGCTTAGCAGGTGAGGAATGTTACTCATGGGAAACGGCTCCTTGTATTGCTATCGCAAATGGCTGCGATGTTTACTTGAAAACGTAGATGCCGACGATGACGACCACACCGAGGACCATGCTCATGGCATAATTGTGAACCATACCAGTGTGCAACCAGCTGAAGCCCTGTCCTAATCCGCGGGTCACCTTGCCCAGGCCGTTCACAGCGCCATCCACGACGATGACATCAAAGCCTCGCCAGAGAAAGGTTCCGAGGCGCTTGCAGGGGTTGACGAAGAGGGCGTCATAAATCTCGTCAACGTACCATTTGTTGAATACGACACGGTAGAGACCGCTGACAGCGGAGGTCAGCCTTGCGGGGAGCTCGGGATTCTTCACGTACATGATCCAGGCAACGAAGATGCCGACTACCGCGATTCCTACGGACACACCCATCAGACCCCATTCAGCCGCCTCCTGCCCGTGGGCAATCTGCGCCTCGGTGGCACCGAATACAGGTTGGAGGAATCCGTGGAGGTAATTGGGAATATGACCGAAGACATTGCCGATAACGTGCGGGATGCCGACATAGCCGCCGACAATTGCCAGGACTCCGAGTACGATCAACGGGATGGTGACCACAGCGGGCGATTCATGGATATCGTCTTTGGCCCTTGCATCGGTGCGCTGCTCTCCGAAGAAAGTCATGAAGACAAGGCGGAACATGTAGAAGGCGGTCAGGCCGGCCGCAATCGCACCCACGAGCCAAAGCCAGACGCTGCCCTGCGGAGACGCGAAGGCGTACCAGAGGATCTCGTCCTTGGAGAAAAATCCGGAGAACATCGGAATCCCCGAGATGGCGATGGTCGACACCAGGAACGTGATGAACGTGATCGGCATCTTCTTGCGAAGACCGCCCATGTTCCTCATGTCCTGGGGATCATCCTCGACATGAGCCTTGTGCATAGCGTGGTGCACTGCGTGAATCACCGAACCGGAGCCGAGGAACAGGCAGGCCTTGAAGAAGGCGTGGGTCATCAGATGGAAGATACCGGCTGTAAAAGCTCCGACACCCATGGCAAGGAACATGTAACCGAGTTGAGAAACGGTGGAGTAGGCCAGGACACGTTTAATGTCATTCTGGGCCAGGCCGATGGTAGCGGCGAAGATCGCCGTCGCGGCACCGACTATGGCAATGACCATCATGGTGTCAGGCGCCATGTAGAACACGACGTTGAGGCGTCCGATCATGTAGACGCCGGCCGTCACCATGGTGGCGGCATGGATCAAAGCGGAGACCGGGGTGGGACCTTCCATGGCATCGGGAAGCCAGGTGAAAAGAGGAATCTGTGCGGATTTGCCGGTCGCTCCGAGGAAAAGACAGAGGGTGGCCATGGTGACGATCAGTCCGCCAGCTTCCAGATGCACAGGAGCCAGCCTGCTCATCTCCAGAAAATCGATGGTATAGATACCGGATTTTTCCCCGATGGTCCAGAAGATGAGAAACAGCCCGAGGAGGAAACCGAAGTCGCCGATACGGTTGACGACGAATGCCTTTTTGGCCGCATCCCCGGCGCTTCTCTTGTGGAAATAGTAGCCGATCAGCAGGTACGAGCACAGGCCGACGCCTTCCCAACCGACAAACATCACAAGGGCATTGTTGCCGAGCACCAGCATCAACATGGAGAAACAGAACAGGTTGAGGTAGGAAAAGAAACGATAGTAACCTACTTCACCATGCATGTACCCAATTGAATACAGGTGGATCAGAGAGCCGACACCCGTCACCACCATGATCATCAGGGCGGAGAGGGGATCGAGCAGAAAACCCCAGTCTATCTGCAGGCTTCCGACCGAGATCCAGGAGCCGATCACCTGCTCATGGGTCTTGACCGGATCGTTCAGCAGACGGAAGAAGTAGGTGCAGGAGACGAGGAAGGAAGCGAAAATCGCCAGAGTCCCGAGGCCCCCGATCACCTTTTCGTTCTTCAGCACCTTTTTCCCCAGCAGGCCGTTGATGACGGCACCGACCAGGGGAAAGAATGGGATGAGCCACAGCTTGTCGTACATCTATTTCTCCTCTACCCGGATTGAATTCCTATTGGAAGATGATTCTCTTACCACTTGAAAAGGTTGAGCTCATCAACATCGATGCTCTCCCGGTTGCGGAAGAATGCAATCATCAGAGCAAGTCCGATTGCGGCCTCGGCGGCAGCGACCGCCATGATGAAGAACACAAAGACCTGTCCGTCAATATTGCCAAGATGATGGGACAGGGCAATGAAGGTAAGGTTCACTGCGTTAAGCATCAACTCGATGCACATGAAGATGACAATCGCATTACGCCGGGTCAGTACCCCGAAGGTACCGATGGAGAACAGAATGGCGCTCAGCGTCAGAAAATGGTGGACCGTAATCATGGGTTTTCTCCTCTGCGCTCTTCTCTTAAACTTCCCGCTTGGCGATTACGACGGCCCCGATGATAGCCACCAGAAGCAGAATGGATGTAATCTCAAAGGGGAGGAGGAATTTTGTGAAGATCGCCGTGCCGATCAACTCGGTATGTCCGATTTCCTGAATGGTCGCCAGGGTCATATCCCCCTTGGTGCCTTCAACCACGCCCTGATCGACGAAATAGGTGGTCACCAGCAGGATCAGCAGGGCACCGAGGCCACCCCAGGCGAGACCATGGGTATAGCGCTTTTTCAACTCGGATCCGAGATTGAGCAACATGATCGTAAAGATGATCAGGATCATTATGGCACCGGCGTACACAAGGATCTGTATTGCAGCCACAAATGGTGCCTCGAGCATGACATAGAGAACGGCTAGGCCGATAAAGGTCGTCACCAGCGAAAGAGCGCTGTTAATCGGGTTTCGAGCCTTGACGACCATGAAGCCCGCAATGACCATAACGGCGGCTATAAAATAGAAAAGCAGTACTTCCATGGGTTGACGCTCCTTTATCGCTTACCTGAGAAGGCGTTCTTTGGTGAAGGTGAAATCGTCTCGCGTATAATTGGCCAGTTCATACTCACCGGTCATTTCAATGGCCTCGACCGGGCAGGCCTCTACGCAGTAGCCGCAGAATATGCAGCGCAGAAGGTCGATCTGGTAGATCCTCGGGTACTTTTCGCCCTTTTCGTTCTCCGCCGACTCCACCGTGATGCATTTCGCAGGACAGACTGTGGGGCAAAGATAGCAGGCAACACACTTTTCCCGGTCATGGGCCGGAACCAGACGATGCAGACCCCGGAAACGCTCGGACGGTTGCAACTTCTCCTTGGGGTATTGAACCGTCGTCGAATTGCCGGGCAGCAGATGACTGAAGGTTATGCTGAGACCTTTGATGAACTCTTTAAACATGGGTCATTCCTCTTGTCTGATTAGTAATTGTTACTGCTGCAGGACAACCACGATGCCAGTCACAAAGATGTTGAGAATGGACAGCGGGATAAAGACCTTCCACCCCAACCACATCAGCTGATCATATCGTACACGCGGGAAGGTGGCGCGAATCCACATCATGGCGAACATGAATGCAAAGATCTTGATCAGCAAGTTGATGACACCAGGGAAAGGCCCTGCCGGTCCGCCGAGGAAAAGGGTCGCGGTAATAGCGGCAATCACGACCATATTGGCATATTCGGCCATGAAAAAGAGGGCATACTTCATGGCCGAATATTCAGTGCAAAAGCCGGAAACCAGTTCGGTTTCTGCTTCCGGCAGGTCGAACGGTGTCCGGTTGATCTCGGCCATGGACGCCACCACGAACAGGGCGAACGCCACCGGCTGCGAGAAAACATACCAGTTCGGCACGAAAGCCAAACTCTCCAGCCAGGGCCCCTGCTGGGCTTCGACAATCCCGCGCAGGCTCAGTGTCTCGGAAAGCATGAACACGGAGACGATCGCCAGCCCGGCGGCAAGTTCGTACGAAATCATCTGCGCCGAAGAACGGATGCCGCCCAGAATGGAATATTTGCTGTTGGAAGCCCAGCCTCCAAGAACAATGCCGTAGACTCCGAGGCCCGCCATGGCCAAAATGTAGAGTATACCCACATTCAGGTCGGCAATCTGCAGGGGCACCAGATAAGTCACCCCTTCGACAGTCAATTCCATGTCGAAGCCGAAAGGCACAACGGCTACGGTAATCAGGGACGGTACGAGAATCATCATCGGCGCAACGACGTAAGCGAATTTGCTGGCCTCGCTGGGAATGATATCTTCCTTGAAGAACAGCTTGAGACCGTCGGCGATTGGCTGCAGCAACCCAAGGGGGCCGGTACGGGTCGGACCGAGTCGGGTCTGCATGTGACCGATGACTTTGCGTTCAACCCAGGTAGCCCAAGCCACGATCCCCATGACCACTCCGAAGACCACGGCAATTTTCACCAGCATGACGATAACGAACATCAGCGGCGCATTCGTTAGGCTCAACACTTCAGGCATGACAATCCTCTTCCCTCATATGGTTTTGTTGTTTCTCAGTTCAGTTATTCAATATCCGGGCTTGTGCGGCGTCTTCACTTCGCCAAGATGCTTTTCCAGATATTTGGCATCCGGGTTGTGCGGGTTGATCATCAGGGCTTTCTTGATCGCCTCGCGCGCAGCGTCGAGCAGATCGAGCTGCATGTTACATTCGGCCGTTCTGACATAAGCCTCAGCGTCTCTGGGATTGAGCTTCAAAAACTGGCGGTACGAGGCAATAGCCTCGCCGAAGTCTCCCAGGTGGCGCTGCGATTCGCCGAGCATGAAAAGTGCCGGGGCGAAACGTTCATTACTCTCGATGGTCCTGGAGAATTCCTGGGTAGCACCGGCAAAATCTCCGGTTTTGAACAGGGCCATTCCCAGGTCGAAGCGCGCTGCGGTGTAGTTCGGGCTGATCTCAATGACCCGCCGGAATGTCTTTACGGCCTCCTGCGCCTCACCTTTCTGGGTATGCACCAGACCGAGGATGTAAATGGCCCGGCTGTACTCAGGATTGATCCCGATCGAGTTTTCTATGGCCGCTTGCGCTTTGTCGAGCTGGGTCATTCGCAGATACGACAGACCGAGACGGTAATTCGTTTCTGCGCTGTCTGGATTGCACTCGAGGGCCTTTTTGAAATTCTCGACGCTCGCCTCGAGATCGCCCAATCCGTAATTGGCCATACCGAGTTTAAAAAAGACCCGAAATGGCTGGTCGTCACCTTCAAGAGCCCGGTGGAAACTGTCTACCGCCTGCTGAAGATCTCCCCGGTCGTAGAGGGCCAGCCCTTTGTAGTAGTACCCCAGACTGAAATCCGGATCCCCTTCAAGGGCCTGATCCCACAGAGTGATTGCCTCATCGATCAGTCCCCGATGATAGTTTTCGAGGGCTTTCTGATGAATAAAGTCAGCACTGTCTGCCAGATTGACCCCGCATTGCTCACAGAACCTGGCCTTTACCGTTACTTTCGCATGACACTTCGGACATTCCATCACGCGCTTCTCCCCATTCATCTGGCTGACTACTTGCTGATCTCGACGCCGATAGCCGCTTCACCCTTGTAAAGACGATTCAGACCGGATTCCGCGAAATGGTAAGGGACGAACACCAGCCCTTCAGGTAGCCGGATACCGACTTTAGCCGGCAGTGTCAGCGAAACATCTCCCGACTTGACTGTCACCTTGTCGCCTTCCTCGATCTTCAGCGCGGCGGCATCGGCACGGTTCAATTCGACATAGGCCTCGTCAATCACAGCCAGGGCCCCCTTGGCCCGGGTAGACATGGTGCCGCTATGGTACAGCGCGCTGCCGGTCACCAATTGCATCGGAGCCGATAGCTTTTCGGTCCCTTTCACGGCCACCAGCTGTTTTTTTGCAAGGGGCAGGGTTTCACCACCCCACACGATACCTTGCGGTCCGATAGCCTCGAGTTCGATGCCTGCGTAGTCGGGATAAGCCTGACCGATTTCTGCGAAGACAGCTTCGGGGCCGGTGTAGGTCAGCGATCCACCAAGAGCGGCGGAGAGCTTCTGAAAAATATCGAAATCACTTGTCGCCTCTCCGGGACTCGAAACCCCGGCGCGCACCCTCTGGATACGCCGTTCGGCGTTCGTGAAAGTGCCGGTTTTTTCCGCAAAGGAGACAGCAGGCAGAACCACGTCCGCCTCCCGGGCGGTTGGGGAGAGGAAGAGATCTTGAACGACAACGAAAGAGGCCTTCGCCAGAGCGCCGCCCACCTTGTCCCTGTCGGGATAGCTGCTCAGAGGATCTTCCCCGACGACATACAGACCGGAAAGATCACCGTTGCCTGCGGCCTCGAGCATCTGCCGGGCACCTTGACCATTGCCCGAAGGCGTGATCCCAAGATCGATTGCTCCCTGGCTGTTGGCTTTCTCTCCGCACAGATACAGCCCGCTGCCTTCGCTCCCGGCGTTGCCGGTGAGGATGGCCAGATTGGCCGCTGCGGCGCCGAGTTCACGGCTTGAAGCGACATAGGGTAGTCCGTAGGCGAGCAAAATGGCGCTTTTTTCGGACTCTGAAAGCTTGTGCGCTGCCTGTCGCAGCGCATCGGCCGCAACACCTGTCGCCTCGGCGACCTTCTCGGGGGTGTAGTTTTGAAGAGCCTTCTTGAACTCCTCGAGGCCCTCGACTCCTTCAGTCACTGCCAGATTCTCGTCGATCAGGGCCTGGCACATTCCGTTCAGAACGCTGACTTCGGTACCGGGAGCGCACTGTAATGTTCCGGCACCGGGGAGTTTGGTGAACTTCCCTTTTTTGTCTGAGAGAACAAAAAGCTTGGCGTTGTTGCGTTTGACCGCTTGATTGACGACCATGCCGAAGACAGGGTGGGTCTCGTAAAAGTCGCTGCGAATAGCGAGTATAGTGTCGCAATTCTCGACCTGCGGGAAGGTACCGGTCGAGGCCTGAACTCCGAGAGTTTCCCCAAGCCCTTCGGTAACGCCTTTGTAGCACTCGCCGCCGGAATGGTCGAGATTCGCGGTACCGAGATCCTTTTCGGCAAGCTTTTTCAGAAGGAAGTACTCTTCGTTGGTCAATCGGCCACCGGAGATGACCCCAACCCCTTTGTCAGCGCGGGCCTGCTTGAGGCCCCCGGCGGCGGCCTGAAGCGCTTCGTCCCAGGAGGTTTCGACCAGTTGGCCGTCTTTGCGCACCAGCGGGCGGGTCAGTCGTTTGTCACTGTTGATGAAGGAATATCCAAACCGCCCCCGGATGCACAGGTTCCCGTCGTTCACGCCTGTCTTATCGTTGAAGCGAATCGTCTCGACCTTGTTGTCCTTGACGCCGAAGGTCACCGTGCAGCCATTGCCGCAGTAACCGCAGACGCTGTCGACTTCCTTGATCTGCCAGGGCCGGGCCTTGAATTTGAAAGGGCGAGGCAGGATGGCCCCGACCGGACACATGGAAACGCACTGGCCGCAGAACTCACAATCCAGTCCTCGATCGAAAGCCGTGGCGATTTTGGTTTCGAATCCGCGGTTAATGAAGGAATAGGAACCGTAGGCCACGATTTCATCGCAGACCCGGGCGCATTTACCGCACAAAACACATCGGTTCATGTTGCGCTCGATCAAAGGGTTGACTTCGTCTGTAGGAAGATCGAAGGGAACGCCCTCGAAACGGTTTCGGTTGATTTCGAAGTCGTAGGTCAGGTCCTGCAGGTCACATTCGCCGCCCTTGTCACAGACAGGGCATTCGAGTACATGATTGACAAGCAGAAACTCCAGAACTGTTTTCCGGACCTTGTGGATCTCCTCACTGTTGGTCGTGATGGCCATCCCTTCGGTGACCGGTGTCGTACAGGCGGGGATGAGGCGCCCTTTCATCTGCTCCACTTCAACCAGACAGACGCGACAGGCGCCGTAGGGCAGGAGCTTTTTGGCGTAGCAGAGGACCGGAATATCGACCCCGGCTTCCTGGGCGGCTTCATAGATAGTAGCCGTCTTCTTTACCGTGACCTCTTGGCCGTCAATCGTCAGAGTTACCATTGTGACCTCGTATAAAGTTCAACTAGAAATCTTCTATTCGATCGCCATGAAGGGGCATGCGGCGTAGCAAGAGGTGCACTCGGTGCACTTATCCAGATCGATCTTGGCGACCTGCCCCTTTTCCCACTCGATGGCATCCACCGGACAGGCCCGGAAGCACAGGCCACACTTCTTGCATTTGTCTTCGATGACCCGGAAGTGCAGAAGGGCCGCGCAGACATGAGAGGGGCACTCTCTTTCCCGGATGTGAGTTTCATACTCTTCCCGGAAATAGCGGATGGTCGAAAGGACAGGGTTCGGCGCAGTCTGTCCGAGCCCGCACAGCGAACTCTTCTTGATATCGTAAGCCATGTCCTGGAGATACTCGATGTCCCCCTCACGGCCCTCGCCATTGCAGATGCGCTCGAGAACCTCGAGCATGATCTTCAGACCGATTCTGCAGGGCACGCACTTGCCGCAAGACTCGGCACGGGTGAAGTTGAGGAAGAACCTTGCGACGTCGACCATACAGGTCGTTTCGTCCATGACGACCAGACCTCCCGAGCCCATCATGGCTCCCGCCTTGATCAGGGAGTCGTAGTCGACTTCTGCGTCGATGGCGTCGGAAGGCAGACAGCCTCCTGAGGGTCCGCCGGCCTGGACGGCCTTGAAGGGCCGGTTTTTCTCTATTCCGCCGCACACATCGTAGATAACCTCCCGAATCGTCGTGCCGGCGGGAACTTCGACCAGTCCGGTGTGCTTGACCTTGCCGGTCAGCGCGAAAATCTTGGTTCCCCGGGTCCCCTCGGTTCCGATCGTGTTGAACCACTCGGCCCCGTTGAGGATGATGTGGCGAACATTGGCGAAGGTTTCAACATTGTTGATGTTGGTCGGCATGTCCCACAGACCCTTGACCGCCGGAAAGGGCGGGCGGGGACGTGACATACCGCGAAGACCTTCGATGGAAGCCATCAGTGCCGTTTCTTCACCACAGACAAAGGCGCCGGCGCCCTGTTTGATCCGCATGTCGAAATCAAAGCCCAGCCCCATGGCATTTTTGCCGATGATCCCCTTCTCGTAACAGACATCGATCGCCTTCTGAAGGCGCTGGATGGCGAGAGGGTATTCAGCCCTGCAGTAGACGTAGGCGAATTTGCAGCCGATGGCATAGGCCGCGATCATCATGCCTTCGATGATACCGTAGGGGTCGCCTTCGAGCAGGGAGCGGTCCATGAATGCTCCAGGATCGCCTTCGTCGGCATTGCACACGAGATATTTTTCATTGCCGGGCGTGGCCGCACAGAAACTCCACTTAACGCCTGTGGGAAAACCCCCGCCTCCACGGCCGCGCAGCCCGGATTTTTTGACCTCCTCGATGATCTCTTCCGGTTTCGCCTGTACCGCTTTCTTGATGGCTTCGAATCCCTGGTTCTCAAGAAAGGCATCGAGACTCTCGGCATCGATCTGTCCGCAGTTCGAGAGCACCACACGCCGCTGCTTCTCTAGAAACTTGGCATAATAGGGACCGGCCTTCTTCTTGGCGACGACTTCCCCTTTGAGAATATGCTCCTCGACAAGTTGCGGAACCAGTTCGGCAGTGACAAAATCGTAGGTTATCGGCTCCTCGTCGGGAACGACGATGTCTACGAGGACGTCGTTAGCGCACAAGCCGCGGCATCCGGTTCCTACGAGAGTGCAGCGTTTGCCGATCTTTCCCTCAACGCCATGCTTTTCGAATTCTTCCCTGAAGGCCGCCTCCACCTTCTTGGCGCCAGAGGCGATGCCGCCTGTCCCTTGACAGATCAGCACCTTGATTTGATCATCTTTTCCGGCCATAAGTCCTATCCCTAATCAACAGGTTAAGTATTTTTGCGACGCCAGACGGATCAGGTCTGGGCCAGGTAGGTCTCGATGATTTCGCCCATGTCCTGTACGGAAAGGCTGCCGAAGGTATCATCGTTGACCATCACGACCGGAGCCATGCCGCAGGCGCCCAGACAGGCTACGTGTTCGGCAGTGAAATTCAGGTCTTCAGTGGTCTCGGCATGACCGATGCCGAGTTTATCGTGCAAGGCATTGGCAATACGCCCGGCGCCTTTGACGTGGCAAGCCGTTCCCATGCAGACTCGGACGATAAACCGGCCACGCGGCTTGAGATGGAACTGCGCATAAAAGGTCAGGACTCCGTATATCTGGCTGGAGTAGACATTGAGCCTCTCGGCCACCAGATGAACGCATGGCTCCGGGATGTATCCGTAATGATCCTGAATGGCCTGCAGCACAGGCATCAGGGCGCCCTTCATGTCGAGATGCTTGTCGATGATCTGGTGAGCCCCGCTCAGATCGATCTCTTCTTCCTCAACATTTTCAGCAACGTCGCTCATGATCTTCCTCATTTCCTCCGGCAGAGTAATTTACCGGTCGATCTCACCGAGAACAATATCCAGGGTGCCGATGACAGCGATGACATCAGCCAGCAGAGACCCCTCACACATCTGCGGCAAAGCCTGCAGATTGATCATGGATGGAGGACGGATCCTCATCCGGTAGGGACGGGATGATCCGTCAGAAACCAGGTAGTAGCCGAGTTCCCCCTTGGGGGCCTCGATCCCTTGATAGATCTCCCCTTTTTCCGCAGCGAAACCCTCGGTGATGATCTTGAATTGATGAATCAGTCCCTCGATGGAATTGACCACGTCTTGTTTCGGGGGCAGACAGACCTTGGGCACATCGGCCAGAATGGGTCCTTCCTGCAACCGGTCCACGGCCTGTTTGATGATCTTGCACGACTCGTGCATCTCCTCCAGGCGGACCTTGTAACGCGACCAGGTATCGCACCCTTCGCCGACCACCACCTTGAAGTCGTACTTGTCGTAATCACAGTAGGTATCATCGCGGCGCAGGTCCCAGTCAACCCCGGAACCCCGCAGGGCAGGACCGCTCATACCGATGTCGATGGCGTCTTCAGCGCTGATGACACCGACACCCTGGGTCCGTTTCTGCCAGATTTTGTTGCCGGTCAGCAGCCCTTCATAAGTATCGATGTTCGCAGGCATCTCTTCGGCATACTGGCGAATTTCCTTTGCCAGTCCGACGGGCAGGTCCGCAGACAGACCGCCTACGCGGAAAAAGTTCGAGGTCATGCGAGCGCCGGAGATCTTCTCATAGAAATCCATGATCTTTTCGCGCTCGCGGAAGCAGTAGATGAACACCGTCATCGCACCGATATCAAGAGCGTGCGTGGCCAGCCAGACCAGGTGGCTTTTGAGGCGGGTCAACTCGGCGAGCAGCACGCGAACGGTTTTGGCCCGCTCGGGGATCTCGTCGGTGATGCCGAGCAGCTTTTCGACCGCCAGGACATAACCGAGGTTGTTGCTCATCGGCGCCAGGTAATCCAGACGATCGGTCAGCGGAATGGTCTGGTGGTAGGTTCTATGTTCGGCCAGCTTCTCGACACCGCGGTGGAGAAACCCCATAACGGGAGTTGCCTTCCGGACAACCTCGCCGTCTAGCTCGAGGATCAGCTGAAGAACCCCGTGCGTGGAGGGATGCTGCGGTCCCATGTTTACGGTCATTGTTTCGGTCGTTGCCATCACTTGCCTCGTCTATCTGAAAGGGTGAACACTCAGAATACGTCCGACCAGCTTACAGGACACGCCCCTGGTAGGGCTCGCGGTCAGGACCCTGCACGGGATAGTCTTTGCGCAGAGGGTGACCTTCCCAGTCATCAGGCATGAGGATTCGCCGCATGTTGGGATGGTTGTCGAAAGTAATGCCGAACAGGTCGTAGACCTCGCGCTCCAGCCAGTTGGCGGTCGACCACACACCGCTTACCGTCTCTATCCTGGCGTCGCTCTCCTCTACGGGGCACTTCAGGCGCAAGCGCTCTGCACTGGAGAGGCTCTGCAGCTGATAGACCATCATGAAACGCGCTGTTTCGCCGAAGAGATCGATCGCAGTCAGGTCTGTGAGGAAATTGAAACCCTGCTCCTTGAGAAAGGAACAGAGGGCGACGATATCTTCTTTCTTGACGATCACGGTCGTTTCTCCGCGGTGTTCGACGACGTCGATAACCGATTTGGAAAAGCTTCCCTTGATCTTGCTCTCTACAGCATTTTCGGACATCTCGGGTATCCCCTATGCTTGAATATTTAAGCCTGAACTCGCTCGCCGACGCCGATGGCCGAACCGAAGGAGTTGCTCTCGTTCATGATCTTTTCCTGAAGCTTCTCAATGCCATAAAGAAGGCCTTCAGGGCGGGGGGGGCAGCCGGGGATGTAGACATCCACGGGCAGAGCGGTATCCACACCCTGCACGGTGCTGTATGTATCAAAGATGCCCCCGGAACAGGCACAGGCGCCCATGGCGATCACATAGCGCGGTTCGGGCATCTGCGCATAAACGGTCTCTATAACCGGAAGCATCTTCTTGGTGACAGTACCGGCAACGATGAGGACATCCGCCTGACGGGGGGAGGCGCGAAAGAGCACTCCGTAGCGGTCGAGGTCGAAACGCGCCGCACCGGCCGCCATCATCTCGATCGCACAGCAGGCCAGACCGAAAGTCATCGGCCAAAGCGACCGGGACCTGGACCAGTTGACCAGCTTGTCCAGGCTGGTGGTGATGACATTATTTCCCAGTGATTGCTCTACTCCCATTCCAGCGCTCCTTTTTTCCATTCGTAGGCAAGACCGATGACCAGAACAAAGAGGAAGAAGCCCATGGACACGGCCCCATACAGGCCCAACTTCTTGAAAACTACGGCCCAGGGATAGAGGAAGGCAACCTCGATGTCAAAGACGATGAAGGTCATGGCGACGATGTAGAACTTGATCGAAACCCGGTCCCGGGCTGTCCCGATCGGCGGCATACCGCATTCATAGGGGGACAGCTTGACAACGCCCGGCTTTTTCTGACCGATCAGCCGGGACAAAACAACCGAGCCGATGGCGAAGGCGAAGGCGATGATGATCATTACGAGTATCGGAAGATAACTCTCCAACATGAACCAGATCCTCCCAAAGACGTGTTAAATGAGCTTACTCAGTTCGTTCGAAACGAAACGGATTTATGTCTTTTAAGCTGCGCGGCCACGTGAAAGTAAGACAAAGGACCGCTTTTTGTCAAGGAAAAATTACAGTATACAGTATGCAGTTATCACCCCGGCCGGGAGGCCGAAAAGGGGAGGCAAGACGACTAGTTCAGTCGGCAAAGGGCATGAGGTATCCAGCTGCCGGAAGGGAGGAAATCGGTCTTCTTTACCCCTCCTTGAGGCTCAGGGGTCATCCCGTCACTGTCTCCAGTCGTCGAGACGGTTCATGCCGGCCAGCAGCAGGCCGAGGGAGATGAATGCCCCGGGGGGGAGAATCATCAGAAGCAAAGGCTGGTAAGCTGCACCGAAAAGGGAAACCCCGAATATAGTCCCGGCACCGAAGAGCTCCCGAACCGCGCCGAGAACGAACAGGGCGAGAGTGAAACCGACCCCCATGCCGACGCCGTCGACTACGGAGGGGACCAGGGAGCGCTTCGAAGCGAAGGCCTCGGCACGGCCAAGGATAAGACAGTTAGCGACGATCAGGGGGATAAAGATGCCGAGCGCCTTGTGCAGGTCGTAAAGATAGGCCTCCATAGTCAGCTGCACCACGGTGACGAAGGAGGCGATGATCACGATGAAGGCGGGGATGCGCACCTTGGCCGGGATCACCTTGCGCAACAGGGATACGACAATATTGGAGCACAGCAGGACAAAGGTTGTCGCCAGTCCCATGCCGAGGCCGTTTTCGGCGCTTGTCGTCACCGCGAGAGTGGGACACAGACCGAGTAGCAGCCGGAAGACAGCGTTTTCGCGCCACAGCCCCTTGGTCAAATCATTGGCCAGATCCATCTACTCTCCTCCACCGGAAACGATAGTGCTGCGATGCTTGTTGAAAAACTCCAGACCACGATGCACGGCTTCAACAACCGCCCGTGGAGAAATGGTCGCTCCCGCTATCTGGTCGAAATCCCCTCCATCCTTCTTGACCCGCCAGTCGATATTGCGGAGCGTCTTTTCGGGAAACTGGTTCTTGAACCAGTCTTCCTCGATCTTGTCGCCCAGACCGGGGGTTTCCGCATGGGTGAGGATCTCGATCGCGTTGACGGTGCCGTCGGGGTAGACCCCAACCATGATCTCGATGTCGCCGCTGTAACCGTCCGGAGCCACCACCTTGAAGGCGACGCCGGTCAGGGCCTCTCCCAGACGGCCGCGGAAGAAACGGCGGGTCACATCCTGCTCTTTTCTGTCGGTGCCGACTTTCAGTTCGACCGTATCGGTGTCGGGCTCATTGTTGAAATCGGGAAGGACAGCCTCGATAGCCCGCATCATCTCCAGACGGCGCTGCTCGGCGATCGGCTCGCGGGTCACCTTCTCGACGGTGGAAAGCACCAGGCCGGCGGCGGACGCTATCAGGGTCAATACCAGTGCCAGTCTCAATATGTCTTTCATTGCAGTCCTCAAGGTTCAAGGCCAAAGGTTCAAGGTCAAAGGTTCAAAATCAAAGGTCAAAGGTTTTCCTTTCCCCTTTCCCCTTGCCCCTGTCTTTATCCCGTTTCGGCCACGAATCCGAACTTCTTCGGCTTGGTGTAATGATCGATCAGCGGCGTGGCGGCATTCATCAGCAGGATGGCGAAGGAAACGCCTTCGGGATAGCCCCCGAAAAGACGGATCAGAACAGTGATGACTCCGCAGCCCAGGCCGAAGACGAGCGCGCCCTTGACGGTGATCGGCGACGTCACCATGTCGGTCGCCATGAAAAAGACGCCGAGAATCAAGCCGCCGGTCAGCATGTGAAAGAGCGGGCTGGGATACTTGCCCGGCTCGACCAGCCAGAAAATACCGGTCAGGATGATCACCGAGCCCAGAAAGGTCACCGGGATGTGCCAGGTAATAATGCGCCGCCAGAAGAGGTAGGCGGCACCGATGAGCAGGGCCAGAGCCGACATTTCTCCCAGGGAACCGCCCATGTTGCCTATGAAGTAATCAGCGTATCCGCCCTGGGCGGCCTCGGGCAGCTTGCCGGTCAGCATCACGGCCGTCTTCCACTCGCCCAGGGGTGTGGCCGTGGAAACGGCATCCAGTCCGGATCCGAGCGGGGTCGGCGTGGTCCATGCGGTCATATGGACGGGAAAGGAGATCAGCAGCACTACCCTTGCCACCAGGGCCGGGTTGAACGGGTTATAGCCCAGACCTCCGTAAATCTGCTTCGCGATGACTATGGCCGCCAGAACTCCGATCAGGGGCAGCCACCATGGACTTGAGGGGGGGAGGTTCAGGGCGAGCAGAATACCGGTGACAGCGGCGCTGCCGTCGCGCACAGTAATCGGTTTGCCCATCGCCTTCTGGCAGAGCGCCTCTGCCGCCATGCTGCCGAAAATGCAAAGCAGCAGCACCTGGAGGGCCGGCCATCCGAAGAAATAGACGGATACACCCGCCGCGGGCAGCAGACTGAGAAAAACATCAAGCATGACCCGGTCGGTCGTCTGCCCGGAATGAATATGGGGGGATGACGAGAGATAGAGTTGCTTGTCCACGTCAGAGTTTCCTTTTCTTGGCCATGATAGCACCCTTGGCTGTGCGGATTCCCTGCACGAGGGAGATGGTGGAAGGGCAGACGTAAGTGCAGCAGCCGCACTCGATGCAGTCGAGCGCCCCGTACTCTTCGGCTTCCTCGTAGAGGTCGAGGCGGGCGTACGCGGAGATGGTCGTCGGCATGATGCGCGCCGGGCAGGCCCGCACGCATTGTCCGCAACGGATGCACGGCCCTTCCGTGTGCAACGGGACATCGCCTTCGGCGAAAAGCAGCAGGCCCGATGTGCCGCGAACCACCGGCACCTCGAGGGACAGCTGGGTTTGGCCCATCATCGGCCCGCCCATAATGATTTTCGCCGGCTCTTTCACCAGACCGCCGCACTGCTCCGCGAGATGGGCGAGGGAGGTTCCGATGCGAACACGAAGATTCTTCGGATGGCGCACCGCCGTACCGGTCACCGTGGCCACCCGCTCGATCAGGGGCCGCCCATGGCGCACAGCATCGACGATCGCCGCCGCAGTACCGACATTCTGCACCACGCAGCCGACTTCCATGGGCAATGCTCCGGAGGGCACTTCCCGGCCTGTAATGGCCAGAATCAGCTGTCTTTCGGCGCCCTGGGGATACTTGACTTTCAGTGGTACGACCTCGGCATCCCTGTCGACACAAGCTTTTTCCATCACTTCGATGACGTCCGGCTTGTTCGCCTCGATGCCGATACAGACACGTTCGACCCCGAGAACACGCTGCAGAATCTTTGCACCCTCGAGAACTTTCTGCGTCTCCTCGAGCATGACCCGGTGATCGGAGGTCAGATAGGGCTCGCACTCGACGCCGTTCAGAATCAGGGTATCGATCGGCTTTTCCTCCGGCGGAGAAAGCTTCACATGGGCGGGAAAGGTCGCGCCGCCCATACCGACGATGCCGGCAGCGCGGATGCGGTCCCGGATCTCATCGGCAGAGAGACTTTCCGGATCGGCCTCTCTCAGATCTTCGGACCAGGCGTCCTCTCCGTCAGCACTGATCACCACGGAGGGCAGCGCCCGGCCGGTGGGGTGCAGACGCGGCTCGACGGCAATCACCTCGCCGGACGTTGAAGCATGCACCGGGACAGAGACGAATCCTTTCGCGTTTCCAACCACCTGCCCTTTGCCGACCCGGTCGCCTTTTTCCACGCAGGCTTCAGCCGGGGCGCCGATATGCTGGGAGAGCGGAACAACCAGCTCTTGAGGCAGGGAGCACTCCTCGACAGGGAGATGCGCCGACCACTGTTTGTTGTCCGGCGGATGAATGCCGGCGGGAAAGGTTTTCAGCTTCATACGTTTTTTCCCTGCAGGGAGGAGGCATTGCCTCGGCCGGTTCGGCCCACCGGACCGCCTTTACGAGGGTTCTTTATCTCAGGCCGCATCGTTTTTCACCGGTACGGCTGGCGGGATAAAGGAGCTTCCCTCGGGATAGCCGTCGACGAAATCCCGGATGCATTTCGTGGGACACTTCTCGACCGCGGGACCGGCCTGCTGATAATGATCATAATTGACGGTGGCCAGGAAATTTTCGATGACATAGGCTTCCGGGGCTGTCTTCTTGCAGATCTGGCAGGCGATGCATCCGACCTGGCAATACTTCCGCACCTGAGCCCCTTTGTCGTGGCTGTTGCAAAGCACATGCACGGTGGCGTCGAGTGGGGTCATTTTGATGACCTGCCGCGGGCAGGCGGATACGCATTTGCGACAGCCGGTGCATTTCTCCCTGCTGATCACGGCCAGTCCTTCATCCGTCATCTCGATGGCGTCGAAGGGGCAGATCCGGGAACAGGTTCCCATGCCGAGACACCCGCCGGGGCACTCCTTGGGTCCGTCTGCGATTTTCTGGGCAGCCACGCAGTCCTCGATTCCGAGATAACGATACTTGCTGCTCGCCCTGACATTGTCTCCCTGGCACAGCACCACTGCCACCTGCGGCGCCTGAACCTTGGCATCGACCCCCATGATATGAGCGATTTTTTCAATCGTTTCGGAACCGCCGGGCGGACACAGGGTCGCCGGGGCTTCGCCTTCGGAAACAGCCTTGGCATAGGCGGCGCACCCCGGGTATCCGCAGGCGCCGCAGTTTGCCCCGGAGAGCACATCGAGGATCGCCAGCTCCCGCGGATCGACTTCCACCGCGAACTTCCTGGCGGCCAGGCCGAGTGTCACGGCAGCGACCAGTCCGATGCCTCCCAGGCTGAGAACCGATTCAATCATTGATACACGTCCTTGCTGTATGTCTTATTCCGTGATTCATTCTCGATCATCAACTTTTGACCAGACCGGTAAAGCCCATAAAAGCCAGAGAAAGCAGGCCTGCGGTCACCAGAGCGATTGCCGTCCCCCGGAAACTGCGGGGAACCGGACACAGGTCGATGCGCTCTCGAAGGCCGGCAAAGAGCACCATGGCCAGGGTGAATCCGGCGGCGGCTCCGACGGAGAAGACGATGCTCTCCAGAAAAGAATAGCCCTTCTGTATATTGAGCACTGCCAGGCCGAGCACTGCGCAGTTGGTGGTGATCAAAGGCAGAAAGATTCCGAGGGACTGGTAAAGTACAGGCGCTGTTTTCTGGACGACCATCTCCACCAGCTGAACCAGAGAGGCGATGATCAGGATAAAGAAAACCGTCTGCAGATAACCGATTCCGAAGGGGTCGAGAACGAAATACTGAACAAACCAGGTCACCACCGAGGCCATGGTCATAACGAAGGTTACCGCCATCCCCATCCCCAACGCCGTCTCGACCTTCTTGGATACACCGAGAAAGGGACAGATCCCCAGAAAACGGGCAAGAACGAAGTTGTTGACGAAAATAGCACTGACAAGAATCAGCAGCAATCCAGTCATAATCACCTCTGATGTTTACTACAATAAATGGTCTGACCGGGCCATATACCCCACATTGTCCGTCTTTGTCAAATCCTGGACTTCGTCATATTACACCACAACAATTCATGTCCCAAGGGCTTCCTGATTTTTTTTGGGTCCCAAGTCAAAACCGGGCTTCCTTGACATGTTCTCGGCGCGTGTGCTAATTGAGATGACTGCGCGAAGCTTGTCACTATCCGATTTATATTTTCATCAATAAAAGTCTGAAGGAGGGTCCGCATGGAGCATCAGAAATCCGCCGAACTTTTCGAAAAAGCCAGAAAAATTATTCCCGGCGGCGTCAACAGTCCGGTTCGCGCCTTCAAATCTGTCGGATGCGACCCTGTTTTCATCGAACGGGCCGCCGGTTCGAAAATTTATGACGTCGACGGCAACACCTATATCGACTACGTCGGTTCCTGGGGGCCATTGATTCTGGGGCACGCGCACCCCAAGGTGGTTGAAGCTATCCAGCAGGCGGCGTCTCGAGGGTCCTCTTTCGGCGCACCGACCAAGCTGGAAAACGATCTGGCAGAAATGGTCTGCGATGCCTATAAGGCGATCGAAATGGTCCGGATGGTCAACTCGGGAACCGAGGCGACCATGAGCGCCATCCGCCTGGCTCGCGGTTACACGGGGCGTGACAAGATCATCAAGTTCGAAGGCTGTTTCCACGGCCATGGTGATTCCCTCCTAGTCAAGGCCGGCTCCGGCGCAGCCACTTTCGGCGTGCCGACCTCTCCGGGCGTTCCGGCCGACCTGGCCAAGCATACCCTGACAGCCGGCTTCAACGATCTGGAGGAAGTCAAACAGCTGGCCGCCGCCAACAAAGGCGAGATCGCCTGCATCATTCTCGAACCGACCCCGGGGAATATGGGCTTTATCTCCCCCCGGGAGGGATTTCTGGAGGGGCTTCGCGAGCTTTGCGACGCTGAAGGCATCCTCCTCGTCATGGACGAGGTCATGAGCGGATTCCGAACCTCCTACGGCGGTTCGCAGGAGCGGCTCGGCGTCTACGGCGACCTCGTCTGCCTCGGAAAGATCATCGGCGGAGGACTGCCGGTCGGCGCGTTCGGGGGCAAAAAGGAGATCATGGAAAAACTCTCTCCCGAAGGCGGCATCTACCAGGCCGGAACCCTCGCGGGCAATCCTCTGGCCATGAGCGCAGGCATCGCCACTCTCTCCCTTCTCAAGGAAGAAGGCTTCTACGACCAGATCGAGGAGAAAACCGCCTACCTGGAAAAGGGTCTTCTCGAAGCGGCCAAAGAGGCCCCGATCAAAACATGCTGGCAGCGTCTCGGCGGTATGTTCTGCACCTACTTCCAGGAAGGCCCGGTCTACTCGTTCGCGGATGCCGCCAAAAGCGACACCGAGATGTTCGGTCGGTTCTTCCGCAACTTGCTCGATGAAGGCGTTCAGATCGCTCCGTCCCAGTTCGAGGCCGGATTCATGAGCTCCGCTCATACGACCGAGGATCTGGACAGAACCATCGAAGCAGCGCACAAAGCTTTCCGCAAGCTGTAAATCGATCGGACACAGAAAAGCCCGGCTTGACGATCCACAGGCCGGGCTTTTCTGTTCAGTTCCGGCCATCCCGTCCAGCCAAAAGCTACAAAATCATTCCTTGTCCCATACTTCGTCCAGAAACCGGTCCCGTCCGGAGCCGAACCGGTAAAACTTGTAACGGATCGGATTCTTCTTGTAATAGTCCTGATGATATTCCTCTGCCTGATAAAAAGTGGAGGCCGGAACGATTTCCGTGACCACAGGCTGGTCGAATCGGCCTGATTCCTCCAGGCGCTCTTTCGAGGCCTCGGCCAGTCGCTTCTGGTCCTCATCGAGATAGAAGATTGCACTGCGATACTGGCTGCCGCGGTCGACGAACTGTCCCTCATCATCGGTCGGATCGATGTTCATCCAGAAAACCTC
>JAWOCM010000061.1:0-12029 GCA_046483795.1 Desulfuromonadales bacterium | reverse complement strand
GCGCCGCCTTCGCTCTGAAGCTCAACCACCTTGGGCACCGTGCCCCAGAGGTTCTTCTGTCCGACCGCGCTCTTGGCGTCGGATACCTCGCCCATGACAGAGCTGGGCGTTATCGGATAAATTGCAATAACCTCGTTGGTCGCATGGGCTACATGCGCCGCCGCGGTGTTGCCATCGATGGTAACCATCTTTTTGGCCATCAGATACTCCTTTTCTGATTTGAAGGGTAGACAGGCAGACTCGCCCATTTATATATGCGGACTTGTCGCCTGGCGATCTATTTCAACCGATAACAGCTCTCTGAATTTAAGCCGGGAAGAAAAATGAGATTCGTTTTCTTCGACTCCGGAGGGTCGTGGACTCAGGAGAAGCGCAGCAGGTGCCTGTTCAGGCTGTCCTTGTCGAGCAGGCCGAGGCTCTGTCGCAACAAGTCGGAGATATTCGTATTTTTAGATTCGGCGATTTTCTGGAGTACATGCAGTTCTTCTTCGTTGAGACGACAGGACACGATGTGGCTTTTGGGGTTTTCTACGTGACGGGGCATAATTGGTTCTCCTTCGTTCCTTTCGGTTTGACTCTTTTGACCTCGACTGGACTGGCTCTCAGGAAACGGAAACATGGTAAGACCAATTTTTCGAAAGATAAAACAATACCGTATACTGTGTCAAGTATTGTCTTGCCGGGGAGGAAACCACCATAAAACAGGGGGGAAATGGGAGTTCTTCGAAAGGACTGAGGGAGCAAAAGGCTCTTAGAGCCGAATCGGTGAGGGGATCGGCTCTTTTTGGCGAGGAGAAAAGCTTTGGTAAGACCAGCAGATTAGGCTTCGCTGAACTCGAAGGTCATCCCTTCTTTTGTCAGGTCGCCCACAAGACGATCGAGGTGGGCGCCGGTAATGACCTTTTCCGGTGTGAACAGTCCCTGCACCGCCAGTTCTCCCCGACCGATCATGCGGGCAACGCTTGCCGTCGTAGAACCGGTGATGCGGGCCATGGCGGTCAGACCTTTCTTCTCGTCCGGGAAGATCAGCGTCTTCATGATGCAGGTCGTCAGGGTTCCTTTGCGTTCGCCGCTGACCTCCACGTGAAAGACGACCAGGTCCCGTTCGCCTTCCTGTAAACGGATTTTGGGCAAAAGCAGTGCATTGAGGAACTGCCTGGGAGAAACGGGAACTCCGTTGACCTCCACCGGTTTGCGGTTGAGCAATCCGATCTCCTTGAGAATATTTATCTTTTCAGCATATCCAGGCCACCGGACCGATTTCTGTGTCCCCGTCGGCAGGTCTTTCAACGGGTCCAGTTCGAGAAGCCAGGGCATAAACCCTTCATGATAGGCCTCGAGAGTTCCAACGCCCGGATATGCGAACTCTTCCACCCCGCTGTAGCGGGGAATGCTTCTGAGGCTGCCATTCTCGACAACGGCGGCATCCTCCAGGCTCAGCGGCAGTTCGTGCCCGCCGAAGACAACCTTGTAGCCGAGCGGCGGCTGCGGTTTTTCGGGTATGCCGCCGCACTTGATGTGGACAGCCTCTACCCGGTCGAGCCGATCTGCCAGACGCCGGATCATGATCTCGGAGAGACCCGGATCGACCCCACATCCCACGATCACGAGATTGCCTGCTTTTGCGGTTTCCTTTTTCAGGCTTTTCATGTCGGCGGCCGGTGGTGTGATCATGCTGACCAGCGGTTTGCCGGCGTCGTTGGCTGCCCGGATGGCCTCTGGTGTGAATCTTTGCGGCAAGGCAGCAATAATGACGTCGGCTCCGGCCATCACCTCCAGCGTCTCCTCCTTTTCTGTGCAATCGAGAAGAGCCGTCGATATTTTGCTCCTGACGCCGGTGCTCCCGAAGTATTGTTGAGCCGCCTCCAACGGTTCGTTCTCTTCGTCGGTCAGCAGGACCTGCTTGACATTCGTGGAGAGAGCGGCGTTGTAGGCGGCTGCCGGTGCCATCAAACCGCAACCGAGGATGAGAAGCTTCATGACGACTCCCTGTTCTGGAGGACTTGATTTAAAGGATAACGTATCTCGGGAGTCTGCATAGTGTCCTTCGCTTAATCCCTTCTATAAATAAGGACGGTTCACGCCCGCTTGTTTTATGACGCTGACGTGTTTTAATTTCATCGGGAGGCCCTTATGAAGTTCATACTCTACAATATCCGCTATGCGACGGGGCGCCGGGCACACAATTATATGCGCCTGTCGAAGAAAAAATTGCTGAAGATAACCGAGTTTCTGCGAAGCCATCAGCCGGATCTGGTCGGCCTGGTCGAGGTGGATCAGGGATCCTACAGGATGCGCGGAAAGAATCAGGCCGAGATGATGGCGGAATTGCTCGGACATTACCACTCGCATTCCGTCAAGTATGGAGAAAAATCATTCTGGCGCTATGTGCCGGTGCTGGGTCAGCAGGGCAACGCTTTCCTGGCGCTCGATCGGATCCAGAACGAGAAGTTCCATTTTTTTCAGCGAGGGATGAAGCGACTGGTCATCGAACTGGAGATGGAGCACGTCGTCATCTTCCTCGTTCATCTTTCGCTCGGTTCGCGCGTCAGGCATCAACAACTCGGTGATTTGTTCAAACTGGTGAAGGAGACGGAGAAGCCCTATATCGTCGCCGGCGATTTCAACGCCTTGTGGGGTGAACGGGAAATCGAACTTTTCCTGGCGGCTTCCGGTCTAAAGAATGCAAACAGGAAAAGCCTGCCCACCTATCCAAGTCACAATCCCAGCAGGCACCTCGACTTCATCCTTCACAGCAAGAGGGTCATGGTGCGTGATTTCCGAATTCCTCACGTGAACTTCTCCGACCACCTGCCGCTGGTTCTCGATTTCGACGTCGAAGTGGAGAATGAGAGGCGTACCGACCTTCAGCGGCAGAATCATCAGTAAGTGCCAAAACGGCCAGGAAGTCAGCAGTAACGGCGACGACAATCGGGAAAGGGGGACAGCATGGAAGGCAGCGTCCGAATAGGTACCTCAGGTTATGTCTATCCTCACTGGTCCGGCATCTATTACCCGGAGGACTTGCCGGAAAAGGAGTGGTTCGATTATTATATTCGGGACTTCGATACTGTCGAGATCAACAATACCTTCTATCGCCTGCCCGATTCCGAAGTTTTTGAGAAGTGGGGTGAGGCAGCGCCGGAAGGTTTTCTCTATACCTTCAAGATGAGCCGCTACCTGACTCATGTGAAGAAGCTGAAGGATGCCCCCGAACCGCTCGACAATTTCCTTTCCCGCGCCCGGGGGGCCGGCAGGAGCCTGGGACCTCTTCTCTGTCAGCTTCCGCCCCGGTGGAATGTCAACACCGAACGCCTGGAGAATTTTTTCAAGGCTCTGCCTGATGATGAGCGCTTCGTGCTGGAATTTCGCGACGACAGATGGCATTGTGAAGAGGTTCGCAGCCTGCTTGAGAGATGCGATGTGACCTTCTGCATCCATGATCACCCCGATATCGAGGAATGTCCCGACTGGGTGACATCCGATACGGTTTATATGCGTTTTCACGGTCCTTCCCAAGAGGAGTACGCCGGGAGTTATCCCGAGGAATTCTTGAATCGCACCGCCGAGAAAATCGCCCACTGGCGCCGGAAGGATCTGACGGTATTTGTCTACTTCAACAACGATCTCGGTGGTCATGCGGTGAGCAACGCCCTGGATCTGAAATCGATGCTCGAGTCCGACGGTGAATGATCTGGTTGTCCCTGAAGGAAGCTTTTGCAGATGCCCGAAACCGAGCCCATTGTGATACATGAAGACGAGTGCGCCCCCGAAGGATGGGACGCCCCCCTTTCCAGTCACTTTCGCTGGCGGACGCTGATCAGCGCAGATCGCACCTCAACCGATTCGCTTACCCTGGGCCTTGCCGAAATCGACCCCGGTGAATTCGAGGGTTTGTCTCTGCACCGACACGAACAAGTGGAACTCTACTATATCCTGGCCGGAGAGGGCGTTGTGTCGATTTCAGGCACCGATTATTTTGTTAGGCCAGGGTCCACTGTGTTTCTCCCCTCCAATGCCGAGCATGGCGTTCGAAACACCGGCGCCGAACAGCTACGCATCCTTTATGTTTTCCCGGTAGACTCCTTCTCCGAAATCCAGTACAAATTCGGAACGCGGTAAACATGTCTCAGGAAGAACATGCCCTAGGAGGCTGTCGGACTATACGGACCGAAGCGAAAATTTGGAAGCTTGAGACCAGATTTTGGCTCGTTTGAGAGCTCATAGCCGTAGCTATGGGCCGAAAAGGAGCTGGAATCTGGGCCATGCAGCCAGATTTGCAGCCGGTTCATGGATAGTCCGACAGCCTCCTAGATGCCAAAAGATCGGAAAATGGCTTTAGGTCTCGATGGACGATGAAAAATTTTCGATGCAGGTCAATTTCTCGTAATGTGATGGCTTCCGAAAGTTAACGCAATGGACTTTGGTCAACAGATTCAAAATATGTCTCGTCCGTCTATCCTGGTGGTCGAGGACTCCGCGAGTGTGCGCACCCTTGTCTGCAAGAAACTTTCAGATGAGGGGTGTCATGTCGAAGGAATCGAAAACGGTCGTGAGGTCTTGAAGTGGCTGGATGTCATCGAGCCCTCTCTCATTATCCTCGATTATCATTTGCCGGATATGAACGGCAAAGAAGTTGTCCAGGCCATAAGGGCAAAAGACCTAAATATTCCCTTTATCGTCATAACCGGGGAGGGGGACGAAAAAATTGCTGTCGAGATGATGAAACTTGGTGCGGCTGATTATCTCGCCAAGGATGACATCTTTTTCGACCTGCTGCCGACCGTTGTTCGTCAGGTGCTTCATGCTTCCCGCAACAAGAGATTGCTCCTGGAGTCCAGGAAGGAACTTGTCGCCACGGAAAACCGCTTTGTCGCACTGTTCAACCATATTCACAGCGGGGTTGCCGTTTTGGAGGCAAAAGAGGACGGCGAGGATTTTGTTTTTCTCGACGTCAACCCAACGATGGAAAGACTCGAAGGGATCGACGGAGAAACCCTCCTGGGGCATTCTATTTTAGAGGCTTTTCCCGGTTTGACCCAGACAGGGGCCATGAGTCTTCTGCGCCAAGTCTGGAGCACAGGGCGGGAAGAACGTTGCAAAGGCATGATTATCCCGTCGAAAGAGGGTGAGCGCTGGCTCGACATCCAGGTTTATCGTCTGGAGACGGGGGAAGTTGTTCTGGTCTACTCCGATGTGACAGAAAGTAAATTGGCGGAAAAGGAGCTTTCCTACAGCCGAGCGTTCGAACACCTTATTGCCACAATTTCCTCAACGTTTGTGGCCCTTCCAACGGAGAAGTTGGCCACAGGTTTCGGCCAAGCTCTCAAGAGTCTTGGTGAATTCATTGACGCTGATCGTGTTGTATTGTTCAGGCTTTCCAGCGATGAACTTATAGCCGAGTTCATCGAGGGTTGGTGTTCTCCCGGTACGCCACTGAATTTGAACTCAAGGCGGAGGATTCGCCTGGACAACTTATCCTGGGTATGGCCTCAAATCCTTCAGCATGAGGTTGTTGAAGTCTCCGATCTGGAGGAGCTTCCGCCCGAAGCGAATAGTGAAAAGAAGCTTTGGAAGGATTTGGAAATCAACTCCCTTCTGGGTGTGCCGATACTCTCCTCCGGCCGGGTTATCGGCTATCTGGGCCTCGAAATGGTCGCGTCCGGCCACTCATGGAGTCGCAGTGATGTGCGATTGCTTCGGACAGTGGGAGAGATCTGTGGCAATGCCATGGACAGACAGAGTGCCTACATGCAGTTGAGGAGAAACGAAGAGCGGCTTTCCGAGGCTCTGGCCTCCTCTAAAGACGGCGCATGGGAGTGGAATCGGGGGACGGGAGAAGTGTATATCAGCCCCCGTTACCTCCAAACACTGGACTATGATCCTGATTCTTTTCCTCCCAAGGCGGCTGCATTCCTGAATATTATTCACCCTGAAGACAAACGTCAGGTTGTCGCAGTTTTGCGAAAAGCTGTTCAGGATGGTGAAGGATTTGAGGTTGAATGCCGTCTTCTTTCCGCTAATGGAAAGGCGGGAACCGTTTTGTTGCGCGGTCGCTCTCTGAACCCATGCAGCGAATCTGGGGGACGTCTGGTCGGTACGCTGGTCGACATCAGCGAGAGGAAAAGGTTTGAAGATCTTGTCCTCAAGCTGGTCCGGGGGATCTCTTCGAATACCGCCGAAGGCTTTTTCAATAGCCTGGTGGCGAATCTCGCCGATGTCCTTGGTGTTGACTTTGCCCTGGTGGGTGTTTTCAACCCCGCATTAAAGCCGCATCGTGTTCGTACAGTGGCTCTTTATAGGGACGGAAAGATTTCCGAGTCTGTTAATTATCTGCTTGACGGAACCCCGTGCAAAGAGGCAGTGGTTCAAAATGGGTATATGTGTCAAGAAGACCTCCAGTCCCTTTTTCCAAATGCTCCCCTACTGGCTGAGCGGAGGGCCCAATCTTATGTCGGAGTTCCTCTGGTCGACAACGAGGGCGAAGCATTTGGTGTCCTGGCCGTGTTGAACCAGGAGCCTCTTTCCAACATCCATATTGCAAAATCTCTCTTGCAGGTCTTTGCCTCGCGAGCCTCCACCGAACTGCAGCGTCAGGCCAAGGAGGTCCAATTGCAGGACAGTGAGAGCCGTTACAAAAAGCTGTCGCAGGAATTTCAAACGATTTTAAAGGGCATACCCGACCAGATTTCTCTTCTGACTCCCGGCCTCGATATTATCTGGACCAATCGCCCGGAGGAGAGCGATGAAAGAGTCAACCTCTTCAGACATTGTTCTGAGTCGATTGACGGTAAGGTGGAAGCCTGTCATGCCTGTCCCGCGGAAAGGTGTTTTGATACAGGTGAGGTTCAGGAAGGTATTGTGTCCCGCGGTGACCGCCGATACGGCGTCAAATTTTTTCCTCTCCAGCATCAATCAAGAGAGGTGCACAGTGTCATCTCCATGGCATTCGATATTACCGAAAAGATCCGCCTCCGTGAGAAATCCGAGCGGGCCAGCCGCCTTGCCTCTTTGGGAGAGGTTGCTGCAGGGGTTGCTCATGAGATTAATAATCCCAACGCCCTGGTTGGTCTGAATTCCGGTGTGATTAAGGATTTGCTCCCGCGCCTCCAGGTTGTTCTTGATCACTACAGGGATGAGCATGGTGATTTCTCTCTCGGAAAGATGACCTATTCGCGCCTGCGTTCCGAATTGCCAAAACTGGCGGACGAAATCCATCATTCATCACAGAGGATCAGCCACATTGTGGAGTCGCTTCGCGATTTCGTTTCTCCAGAATTTTCCGATAAAAAAGTGGTCTTCAGTCTTGTGCAGACTGCAAGGGAAGCAGTGGAGATGGTCTGCCGTATTCATACCGATGTGTGCATCGAGGTGAAAGCACATGCCGACCCCTATATCTATGCCGATGCCGACGGGGTCAAGCAGATCATCGTCAACCTGCTGATGAACGCCGTTCAGTCCCTTGAGGATCGGACGCTTCCGATTCTCGCCGTGACAAAACTAGATGAAAGGCACCATGAGGCTCTACTTGAAATATGCGATGAAGGATGTGGCATTGCTCCTGAGTGGATGGACAAATTGGCAGAACCCTTTTTCACAACAAAACGCGAGGAGGGAGGGACCGGTTTGGGGCTGGCAATCTGTTCAAGCATCCTCAAAAAGCAGGGGGGCCATATGCGTTTTGAGTCCGAATCGGGCCGAGGAACAACAGTTGAAGTGTCGTTTCCGGCATTTAATGAAAGGTGACGCGCTATGAGCATGACATCGGATCCCGGAGAAGCGATTCTTCTCGTTGACGATGAAGAGCAATGGCTGCGACGACTGTCCTTCACTCTCGAATATGCGGCCGGTTATGACAATATTCTCACCTGCCAGGACAGCCGTAGAGTTCTGGACATGGTAGGGCAAAATCCTGTCGGTCTCATTCTGCTGGATTTGGTCATGCCCCATATGAGGGGAGAGGCCGTCCTGGAGAAGCTGAAAAGCGAATACCCTGAGATTCCGATTATCATCCTCAGCGGACTGAATCAAGTTTCGACGGCTGTGCAGTGCATAAAGAAGGGGGCATTCGATTATTTCGTCAAGACCGAGGAGCAGGAGAGGCTGCTCAAGGCCATTGAGAGGGCTGTCGAAATGAACCGGTTGCGCCAGGAGAACCTCCAACTCAAGGAGCATTTCCTCCATGGCGAACTCTCCCGACCGGAAGTCTTTTCGAATTTCATTACTCATGATCCGGCCATGCTGCATATTTTCCAGTATCTGGAAGCGATTTCTCAAAGCAAGGAACCTGTTCTTGTCAGTGGGGAAAGCGGCGTCGGGAAGGAATTGATCTCTCGGTCCGTTCATGCCTTACGGCGTTCCGAGGGCCCTTTTGTGGCACTCAATGCGGCCGGTCTCGACGACCAGGTCTTTTCCGATACCCTGTTCGGTCATAGCCGCGGAGCGTTCACGAGCGCTGATCGGCCACGACCGGGGCTGATCGAGAATGCTGCTGGCGGGACTCTTTTTCTGGATGAAATAGGCGACCTGAGTGCCGCTTCCCAAATCAAGCTTTTGCGCGTTCTGCAGGAAGGGGAATACCTTCCGCTCGGAAGCGATGTTCCCCGGAAGGTTGAGGCGCAGCTTCTTTTTGCCACCAATAAGGATCTCAATGAGATGCAACGAGCCGGATCTTTTCGACGGGACCTCTACTACCGTTTGTGTGCTCACCAGGTAAAGATTCCTCCTTTACGGGAACGCCTCAGCGACATTCCGCTCCTGGTCGATCATTTCCTCTCCGAAGCGGCCCGTTCGATCCGAATTAAAAAGCCGAGTTATCCCAGAGAACTGACCCTGCTGTTGTCCAACTACGATTTTCCTGGGAACGCCCGTGAACTTCGGGCCATGATCTTCAATGCTCTGGGGAGTCATCGGGGCGGCATATTGTCCATGCAGCCTTTTCGTGAGGCCATTGGAGGGCATTCACAAATCACCTCTGAGAGAAAGTTTGGTGAGTCCGACTCTCAGATATCGAATCCGTTTTTAGAGATTGAGGCCTTGCCAACGCTGGCCCAGTCGGCCGACATGCTGGTGAATGAGGCTATGGGACGGGCTCAAGGCAATCAGTCGATCGCTGCCGGAATGCTGGGGATTTCCCGCCAGGCACTCAACAAGCGGCTCAAGAAAGATAAAAATTAAAAACCTTCCTTTTTCTCCCGCAACCACAGTTGTCTTGTCAAAAAAAGTTGCAGCCTTGTCTGACGCCCTGCAGAGCGTGCCTGAATTCATTCATCACCCCGCCGCCGTCAACCTACGTTGCACGGCTTTTTTTTAAATTCAAGAAGTCTGAGTCATAAACTCCTGAAATAAGAACCATTTTAAAAAAGATAAGGACATGGCTTTTTTCTTGCTAGGTTTACGCAGAAAAGAGGGGAGTTTTTTTGGGATTGATCACCGGTCTTTTAGTGTGCTTATCGCTTTTTTGCGGTTATGGAAAAAGAAAGATCGAGTCATTCGGTAGATATAGCACTAAATAAGGTGTCGTACCCATGCGGTGGGGACAAACATGAAAAAAGAGAAGGGGATTATGTATAAAAAGATTTTGATGGCAGAGGATTCAGCAAGCGTTCGAATGCTAATGACAAAAGCCCTGGCAGGAGCCGGTTATGACGTTATTGAAGCCCGGGATGGAGAGGAAGCTTTGGAGCATATGAGGAGCGCCCCTTTCGATATGCTGATTACCGATCTGAATATGCCTCGAATGGACGGCATCAATCTGATTCGTACCGTGCGTCAGATCGACGGGAACAGGTTTCTTCCAATCATCATGTTGACCAGCGAGGGGGATGAAGCGAGTCGTCAGAGGGGCCGGAAGGCTGGCGCGTCAAGTTGGATCGTCAAACCTTTCAAGTCAGAGCAGCTGCTTCAGCTGGTTCGTACGGTTTTGGTTTAGCCTTCGAATCTTTAATCCGGACAAGTGATCCCTGGGGAATCAATCCGATGCGGGTAAATGATCCCGTTACCGACATAATTCAACCGATTTGATCTCGGTTTTTGAATCATCACCTTTAACCTGTGGCTGAAAGGGATAACAATGAGCTGGAAAAATCTCAAAATGTCGAAAAAGTTTATGGTCGGATTCGGCACGGTTCTTTGCTTGCTCGTGCTGGTGGCAGTCTGGGCAGGTTCTGGAATCCGCAATATCGTCATCGACGCGGAAGAGGTTATCGATAGCAACACACTACGCGGAGAAATGATCCAACGCGAAGTCGACCATCTCAAGTGGGCAGGAGCCCTCAATGCTTTAATAACGGACGACTCCGTCGATGAACTGACCGTTCAAACCGACCACCGTCTCTGCGGGCTTGGATCATGGTATTACGGTGATGGCCGCAAGAATGCAGAAAAGCTGCTTCCTCAAGTGGCTCCCCTGCTGGAGCAAATGGAAAAACCCCACAAAGACCTTCATGCCTCTGCGATCACAATCGATGATATTTACCAGGAGGCAGATCTGACCCTGCCTGGATTTCTGGCCGCCAAGGAGACAGATCATCTGGTCTGGGTTTCCAAATTGCAGGACTTTTTTCTGAATGAAAACAAAGAGGAAGTCGGAGTGGAATTTGACGATCACGAATGCGGTCTCGGTTCATTCATTTACGGACCTGAAGGTGAAAAAATCGCCTCCAGCGATTCCGAGCTTGGGAAGCTGATTGAAGAAATCAAGGCCCCGCATCAGACCCTGCATGCGTCGGCAATGAAAATCGAAGACCTGGGAAGCAATCGTGAGGCGGCCCGGGCTGTCTTTGAAACTGAAACCCGGGCGGCACTGGAAGATACCCAGACGATCCTTCAAAAGATGCAGCAGCGTGCGAATGAACTTGTCGAAAATCTTTCAAAGGCCAAGCATATTTACAATACTGAAACGGTAACCAATCTTGAAGCGGTTCAGGGCCTCTTGGGAGAGGTCATTGAGACAACAAACCAGAACATGATGACCGATGAAAAAATGATTGCCGATAGCAAATCAACTTATATCGGGGTGATTGTTCTTAGCGTGATCGCAATTTTTGCCGGCATTATTATGGCCTTTATTATCGCCCGCGGGATTATGAAACCGCTTTGGGTTGCGGTGGACACTGCAAAGCGCATGGCCGTTGGCGATCTGGGAATGAAAATCGATGTTGAGAGCAAAGATGAAACAGGAATGCTTCTTGAGGCCATGAAAGATATGGTTGAAGCCAATAAGGAGGTCGCCCAGTCGGCGGACAGAATCGCCAATGGCGATCTCGGGGTGAAGATCTCTCCCCGGTCGAAGGAGGACACCCTTCTCCAGGCTTTGGGAATGATGGTTGATAACCTGACAGAGGTCATCACGAATGTGCGCCTTTCGTCGGACAATGTTGCCTCGGGCGCTCAGGCGATGAGTTCGACCAGCGAGGAGATGTCTCAGGGCGCCACCGAGCAGGCGGCCTCGGCCGAGGAGGCCTCTTCCTCGGTGGAGCAGATGGTGGCCAACATCCGTCAGAACAGCGACAATGCCCAGGAGACGGAAAAGATTGCCGTGGAGGGCTCCCGCAATGCGCGGGAGAGCGGTGAGGCTGTGACGAAAACGGTCAAGGCGATGAAGGAGATTGCCGATAAAATCCTCATCGTGGAAGAGATCGCGCGGCAGACCAACCTTCTGGCCCTCAATGCCGCCATAGAGGCCGCCCGGGCCGGCGAGCACGGGAAAGGCTTCGCCGTTGTCGCTGCTGAAGTGCGCAAGCTGGCCGAACGCAGTCAACAGGCAGCCGGCGAAATCAACGCTCTGTCGGTATCCAGCGTCGATGTGGCCGAGACGGCAGGCACCGCTCTGGACACCCTTGTTCCGAATATCCAGCGCACTGCCGAACTGGTGCAGGAGATCGCCGCTGCCAGCCGCGAACAGGATGCCGGAGCCGACCAGATCGCCAAGGCGATCCAGCAGCTCGATTCGGTCATTCAACAGAACGCATCCTCCTCGGAAGAGATGGCCTCGACAGCCGAAGAGCTCTCCAGCCAGTCCGAGCAGC
>JAWOCM010000116.1:0-3113 GCA_046483795.1 Desulfuromonadales bacterium | reverse complement strand
TCCGTCGCTGAGTCCTGTACCGGGGGGCTTATCGCCGAAATGCTGACCGACGTCGCCGGCGCCTCGGAAGTGTTCGACCGGGCAGCCGTGACCTACTCGAACCGTGCCAAGCAGAACTGGCTCGGAGTGGCGGAAGTCACCCTGAACCGGCATGGTGCGGTCAGCGCCGAGTGCGCCCTCTCCATGGCCTCGGGCATGCGACGCACCGCCGGCACCACTCTGGCCATGTCGGTCACCGGCATCGCCGGTCCCACCGGCGGCACGGAGGAGAAGCCTGTCGGCACTGTCTACATCGCCCTGTCCACTCCGCAGGGAGATGATGTGAAACGTTTCAACTTCAACGGCAACCGCGGCGGCGTCCGCCTTTTGAGTGCCTGCAGCGCACTGGACTGGTTACGACGCAACCTTCTCGATCGACTGGAGAACCCTGACGTGAGTTGAAGGAGCTATGGTGATTGCCCTGCGCACCGCGACAAAATTGCTCGCCTTCCCGGCGTTTCTGATCCTGACAGGGGGAATAGTCCATCCGGCCTTCGGGACGGAAACACCCGGCGCCCCCTTCTGCGATCCCGAGCTGCCCTCCCTGACGGCCAACGCGGCGATAAGCGTTATGGCCGCCCCTTTCATGCCGATGCTGTTTTTTTACGGGGGAGTCACGACCCTTCTGGTCGGCTTTTTCCTGTGGAGACCCCGTCAAAGACGCCAGCGAGAGCAAAAGCAGCAGCGACAGGCCGCCCTCGAGCAGCAACTGGCGACGGCCCGGCAGGAGGCAGTCCTGGCCGATCGCCGCTACAGGCAGGTCCTCGACTATGCCGGCGACGCCCTTTTCTTCATCGATCCCCGCGACGGCCACCTCCTCGAGGCCAACGGCGGAGCCGAGGAGTTGCTCGGCTACACCACCGAGCAGATCCGCTCATTGTCTCTGGCGGTGCTCTTCCCCGGAAATCACAAGCGGCGCTATCTGCGCCTGATAAAAAAGGTTCTCAAGGACGGCTACGGCGAAGAAGGACATCTCATTTTTCGCCGCCGGGACGGGCGGGAGTTCGTCGGGGCGGTTCATGCCCGCCTCGGAGTGCTCGGGACAGACGAGGTCGTCCATGGTGTCCTGCGCGATGTCAGTCACATCAAGAAGACCGCACAGGAACTGGGTCAAAAGAACAAGGACCTCCAGCTCGTCAACCGCATCGCCTACCAGGGCACGGCCAACCGCAATCTGCAGCAGATGCTGGGCAGCGTCCTGGAGGAGGTGATGGGGCATCTCGAAGCCGACGGCGGCGGCGTCTACCTGGTGCGTCATGCCGAAGAAACCCTGGATCTGGTCGCCACCCGGAATGTGACAGACGAGGATATGAAGGGATTGCGTCGCATCCGTCCCGGTCAGGGGATGGCCGGCCGGGTCGCCAGCAGCGGACAGCCCCGTTCATCGGTCGATCTGAGCAAGGATCATCGTCTCAAGACCGTGACGGTCCGCAACTCCGGCTGGCGCGGATTTCAGGCCGTTCCCCTGATCAGCAACGAGCGCAATGTCGGGGTTCTTTTTCTTTACAGTCACAAACAACGGCTCTTCAGCCGCGACGAGGTCCGGCTTCTGCTGGCGATCGGTCGACAGGTCGGCACCGCGGTGGAGGGCGGTCAGCTCTTCGATGCCCTCAACTGGCAGCATCGCCTGACTCAGGCCAGCAACCGGGAGCTGGAACACTCCCGGCAGCAGCTTCGGGACCAGCTGGCGACGCTCGAAGAGAACAACCGAACCCTGGAGAGGGTGGACAGCATGAAGAACCGCTTTCTCTGCCTGGCCTCCCATGAACTCCGCACCCCCCTGACCTACGTCCTTTCCGGTTCCGAGTATCTGATGGAACAAATCGAAGATCGCCTCATCCCCGAAGAGTTCCGGTTGTTGCAGGCTATTCACCAGGGCGGCACCCGCCTCAACGAGATCGTCGGGAACCTGCTCGAAGTCGCCCGGCTCGAATCTCAGAGCCTTCACTTGACACGGCAGGCCATAGAGCTGGCACCGATCCTGTCACAGCTCAATAGCGAATTTCACCCCATCGCCATGGAGCGGGAACTGGAGCTGCAGATCGATCCTCCGGAGCGCCCCTTGTCCCTGTACGGCGATCCGCTTCACCTGCACAAGACATTCAGCCGGCTGCTGGAGAACGCCATCAAGTTCACCGAGGGGGGAGGGAGAATCACTGTGACCGCAGCGACCTGCTCGCCGGACGATGTTCTTGCCCTGCGGCCGTCCCTCGAAGCATTTTCCCCTTCCTTCTTCGCCAAAGCGCCCCGGGGACCGTTCACCCAGATTACCGTATCCGACACCGGCATCGGCATCGACCCGGAAGAGCGCCATCTGATATTCGACAAATTTTACGAAGGCGGCGATGTCTCCGGGCACTTCACTTCGAACTCCAGTTTCTGCGGCAAGGGCGTGGGCCTGGGGCTGACGCTGGTCAAGGGAATGGTCGAAGCCCATGGCGGCATGGTCTGGGTGGATGACTCCCCCACCGGAGTCGGCAGCAGTTTCAACGTCCTGCTGCCCATGGAGGAGCCCCATGCCTGAGACCCGGGCATTTCTGGCCATCCCCCTTCCCGATCGGATCATTGCGAACATCGTCGAACTTCAGGAGCGGCTGAAAAGGAAGTTTTCTTCCGTGCGCTGGAACCGCCCTGACAACCTTCACCTGACCCTGCGCTTTTTCGGCGACTGCAGCGAAGAAGACCTTGATAAAATAACAAAAACTATGGTATCGGTAGGGGCCTTATGGTCTCCATTCGAGGCGACCGTCGCCGGCCTTGGCGCCTTTCCCTCGCTGAGTCGGCCGCGCGTTTTATGGGTCGGGCTGCAGGATGGAGCTGAATTGATCTCGTTGCACGGCGATCTCTCAAAACGCCTGGAGCGGGACGGATTTCCTCAAGAGCGGCGCCCGTTTACGCCGCATCTGACCCTTGGACGGGCCAGGGGGCGGATCAGCGCTGACCTTTCCAGCCTTGCCCCCTACCAGACACAGCAATACGGCAATCTGCCTGTTGACCGCCTGGTGCTGTTTGCCAGCGATCTGGGTCCGCAAGGAGCCGTTCATCGTCCTCTTAAAACGGTCCACCTGGGCAAG
>JAWOCM010000111.1:0-3770 GCA_046483795.1 Desulfuromonadales bacterium | reverse complement strand
CCACCGAAAACTGGGGGAGATTGTCTGCGAGCGCATCGAGGAGGCGAGAGAGAAGGCCGGATGGAACGAAGAAAGCGCCTGACACAGGCTGGAGGGATCCGTTGCCATGTCCACAGCAGATGTTATTCTTGACCCGTTGGAAATCGAGAAACGAAGCTTCGAGATCATCGACGCCGAAGTCGGAGAGCACGATTTCGACAAGCGCCAGTGGCAGATCGTGCGCCGCATTATCCACACCAGCGCTGATTTCGATTTTGCCGATTCGACCCTGTTCGCAGCCGGGGTGATCGACACGGCGCTGGCGGCCATCCGGCGCGGCGAACCGGTTCTCTGCGACACGCGCATGGTCGCCGCCGGTGTCAACAAGAGGCGTATGGGCCGATTCGGGAGTGATTTGCGCTGTCATGTCGGTGACGAGGATGTGGCGAGTGCCGCTCAAGGGGCCGGAGTCACTCGTTCGATAATGGCCATGCGCAAGGGGGTCGAAGGAGGGTGCGGCATTTACCTCGTCGGAAACGCTCCCACCGCTCTCTATGAATTGCTCGCCCAGGCAGACTCCGGCGCGGTTCAGCCCTCTCTGGTGGTCGGAGTGCCTGTCGGCTTTGTCGGCGCCGCCGAGTCGAAGGAGGCCCTGCAGCAAAGCGCTCTGCCCTTCATCACCTGCCGCGGGCGCAAGGGCGGGTCGGCCATCGCCGCTGCAGTCATGAATGCCCTGTTGATACTGGCCGAGGAGGAATCGCCTTGACCCGCCGCTTGTCACTGCTGGTGCCTGTTCTCTATGCCTTCACGACAGGACCGGCCTTCGCCATGCATATCACCGAGGGGCTCCTTCCCCTGCCGGCTGTGCTTCTCTGGTTCGGTCTGGTGGGGCCCTTTCTGATCGCGGGAATCATTCTGATCGGAAGGAGGAAAGCCGAAATACCCGAATACATGCCGCTGCTGGGGATCTTCGGGGCGGCGGTCTTCGTGTTCAGTTGCCTGCCCATCCCCATCCCCGGCATCGGTGCCACCGCGCATCCGGCGGGAACCGGTTTGAGCGCCATCTTCGTCGGGCCTTTCCCGAGCGTGGTCGTCGCCTTCGTCTCCCTCCTTCTCCAAGGGACATTTCTGGCGCACGGCGGTCTTTCCACACTGGGCGCCAACACTTTTTCCATGGGCGTTCTCGGCGCCTTTGCCGGCTACTCCGCCTTCCGGATTTCGCGCATGCTGCGGCTGAATCTGTTCTGGTGCGGCTTTGCGGCCGGAGCCTGCGCGGACATCTTCACCTACCTGGGAACCTCCTTCGGCCTTGCTTCCGGGTTGCACGGGACGGGAAGCTACCTTGGGGAGGTTCGGACCATCTTTTTTCTCCTAAGTCCCTACGTGGTGGTCCTGGCGCTGATCGAAGGGCTGGTCACCGGAGGAATTCTGTTCTATATCGGCAATAATCGTCCCGATCTCCTCCGCCGCATCGGCATCCTTCCAAAGGAGAACCGGAGATGATCAGGTTTTTGATTCCGCTGATTCTGTTTTGTCTTTCTGCTTTGCCGGTCGCGGCCGAAGAGAAGTGGAAGGGTATCGACGAATCGGTGATCGAGAAGTACGCTCAGGATCGCGGCGCAGATGCGACTGATCCATTCCTTCCCATGGAAGGAGATCTGCTGCTTTTTCTTTTCGCTCTGGCCGGAGGCATCGGCGGGTTCATCATGGGTTACTACTGGCACAAGGTCATTGTTGCCGGAAAACGGGAAGAGGACGGAAAAGACGGATGAGAGGAGTCCCCGGTTACATCGACGCTCAGGGAGAGAACCGGCGCCTCCTGGTGGTCTTGGACGGGCGGATCAAGTTGACCCTGCTGATAGCAGCCCTGCTGGTCAATCTCACCGCAGGCGGCCTGATCGTCCCCCTCTTTCTGGCAGCTCTGGCCTTTTTCCTGGTTGTCGGCTCCGGAGTGCCTCAGAAGGCTTTTCTCAAGAGGATAGCCGTACCGGTGATGCTGGCTTTCTTTGCATTTCTGACTCAGCTCTTCTGGTTCAAGGAAGGGGCGACGATCGTTCTGTCTCCTTTCGACGGATGGGATCTGACGATTTATTCCGGCGGCATCGTGCGCGGCCTGGAACTGGCCGCCCGCATCGTCGGAGGGATGGCAGTGCTTCTCTTTTTTGCCCTCACGACCCCCCTTCCTGAGTTGATGAAGGCGGCGCGCTTTTTCCGCTGCCCACCGGTGCTGGTGGAGCTGGGTCTTATCATGTACCGATACATCTTTCTTCTTTTCGAAGAAACAGGGAGGATCCGAAACGCCCAGAAGGCCCGGGTGGGCTTTACAGGTTTCCGAAACTCCCTGCGCTCATCGGGGATTCTCGGCGGAATGCTTGTCCTTCGCACCTACGACCGCGCCGAGCGCAGCTTTGCGGCCATGCGCTGCCGCGGTTATTGCGGTCTGACGACCACCGCCCCTCCTCCGACTCCGCTGCAGGGTTACGACTGGACTGTGCTGATCCTGGGAGTGCTGGGATTGACGGGACTGTATTACATCGGGTAGGGGCGATGCTTGTCATCGCCCTGGGCGAACACAAGGTTCGCTCCTAAGAATCGTCAAAAGGACGAATTGTGCTGAAGACCGAAAACCTGCATTATACTTACGAGGACGGAACGCCCGCCCTCGCTGGCATCGATCTGGAAATAGGCAGGGGAGAGTTTCTCGCCATGCTCGGCTCCAACGGCAGCGGCAAGACGACTTTGATCAAGCATCTCAACGGCCTGCTGCGCCCTACCCTGGGACGGGTTCTGCTTAAGGACAAACCGATCGAGAGGCTCGAGGACCGGGAGGTCTTCAGCCGCATCGGCATTGTCTTCCAGGATCCCAACGACCAGCTTTTCGCTTCGACAGTAGAGGAAGATGTCGCTTTCGGACCCACCAATATGGGTTTGGAGCCGGATCAGGTCAAGGAACGCGTCCACAAGGCCTTGCACATGGTCAATATGCAGGACTTGGCCCGCAAGGGAGTGCATGCCCTGTCGCACGGCCAGAAGAAGTGCATCTGTATCGCCGGAATTCTGGCCATGAAGCCTGAGGTGATCATTCTCGACGAACCGACCGCTGGACTCGATCCGATGGGGGTGCATACCCTGATGCATCTGCTTGAGGATCTCAACAAGAAGGAAGGAATCACCATGATCATGGCGACTCACATGGTCGACCTGGTTCCTCTGTTCATGAGCAGGATCGCCATCCTCAGCAAGGGGAAGGTGCTGCGCTACGGCACTCCGGAAGAGGTCTTCGGCGATCGGGACGCCCTCGAAAAGGCCCGGCTGCATCTGCCCCTGATCGCCGAGCTGATGCACCTTCTCAAGACCAGCGACCATCTCAACCTGCATCATATTCCACTGACCGTCGGCGAAGCGCGGCGGGAAATTATGCGTCTGATATCGGTACAGGATGTCTTCTCCAAGGTCTGAAAAAAGAGGGAAACTGCGTACCGGTTTTACCACGGGAGCCTGCGCTGCTGCCGCCGCCAAGGGTGCGGCGCTGCTGTTGCGCGACCAGAGAAAGGTTGCGGAGGTGGAGCTGGCGCTGCCGGCCGGGTTCACACACCGCTTTGCCCTGTGCGGCCAGCAATGGGACGAAAACGTGGGGCGCTGTTACGTTGTCAAGGACGCCGGCGACGATCCGGACGTTACCCACGGAGCGGAGGTGCATGCGGAAATTTCCTTCGCCGAAACCGTAGGGGCAGACCCTTGTGTCTGCCCTGTTTTGCCCGGACCTGGAGGGCGAACAGATGGGTTCGCCC
>JAWOCM010000122.1:0-13450 GCA_046483795.1 Desulfuromonadales bacterium | reverse complement strand
CCAGCTCGGCGGGGATGACCAGTTCGATCTTCACCTTGGGGATGAAATCGATCTGGTATTCGGCGCCGCGGTACAGCTCGGAATGCCCTTTCTGGCGGCCGAATCCGCGAACCTCGCTGACCGTCATGCCGGTAATCCCCTTTTCGGTAAGGGCGTTCTTCACGTCGTCGAGCTTGAACGGCTTGATGATGCAATCGATCTTCTTCATCTCTTTTGCTCCTTTTTTCCCAGGGTATAAACAAAAAGGCGCCTGGAACCCCCTTGCGGGGATCAGGGCGCCTTTGCCCATTTTCGCTCGACCTTTCGGAACGCCCTTGTTCGTCAGGTGAGACACACTAATTGAATAATCGGTTAAATCCGTTTGTCGGACAGGTCGCCACAAGGTGGCTGCACCTGTCAGGGTTTTATAGTAAGCACACGCCGTGCCAAAAAGGAAAACCTAACAATTTCAAGCTACTTACAAAGCATCACCCCGCATTCTGCACATTTTTTGAACAAAAAAAAGCCCGCCTGACCATCGATGCATCACTCCCGGCCGCAAGGCAGCACGATGCGGAAAGAGGCTCCCTGCCCCTGCTGCGACTCGAGTTCCAGCTTGCCGCCGAGTTCGAGGATGATGTTGCGACAGATATAGAGTCCCAGACCGGTCCCCTCCCCCTCCTTTTTGGTGGTGAAGAACGGCTCGAACAACCGCTGCTGCACGTCGGCAGGAATCCCCGGCCCGCTGTCGGCGACAACGATTTCGACACCCTGGCCGACCAGTGGGGCGGTCATCAGGCGGATCGTCCCTCCCTTGCCTATCGCCTGGGCGGCATTGAGGAGCAGGTTGATAAACACCTGCTTGAGCTTGTTGGGATCGGCCCAGACGAGATCGAGAGGCGCATATTCTTCCTCGAGGCCTATGGTCCGGCTGGTCAGTTCGTAGCGCACCAGGCGCAGGACCTCGCCGAGCAGTTCGTTGACGTCGACCTGGCGACGCACCGTTTCCCGGTCGCTGGAGAAGGTGAGCAGCCCTCCGGTCAACGCCTTGAGGCGCTCCACCTCGTTTTCGATCCGGGCGAGCAGCTCTTCCTGGAACTCGGTCAGATTCTCTTCGCGCGGCAGAAGCTGGGCGGCATAGGCCACCACCGAAAGGGGATTGTTGATCTCGTGGGCGATCCCGGCCGAGAGCCGGCCCACTTCGGCAAGCTTCTCCGACTGGATGGTCTGCTCGAGCAGGCGTTTGAACTCGGTTATATCCTCGACAATCACCAGTACTCCCGTCGTCTCCTCGCCCTCCTTGAGCGGCGAGAAGCGGCGTTTCTGGAAGCGCAGCTCCCCGCGCAGGTTGCGATGCGAAAGTCGAAGCTTATCCGCCTGCCCCGATTCGAGAACCCGGCGAACCATCTGCCCGACGCCTTCTTTTTCAAGGCTTGGGAAGAGTTCCAGGAGGGGGCGTCCCACCGCCTCGCTCTCTTCCACACCGCTCATCTGCTCGATCTTGCGATTCCACGATGTGACCCGCAAGTCGGTGTCAACGGTATAGACGCCGAGGTTGGCGCTTTGCAGGATGCGGCGATTGAATTGGCTCAGCGCCCGATAGCGGCTCGACACGGCGCGCAAATTGTCGTAGAGACGGGCGTTTTCGATGGCGATCGCCGCCTGGCCGGCGAGGATCATCAGCGGCGACACGTCAGCTCCTGAGAAAGCATTGTTGCGTATGCTCTCGACGTTAAAAACGCCGATCACCTTGCCGCGGGCGCTCAGAGGCACGGCCAGTTCGCTGCGCGCCTCGCTGATGCCGGTGAGATAATCGGGGGAGGCGGGCACGTCGTTGACCAAAACGGGTCGACCCGTCTGAGCGGCCTTGCCCATGACGCCCAGCCCGACGCCGATATCCATCGCCGCCGCTTCGTCGGTATAGCCGTATGATGCGACCGTCTGCAGGATCTCCCCCGTCGGGTCGAGCAGGCGGATGATGGCGTTCTCGAACCGGAAGACCTCGCGGGCCACCCCCAGGATGCGATCGAGCAACTCTGCGAGATCGGTCGTCGAGGCCAGCTCTTGTCCGATATCGATCAGGGCCTCGAGTAATATGTCCTGCTGCCGCGACGCGTCCATTATTTACCGGTCTCTTCTGTATTCAGTATCCTTTGTCACCCGTGTACACGTCAGAAGGCACAATACGTGCCATGCCGGCGGTTCGCCGAAATAACAGGCAAAAAGCCGCTTTGCGGAGAATTGCTGCTGTGAAAGACTCGGTATCTGCCCACGGAATCGCCACTGACTGCCCGCTTCTTGAGCAGAGCGGCGCTCCAACAGCTTGAAACCCTGTTTTTCTATGTTTTTTGGGGGATCTGCCTGCTGAAATATACGAACATGGGAGGGAAGCACAATCTGGTCGACGTGTGCGGTTGAGAGTCCGCAACCGATTTGCCCTTGTCAGCAGAAAAACTTTTTCCTATACTGGCAGACAAATACGATATTCTCTCTGCCCTGCAGGTGAGGTCTGACTGCCCAGGCGGAATAATATTGAAGAAGGGTTCTGGCTTGGCGGATGTTGTGAGCAAGCCCTCCTCGAAGAGGGAAGCCTGATGCATCCCCAGATGAGCCCACCGTAGTAGGGACTCGCATGAGGCCCGACGACCCACGGCAGGAGTGGAGAGACTGTATGAAAAAGGCGCCGCATCGGGCGCCTTTTTCTTTTGGGAGGACCCGGGAGAGATAAAAAGAATTCCTCTGACCGATCGATCTCTGCTATGATGCTCGCTTAAAACCTCAGGAGGGAGTTGCATTTCTGCATGTCATCTGAAGCCTCATCCGATATCCGGCGCCTGCAAATCGGCCACCGCCAAATCGTTCTCGTTGGAACCGCTCACATCTCACAGGAGTCTGTCGACGCTGTACACCGGGTCATAGAAGACGAGAAACCGGACACGGTCTGCGTCGAACTGGATGCACAGCGCTACCACTCCCTTAAAAACCAGAATCGCTGGGAATCGCTCAACCTGATTCAGCTTATCCGCAAGAAGCAGGTCCCCTTTTTGATGGCCAACCTGGCGCTGTCGTCGTTTCAGAAAAGGATGGGACTGCAGACCGGCGTAAAACCCGGCGCAGAGCTCGCCGCGGCGGCGGACAACGCCGAGGAACGAGGGCTGGAGGTGTGCCTGATCGATCGGGACCTCCGAACCACCTTGCTGCGGGCCTGGCGCAACACCCCTGTGTGGAGAAAGATGGGTCTGCTCGGTACGCTGGTGGCAAGCCTGTTCGAGTCCCAGAAACTCGACGAGAAGGAGCTGGCCAGACTGCGGGAGACCGATACCCTCTCCGCGCTGCTGGAGGAGATGGGCACACTCCTTCCCTCGATCAAGACGATCCTGGTCGACGAGCGCGATACCTTTATGGCGCACAAGATCGCCGATGCACCGGGGGAAAAAATCGTCGCCATCATCGGTGCCGCCCACATGCCCGGCATCGTCGAAAAACTTGAAAAGGATATCCCTGCCGAAGAGATCGCCGAGATATCGACCATTCCGGAGAAAACTTTTTTCTCCAAAATCATGCCCTGGATCATTCCGGTGGTCGTCCTGGGGCTATTCGTCATCGGTTTCTTTTTCGGTGACCGACAACAGGTGACCGAAGCCGCCTTCGGCTGGATTCTGGCCAACGGACTGCTATCAGCCATCGGCGCAATGATCGCCCTCGGTCATCCGCTCACCATTCTCTCCGCCTTCGTCGCTGCGCCCCTCACCTCTCTCAACCCCACTATCGGTGCGGGCTTCGTTACAGGGCTGGTGCAGACGTTCGTGGCAGCACCGACCGTTCGCGACATGCAGCAGGTCGGGGACGACCTGATCACCCTTCGCGGCTGGTGGACCAATCGGCTGGCCCGCGTCTTCCTGGTTTTCCTCTTCTCCTCGCTGGGTTCGGCCGCAGGCACTCTGGTCGCCTTCCACTGGTTGAAGGATCTTATTTAGTTTGAAAGATTAATGCCCGCCTCTCGTCCGACGCAACTCCGCCTCCAAAGAGGCATCACGAAGGTAGTAGTCGGGACGGAAATTCAGTTTCCCCTGCTCATCGACCCAGGCCGTCCAGTAGAGAATATGCACTGGAACGCCCTCGTCCAGCTCGACCCGCAAAGGCTCCTCCGATTGCATCGCCTTGCGAATCTTCTCGTAGTCCCATTCTTCCTGATCGGTTAAAAGCCATACCGCCAGATCGAGGGGCCTCTTGACACGAAGGCATCCGGAGCTGTGCAAGCGCACGCGATTGTCGAACAACTCGCGCGCCGGGGTATCGTGCATGTAAATGGCAAAGGGGTTGGGGAACATGAATTTGATCCGCCCCAGAGGATTCCAGGGCCCGGGCTTCTGACGCAGAAGACCGGGGAAATGATCGAGTTCGAGTTCGTCCCACCCTATGTCCTCGAGAACCTCCTGTTCCAGGGGGTCCCCTTGCCAGCCGACCATTTCATAGTGTCCGGCATCCAGATAGGACGGATCTGACTTGACGCGCGGAAGAAGGTCCTCGCGCAATACGGTGGGCGGAACCTTCCAGTAGGGCGCGAACTCGAGGTAGCTCATTTTGTCTGAAAAAACCGGGGTCTGGCGTTGAACTTTTCCGACAATCACCGGCATGTCGAGCACCGCTTTTCCGGCCTCGACCGCTCGCAGGCGGAACTCGGCAATATTGACCTGCAAATGCCTCGAGCCAAGGGTTTCAGGCATCCAGCGCCAGCGTTCCATGTTCAGTTCGATCTGGCGAATCCGATCCTCGACCGGGACATTCAGTGCTGCCAGCGTCCGGCTGCCCACCACCCCGTTGGCAGCCAGACCATGACGATGCTGAAAACGGATCACCCCTGCGCGGGTCATGGCAGTGAACGTCTCTCCGGCGTCCAGGGACAAATCGCCTCCAACCCGCAGGCGCCGATTGAGCCGTTGAACGCGCTCACCCGAATCGCCGCGGCGCAGGCTCCGCCCTTGCGGAAGCCGCGGCCACCCACCGTGCGCTGAGATACGTCTCAATCTCCATAAATTCTCTTTCAAGGCATCAAAACCGCGATGCTGCGGCTCTATTTTACGGAGAAACTCTTCCATCTGATCGGTCGCCACTGCGTAGCGCAACAACCTCACGGCATCGATCCGCCGCGGCTGGGTATGCCATCCCTTTATCATGGCATCGGGATCGATCCGCCCTGTGGTCACATGATTTGTGTACCGCAAAAAGGCATCGGTCAGCAGCATCTCCAGGTCGGCAAAATGTCGCACCTGTAACAACAACTTGTAGCGACGGGCCTCGGCAGATAATTGCAGAAGCTCCTCGATGAATCCCACGCGATAGTCTTCAGGACACAACCCCTTCCTGGACGCTGAGCGCAGAGTCTCCAGGAAAGTGCGCGCCTGTTCCCGTTCACCGCGATCAGATATCCAGACGGGCTCATACTGTTGGTCCTCATAGAACCGCAACAATTCATTGCTCAGCACAATCCGCTCTCGTCCCAGAGTCAGGATCGGGTTGGAATCAACCCCTGAAAGCCGGGACGCCACGCTGGCACTTACCTGTCGACCGAGGGGTTCGGCCTGCAGACTTGCCGGCGTCAACAGGCCCAGGAGAAGAAGAAAACTGATAACCCGCATCAATCGCCTTGGCTCATTCATAACAAATGCTTCTCGATCATCACGTATCCGTTGAAGGCATGCAGGGCAAAGTCATGGGAACACGAAGGGAAAACGGCCCTGGAGACAGTTCTCCCCTATCCGACAAAGAGCTTTTGGAGGGCTCAGCGGCTGGCAGCATAGCTCCGCACAAGCCAGGCTATCACTCCTGCTCCCACCACAAGGGTTACCAGAAAAAGCACCAGAGGAGAATACTGGGGAACAAGTTCCAGCTGGTCGAGAGCAAAATGGGGTTGCAGATAGCCGCTGCGGACCCAGGCCCGGACAAAGGTCATCAGGAAAACAACAATAACGGCGGCCGTCGCAGTGCTGGCGACACGACCCCGAAAAGCCTGAGCCAGGGCAATCAGCGAAAGCAGGAACGCGGTCACAAAAACCGTCGTCGCCGGCAGATTTTCTCCCAGCAGCATCAAACGGAGATCTTGAGGCAGCAGGACCAGGAACACCAGACCGAAACCGACCTGAGCCACAGTCAGCCACCCGAACAGGTTCAGACCGAGACGGACGGCGAGTGCTCCGGCCTCCGAATCCCGACTCTCCAGAAAAGCTCTGCCGAAGACGGCCACGAACAGACTGCCGATCGCCAGAGCCCCTGTGACCATATGCAGATAGCGGGGCCAGAGGGTCGGATCGCCGAGATTGAGCATGGTTCCGCCGGGGTTGCCGAAATACGCCGTCCAGGTTTCGGGACGCAGCATCAGCGTCATGTTATTGGTGAAGAAAAAAGGAATGATCAGAAAAAGAATAAAAGCCAGCGCAGCGCTCCAGCAGGCCCGGCGCCCGATTTTCGCCAACCGGAAATCGAAATGATAAATGGCGAAATAGGCGGCCATGACCAGAAAGACGACCGACAGCCAGAAAACCCCCATGAGGATTGAACTGGTGTAGAGAAGATGCCCATAAAGAACCTGCACGAACAACAGGGAGGCAACCCCGAAGTTCACCGCCAGGGCGACCAGCACCGGAACGACACGGGCCAGGTGGACCGCCAGCCGTCGTGCCGCCTCGTCCCGCCGCAGACGGGCATAGAGGGCGATCCCCGTGGCACCGATCATGGCGTTCATCAACAGCAGATGAATGGGGAAAACCAGCAGAAGCAGAGCCATAAAGACAGGCCAGGGAACTTGAATCAGATCAGTCGCAGGGACGAGGGGATTCATCAGCGGTCTCCTTTCGACTTCTGAACCAGAAAATCTGTCAGGGCTTCTTTCTTCTCGGCCGGGACCTTCAGCGGCGGCATGGCCGGGTTGAGCTGCGGAAGCTTGTCCAGAGAGGAGCGAACCCGCTCCTTGTCCCAATCCTCGATCTTCGGCAGCAGGGAGTTTTCTCCGCCGCGCAGACTGTGACACATGGCGCAGTTGTCTTCGAAGACATCTTCCCCGGCGTCGACTCCGGTCTCCGCCTTCTCTTCCCTGATATAATCGCCCAACGCCTCCTTTTCAGCGGACGTCCACTCAAAATCAGGCATGGCGGGATTGATTTCGTTCAATCGATCGAGAGCATCCAGGAGCTTTTCCCGGTCCCAGTCAGCGGTGCGGTCCCGAACCAGGCTGACAGGATGGCACCCGCTGCAATTGTCCTGAAACAGTTTTTCACCCGAACTGGCCTCTGAGCTCTCGCCAGCTGGCGGTACATTTTTGCCGTGCAGACCCTGGACAATAAAGGCGGCCAGAGCTCTTGCTTCCTGGTCCGTGCCGGCGAAGGGCGGCATGAAATAGCGGGTCTCGTGAATGCGATCGAGATAGCTGCGCATTGTTTTGTAATCCATGTGGTCGGTCAGTGGCAGGATATCTTTGTTAAGTCCGCCTATGGTGTGACAGGCATAGCACTGAAACCTGAACAGATCTTCCCCCGCTTCGACAAGGCTTTCCTCATGCACATCCTTCTGCGCAGTCCATCGCGCCGTTGACAGAAATCCCGCTCCATCGACCTCTGCAAGGCTGTCGGCCCATATGCCTGAAGAATATAGCACCCCGTCACCGCCGTTGACGACATAGGGATTTCTGGCATTTTCGCGGGTCCATTCGAACGCTCCCATGGAGGCGAGGGCCAGGGCCAGCATGACGAAGGCGACCACTTTGTTGTGAAAGCGGGGAAGAATGAAAGCGAAGACAACCATCAGGACGACCAGTCCGAGGAAGGAGAACCCTCCATGATTCAGAATCTTCTGAATCACGGGGTGGGTTGCCGACACCATGCGCCGGGCCTCATCAGGCAAGGTCTGGAAATACCACCAGCCGGCCGGCAGGGCAGCCACCAGCGGAGCCAGGGCCCACACCCCGGCGTAGCGCGTCATGCTTTTCTTGATCGCAGAGCTTCGGGAGAACGCGGTGGTCAGAAAAGCGAAAACTCCGGCCAGGGAAAAAGCGATGAAGGTCCTGAATACCAGAGATGGCCAGAAAGTCGGGTTGAGGAAACCGGACCAGAAATTGCCGGTGTCGGTCCAGCCCCCGGGGGTGAGCATGAAAGTGATGATGCCGTTGATAATAAAAAGGCTCAGCCATGCGAATATGAAATAGACCCAGCCGACCGACACATGAGTTTTGGGGTCCATGCGGTCGAAGGTGTAATAGTAAATGGTGATGGCTATGATCTCCACCAGGAAGAACACCCATTCGGTGGCCCAGCCGAAAACGAAGTTGTGAATCAGAAGGGAGGTCCCGGCCGGCTGCACCAGGGCGATAACAAACCAGATTCCGACGCCGCTCAAGCTGCCGAAAACCAGGGTCAGAATCAGGAAAAACTTGACATGACCCCGCAAAAAACCCAGCAGTTCAGGATTGTTCTCCCGTCTGGCCTTCATTTCGGTAAGAACCAGGTACAGCCCTCCCCCGACAGCAAAATGAGATACGAAAACATGAGTGACGGCGATCAGGGCGATCAGTGTGCCGCCTCCGACGGAAGGCAGGTACCAAACGGGATAATTCATCAGAGTCCCCCACAGAAACAAGAAATTACATATTGCTATAGCCTACCGGAGAATCACTCGAGTGCAAGGAGCCGGAATCGCCTTCATCAGCCTGGTGGAGCAGCGGAAAGGCTGGTCAGGGGCCAAGAAAAAGATCGCGGAAGAGCTCCTCCCCCGGCTGTACGGCATAGCGTCTGAGATCCGCTATCCCCTGCCTCGCCAGAACCTCGTCGTCGATGAAGAAATTGCCGGTACAGTCGCGACTCTCGCGAGTGAGAATGGCATGAGCCGCATCGGCGAGGATCTCGGGTTTGCGGCACTGCTCCGGCCGCACCGGACCGCCGAGCATGGCAAGCGCGGCTGTGGCGATGACGGTACGGGGCCAGAGGGCGTTGACGGCTATTCCGCAGGGGCGGAACTCTTCGGCCATCCCGAGCACGCACATGCTCATCCCGTATTTGGACATGGTATAGGCGACATGATCCCTGAACCAGCGCGGATCCATGTTCAGCGGCGGAGAGAGATTGAGGATGTGGGGATTGGCGGAACTCTCCAGGTGGGGAAGGCAGGCCTGCGAGCAGGCGAAGGTGCCGCGCACGTTGACTCCGTACATCAGGTCGAAGCGCTTCAGGGGGGTCTCCCGGGTGCCGGTCAGGGAGATGGCGCTGGCGTTGTTGATCAGGATATCGATACCGCCGAAAGCAGCCACCCCCTGCTCGACGGCATCCCGGATCTGATCCTCGTCGCGGATGTCGGTCTGAACCGGCAACGCCTGTCCGCCTGCAGCTTCGACTTCCTCTGCCGCCGAATAGATCGTGCCCGGGAGGCTATCACGGGAGCGCACCGATTTGGCGGCAATGACGATGTTCGCCCCGTCGGCCGCCGCCCGCAGCGCAATCGCCTTGCCGACCCCTCTGCTGGCGCCGGTGATGAAGAGGGTTTTCCCCTGTAACGAAGACATGGCAGACTCCTTTCGAAGATTGACGCAGCGATTGCAGAAAAGGGCCGTTTCCGGACAGAAACTATCTTAACGGACAGAGGGGCGAGCGCAAGCGGATGCCGGCCAGGCCTTTTTCCTGCAGAGCGAGTTTTATCGATATCCTTTCGTATGATCCGGGACGAAGCTGATTGGAAAGGCCGATAACAGGCCGGAGGCGATCACAGGGGTCGGCTATCGGTCGCCTTTTCCGGCTCCTGCCGTGCGGAGAGCACCTGGGCGTAGACCCGATTGATCTGACGGGAAAAGGCCTCGATGCTGTATTCTCCGGCGTAGTTTCGGGCGTTATCAGCTAGCTGGCGGCGCAATGCGGGCTGCGCGAGGATTTTTTCGACGGCCTCTGTCCACTGGCCGTGATCCTGTCTTGTCTTGTACCCGTTGAAACCGTTCTCCACCAGATCGTCGATGCCGCTTGAACGCACGGCGACCACGGGCAGGCCGGCGGCCATGGCCTCCAGCACCACCATTCCCTGCGTCTCCGATCGCGAGGCGAACACGAAGAGGTCGGCCAGATGGTAATAGCTCGCCATCTCCCCGGCCGCGACGGCTCCGACGAGTACAACGTGCTCCTCCAGCTCCAACCCCTCTATCCTCTGCCTGAGGTGCCCGGATTGCGGGCCTTCGCCAATAATCAGCAGTTTGAAGGGGACGGACGTTTGCCCACGGAGGCGATGAACCGCATCGATCAGGAAATCGAGATTCTTCTCCTTGCTCAGCCTGGAGACGCTGACCAGTATTTTCTCGTCGCCGATGCCGAGCCTTTCGCGAAGATTGCCGACCGCTTCATGGTCGACGCGGGTCAGCCTCTTGTAATCTATGCCGGTCGGCTGCACGTGTATGGGCCGCCTGACGCCGATCATGCGCATGTACTCCCCGGCCGATTCGGTCGGCACCACCACGGCGTCGCAGCGATTTGCAAAATGCCTGACCAGTGCATGGGCGATCAGATTCCGGAAAAGCGCGCCGGGCAGGGGCACGAAATGGGCATAATGCTCCAGGCGTGTGTGGTACGTGTAGACGGCGGGTATCTTGAGGCGCCTGGCGATCCACAAGCCGGCGGAGCCGAGCCAGAACGGATGATGCAAGTGGACGACATCCGGTCGAAAGGCTTTCACCCGGCGGTAGAACCGCCACGAAAAGATATTGACGACCGGGAAGTCACCTTTTTTGAACAAAGGAAGGGCCGGCAGGCGCAGGATATCCGGCGTGTCGCTGCCTGACGGGGTCCCGGGATAAGCCGGGGCGACGACCATCACTTCGTGCCCTATCGTTTTCAGCCCCTGCCGCAGGCGCTCGACCGATATCGGCACCCCGCCGACAAAGGGCAGGAAATTGTTGGTACACATGACGACACGCAGCGAGCGGTCCGGAAAGGGCTCGATCTCCCGGTCAAAATCCGGGTAGTAATTCCGCTCCCTGAAGACGGCGAAATAGAGGCCGATAGCGATGAAGACCAGCAGGCTGACCAGCAGGACGAAATTGAGGTAGCCGACATAAAAAACCGAATGGATAAAGAACCACAGGCTCTCCAGGGTGCGGAACAGCGGATGCTGACCGATATCGAGGCGCACCGGAGCGATCTCGACATCCGCCCCGTCGACATCGACCTTCACGTAGTGATAGAAGCTGTATTCGTTATTGGCGATCAGCCCCCCCGCCCCGCCGGTCACGATGTATTCGGTCCCCTGGTTCTGCTGACGCGAGAAAAGCGGCAGGTTGGCGGAGAAAACCGCATCGATTCGCGATTCTTCGATCAGCGCTGCGAGCTGCTGCCGCGAGGGGGCCGGAAACAGGTAGTCGTCGTCCAGTTTCCAGGTCCCCGTCCGGTCGACCGATTTGAGGGGGCGGCCGGAGAACGCAAAGTGGTTTTCAACCTCCGCGCCGACGCTCAACTCCTCTTCGAGCCAGCGCAGTTGCCACTGCTGCGAGGTCTTGCCCGTGCTGTCGAGAAAAACGAACCGGCTGTTGCCGGCGGAGAAGGCGAAGAGGTAGGGCCCGAAATGATCGTAGAAGCGGAAGCTTCCCAGCGCGCTGTGCTCGTTGGCGCCGAAGGTGAGCAGATAGGGGACATCGAGGCGTTTCAACGTGCGGTATATGGCCCGGTACTTGTCCTCTCCGCCGCTGCTGACGGCGTTGCCGGCGGAGACGACGAAGTCCACACCGCTTTCATTGAGCTGCGGGATGATCTTGCGCTCGAAGATGCCTATGGAATTGTTGATATTGCCCACGACGGCGAAACTGTAGGTGGAGCGTCCCTCGAGCCCGGCCTGAACCTCTTCGACCTGCCGGGCGTGAACAGACTCGAAATCCTGCTCGAAAAAATTCAGGTAGATCTTGTAGCTGATCAGCAGGACAAGGAGAAGGATGTTCAGATAGAAGATCAGCCTGAGTTTTTTATGTCTCATCGGCGGCAGGCTCCTTGCGGGCAATTTCATAGAGTGTCACAGGGACGCCGATCAACATGCCTGCATATATGGTCAGCAGCCGCCAGGCGACGATGACCAGCACCAGGTCGCCGACACCGACCATCGAGGAGAAAAAAAGCCCGAAAACGCCTTCGGCGATGCCCGACGCCCCGGGTGTCGGAGAGAAGTACATGAGGAAGGTCGCAACAACGAGCAGACCGACAATGGTCAGATAGTCGATACGGTAGCCGAGCCCCCAAAGCAATATGGCCGGAAAGGAGAAGAGCGCCGTCAGGAAAACGCCTGTATGGAAAACGGAGAGCAGAATATCGATTTTCGGTCCCTTCAGGTAGTCGCCGACGCCGTAGGAAAAACGCAGGATCTCCCGACGGACCCGATATTTCCAGCGGCGCAGGCGCTGATGGCCGATCAGCCTGTAACGATGAAGCGCCCCGATGAGGACGTCGATCAGGGTCAGGATCCACCGGATGCGAAATACTACCACCGCGAAGAAACCGAGATAGGCGCAGGCGAACAGGCCCAGGTAGGCCCAGGCGTTGCCGATCAGGGGGCTCTGCCGCAACGCCGGCAGCAGCGCAAGCAGAAAAGGCGTGGGCGTGAATATGAGTGCGACGGCCAGCAGGGTTCGCACAGTGGTGGCCGCTGTGGCGGTGCCCAGGTGAATGCCGTAACGGCGCAGATACCAGATCTGGGCGAAACCACCCCCGGTCGCCATCGGCGTGATGTTCGAGAACAGGAAGTTGATGAAAACCAGCCGGACCAGGTGGCGCTTCGGCAAGCGCTGCCCCAGCGCCTTGAGGGTATGATAAAGACGCATCCCGTCGGAGGAAAAATAGATCGCAAGCAGCAGGACGCTGGTGCTGAGCACCGGCCAGCTCAACAGGCGCGGGTCGAATCGGAAACTCCGTCCTCCCAGTTCCGAGTAGATCGCGTAAGGGGCTGCAACGCTGAGCGTGATAAAGAGCAGGATGAAGAGCGCCAGACGTCCCCAACCCGTATGTGCGACTGCCGATAATGTGGCCGTGATTCTGTCTTGCAACGTAAACCGGTATTCCCTCTGATGGGGACGTTCCGTCCCTCTTCTCTATCCAATGACGGGTTCTGCCGGAGGGCCTCCCAGCCCCATGGCTTAGTTTGTCCACCCCCGCCGGGCCGCTTTTCATATTTTCCGGGACATCTCAATTTGCCAAGCCTGCCCGCCTTTACGCAAGAGGATCTCTCTGCCGGACGATCACTCCCGAGGCGATTCCAGCTCGATCAGCGCCTCCCGGGTCTCGCGCAGCCTGTTCTTCAGCACTGCGGCATTGTCCGGACCGATGCGGATCAGAATCTTGCGGCCGGCGGATAGGGATTCCAGGTCGGGGTCGGCATAGCGATAGCGGACTTTCGGCTGGACGAGGCGCACAGGCAACTCGGGGTCGGGCCCGTCGAGAAGATGGTCGATCACCTGGATCAGGCGGTC
>JAWOCM010000089.1:0-3722 GCA_046483795.1 Desulfuromonadales bacterium | reverse complement strand
GAAGAAGAGAGATGGGCGAAAGAAAAGAAGAGGAGGAGCATCCTGTTCTTTTCCTTCAGAATGAAATGAGCAGGCTCATGGACCGGTTCAGCCGTGCCTTCAGCGGAACGGAGCTTTCGGAGCGGGAAGAACCGTGGAAATTCGTCCCGAGCGTGGATGTTTCGGAAACCGACAACGAGATCCATGTTTCGGCCGAACTTCCCGGGATGGAGGAAAAGGATATCGATGTCAGCCTGAGTGGCAATCACCTGATCATACGGGGAGAGAAAAAAACAGAGAAGGAAAAAAAGGATAAGCAGTTCTACCGCAAGGAGAGTTCCTACGGTTCATTCCACAGATCGATTCCTCTTCCGACCGAAGTCGAGGAGGATAAAATCGAAGCGACCTTCAAAAAGGGGGTTCTGAAAATCGATCTTCCCAAGTCGGCGGAAGCCCGGAAAGGACGGAAAAAAATAGAAATCAAGTAGGATGCAAGGACGGAGGGGCGGATTTCGAAAATCCACCCCTCCACCTTTCTTCAATCATCCTGTAGCTGCTGTCGGCCGTTTTTTATTCGGGAGTCATGCAGAGAGTTTCAGATCTTCCTGTCTCCGGGCAAGACTTTCGCGCTCGGCGGTCACCCGAGAGTCGTCCAGGTACTCGTCGTAACCCATATGACGGTCGATGATTCCGGCCGGGGTGAGCTCGACGATGCGATTGGCGACGGTCGCGACGAATTCATGGTCGTGGGAGGCGAAAAGCAGCGATTCCGTGTAGGCGATCAGCGCGTCGTTGAGGGCGGTGATCGATTCGAGGTCGAGGTGACTGGTCGGCTCGTCCATGATCAGCGTGTTGGCGCCTGAGAGCATCATCTTCGAGAGCATGCAGCGGACCCGCTCGCCACCTGAAAGGACCGAGGTCTTCTTGGTCGCTTCCTCGCCGGTGAAGAGCATCTTGCCGAGAAAGCCGCGGGCGAAGCTTTCCCCCTCTTCGGGGGCGAACTGGCGCAGCCAGTCGATCAGGCTCATGTCGGTCTCGAAGTGGGCGGCATTATCCCGGGGGAAGTAGGAGGGGGTGATGGTCACCCCCCAGCGGAAGGAGCCGCTGTCCGGTTCGATCTCGCCGGCCAGGATCTGGAAGAGCGTGGTCTTGGCCAGCCCGTCATCGCCGATAAAGGCGACCTTGTCCCCCTTGCCGATGTCGAGGTTCAGATTGTCGATGACCTGAACTCCGTCGATCTTCTTGGACAGCCCCTTGATCTCCAGCACAATGTCCCCGCAGGGCCGCTCGGGTTTGAAAACGACGAAGGGGTACTTGCGCGAGGAGACCGGCATGTCGTCGAGGGTGAGTTTCTCCAGCTGCTTCTTGCGCGAGGTGGCCTGCTTGGCTTTGGAGGCGTTGGAGGAGAATCGCTGGATGAAGTCCTTGAGTTCGCTGGCCTTGTCTGCGATCTTGCGGTTCTGGTCCTGCTTCTGCTTGAGCTGCAGGCGGCTGGCCTGGTACCAGAAGTCGTAGTTGCCGACGTAGACGGTAATTTTGCCGAAGTCGATATCGGCCACGTGGGTACAGACCTGGTTCAGGAAACGTCGGTCGTGCGAGACGACGATGACGGTATTCGCAAACCGGGAGAGGAAATCCTCCAGCCAGCGGATCGATCGCAGATCGAGGTGGTTGGTCGGCTCGTCGAGAAGAAGTACGTCGGGATTTCCGAACAGCGCCTGAGCGAGCAGGACGCGCACCTTGTCGCCACCCTCGAGCTCTTTCATCTGCTTATGCCGCAGCTCCTCGGGGATGCCGAGTCCGTTCAGCAGCACTGCCGCCTCCGATTCGGCCTCGTAGCCGTTCATTTCGGCGAAATCCGCCTCGAGTTCCCCGGAGCGCACGCCGTCCTCTTCGGTGAACTCCTCCTTGGCGTAGATCTTTTCGCGTTCGGCCATCAGCCTGTAGAGCTGTTCATGGCCCATGATGACGGTGTCGAACACGCTGAACTCGTCGAAAGCGAACTGGTCCTGGCGAAGCATGGCGATGCGCTGACCCGAGCCGACGGAGACCTCGCCCTTGTCCGCTTCCATCTCGCCGGCCAGGATCTTCAGAAAGGTGGACTTTCCGGCTCCATTGGCCCCGATGAGCCCGTAGCAGTTTCCCGGGGTGAACTTTATGTTGACGTCCTTGAAGATGACCCTCTTGCCGTAGGCGAGGGCGACATTCGATGCGTTGATCATGATCCTTGAAATCCCTTTGCTCGTGAAAAAAAGAACCACGGCGGAACCGTGGTTTACGTTAATCCCTTTATAACATCTTCTTGCCGCCGGCAGCAATCCCCCGGACGATATGAGACAGGGGAAGGCCGGTTTTTCCCAAAAAAACTTTCCATATCCTTGACTTCTCGACCTAATATGAGAATATATTTCACACTCTCTAATTAACTTATATCTAAAACGGAGGCTCGGCATGTATCGTTATTTTCTGTGGGTTTTGGTGTCAGGTATTGTTGTGTCCTTGTCTCCTGTTTTTGCTGCGGCTGAGTCGTTGCCCTATGTTTCTGCGCAGGGGCTTGTTTCCTTTGCTGAAGACAGCGATGCTGGCATTCTCACGGATGTCGAATTCGACACAGGTTACGGAGGGGCAGTGGCCTTCGGCTTTCAGCACGGATACCGCTTCAGTCATTCCCGCACAGAGATCGAGGTCGGTTACAGAAACAACGACATCGAAGATGTCAAACTCTTTAACCAGAACGCGACTCATGATGGGGATGTTTCCGCTATAAGCGTCATGGCCAACGGCATCTATGTATTCGAGACCCGGTCGCCAGTCAAGCCCTACCTCATGGGTGGCCTCGGTGCTGCGAGAGTGGAACTGGACGGCGTCCGGGCCGACAACGTTCTCGTGGTGGATGACGAAGCAACCGATTTTGCCTATCAGATCGGGGTGGGACTTGACTTCTGGCTCACCGAGAATTTCGCCATAGATGTGGGTTACCGTTATTTTCGGGTGGAGAGCGACGAATTCGAAAACGAGGCCGGAGACAGGGTTGACTTCGAATACCAGACTCAGAACGCGACCCTGGGTGTGAGGTACACTTTCTGATAGAAACCGGTCCATCCGCCGACCTTTTTATCGAATGAACAACGAGAGAGGCCCCATGAAAATATCAACGCTCATATCGACGGTTCTCGCAGCGAGCATGCTCGTACTATCCGCTTGCGGGGGAGGAGACAGCGGAAGCAGCGAAAATTCTGAAGCCCTCAAGGATTTGATCGATGAAAACGCCCCTGCGGTTACCGAGGACGGGGAAATCGGAGCCATCGGATTGCTTGGCGAACTCGTGGATCTGGGCGATCTGGTCGAACCCGACGGGGACCACTGGTACTATACCAGGCCGGTTGCCATTAACGATAATGGAACAGTGATCGGCCAGTCGAACAATGGCAGTCCGAACAGAGCGGCTTTTAAATGGGATCCCGAAAGCGGGGAGATGACTTTCCTTGATGTGGCAGATCCTTACAGCGAGGCGGTCGACATCAACGGCAGTGGAAGCATTCTCGTCAACACGACCACTGGCGTAGATTGGCCGCAGGAAAGCTTAGAGGACAAGCATGCCTTCCTCTGGAGAGGTGTTGGAGATGTTGTCGACTTGTCGCCTTCAGGGGCAACCTTCTCCGAAGCTGTCGACATCAACGAGGCAGGCCAGGTGGTTTTGACCGCCGGAGATTCAGGCGGTCATTCCGCCTATTACTGGGATG
>JAWOCM010000066.1:0-4396 GCA_046483795.1 Desulfuromonadales bacterium | reverse complement strand
TAGGCCAGGGCAATGACGAGGGCGGCATCCGAACCGGCCGCCCCAAAGGCATTGATCGCCACCGCCAGAGCGATGGAGAGATTTCGCATGACCGTGCCGTAGACCAGCGCGATGGCGTCTCCCCGAGGAAGAAAGACCTTGCCGACCATGGTGCTCAGGAGGAAATTGAATGCATAGAGAAGAAACAGGGGAACAAAGATCAGCAGCAGCTGGTCGGGTTTGGCGGCTATTGCAGGAGCCTTGAGGGCCATGGCGATAAAGACGATCCCCAGGACGCCCACCGTGGAGAGACCGGGAAAGCGCGGGGCCAGATGCTTCTGAAAGTCTTCCCGTCCGTAGCGTCGGATCAAGCCGCGTTGGGTAAGATAGCCGGCAATCATCGGAAGAAAGACGATGAGAACGATCTGCCGGAAAATCCCGAGCAGATCGACCTCCACCTGCGCTCCCATCAACGCCTGGACATAGAAGGGTGTGGCGAGGGAGCCGAGGATAAGCCCCACAACCGTCATTTTCACTGCAGCCGGAAGGTTCCCCTCGGCGAAGCCGGTCCAGGAAATGGTCATGCCGCTGGTGGGAACGAGGGCCGCTAGAAGCAGACCGAGCGCCATATAGGGAAGATCGGCGAAAAAGATCCTGCCCAGGACGAAAGCGACAAAGGGAATGATAAGGAAGTTGATCGCCTGCGTCAGACACTGCGCCTTTCCATCCCCTCCCTCGAAAACCTGTCTGATCTTCAGGGTCACCATCATCGGGTAAACCATCAGAAAGGTGAAGGGAAGGATCAGGCTTTTCATCGATGAGGCGTCCGTCACCAGACCGCAGACGAACCCGACCACCATCATGGCCGGGATGGCGAGGATCAGATTCTTGTTCAACCTGGCGAGCACATTCCACATATCGGCTCCTCCTTACTTTCGCGCTTCCTCGATCATGTCGACGATAGCCTGAAAGCTCGATTCCAGTGATTCGGGGAATTCAGCGTCGTCGACCAGGTCCGCCACCAGTTCGCGGGAATAGCGCAAAAACCGGATCTGTGTTTTGCCGTCGCGGGAGAAGGTTATGATGAATTTCGGCATCAGAACGGCCCGTTCCGGATTCTTGCTCAGGCTCGGACCCGCCTTGGATGGTTTGCAGATCTGGATCATATGCAGGTCGAACCCTTCCGCAACCTCCACCCCATGCTGGCCGAAGGTATGGGCCATGTCCATTTTGGATTCGTTATGGATGAAGAAGCCCTGCCGGGCGGCAACTTCGGCAAGATCCGTCACGAACTGATCAACCGGCTTCCCGGTTTCCGAACGATAGATATCAGCTGACATGCCATTCCTCCTTTAATCGCCGTAAAAGGGGCTTTCCATTCCGGGTTTATGTGCATACGCACAATATATCGACCTATATTCATTTTTCAATATATTTTTATCCCATAAATTAAGGGAGAATGTTCGGATGGAGAACGGAGGTTGCCTTGCGCGGTTATATTCTTGCGTCCCTCGTTCAGGCAGCTACAATGAAAAAAGGACTCTGTCAATTATGGATCAGAAAGGTTTTGCCAACAACAGGAGATACGTCATGAGAAGGCTGGCCGGTTTTTCGGCATTCTTTTTCTTCGCCCTGCTCCTGGCCGGCTGCAACGGCGGTGGTGGTGGAGGCGGGGGGGACGAAACGCAGACCGCTTCCCTCTCCGGTGCCCTGACCATTCCGCCGAGCCATGCGGTGGAAACGGAACCCAACAACATCATCGAAGACGCCCAATCCGTCACCAAGGTGACACAGATCTCCGGTGATGCCGCTTCGGGCGACGAGGGCTTTAACCCTGCCGGATTGCCGGACACGACACTCCAGGACCTCTACCTGCTGGAAACCGACGAGGCGGTTCGCATCGTCCTGACCATCGCCGCGGACGATCTCGCGAACAACAATCTCGATCTCGTCCTGATGACGACAACGGGGGACATCCTCGACACCTCCGAAGGGATGGTAGCCACCGAAAGCGTTGCGACGGATCAGGGAGGCAGCTTTCTGGTGGGAGTCGCAGCAGTTGAGGGCAGCAGCGCCTATCTTCTCTCCTTCGAACCTCTCGGTTCTCTCGCCAGCATGTCCGGCGAAGTGTCCCCGGAGGCCGATTTTATCCCGGGTGAAATCCTGGTGAAGATGAAACCGGCAGCGGCGTCCGCGAAAGCGAGGCAGTCCGTGGCCAGCCGGTTTTCGCTGCGCACCGCCAGAAACTACTCCGGAGGGGTCGCGCTGATGACGCTCGAAGACAGCGCGGAGGAGGTGGACCGGGGAGCGATTTCGCAGAATATGTCTCGCCGGTCGGCCCGCGAAGCGACCCTCGAGCGGGTCCGGCAGCTTCGCGCCGACCCGGATGTGGCCTATGCCGAGCCGAACTACATCCTCAAGCCGCACCGGATCCCCAATGATAACTTCTATGATCTCCAGTGGCATTACAGACTGATCAGCCTGCCGGAGGCCTGGGATCTCGAAACAGGCGGCAGCAATGTCATCGTCGCGGTGCTCGATACCGGGATTCTGCCCGATCATCCCGACCTGCAAGGACGGATCGGCCCGGGCTACGATTTCATCAGCGATGCTGACCGGGCCAACGACGACGACGGCAGGGATGACGACCCGACGGATGCCGGCGACGATCCGCAAAAGGAAAACAGCAGTTTTCACGGAACCCATATCGCCGGTACAGTCGCCGCAGCGACTGACAATGGCATCGGAGTCGCCGGTACCACCTGGCGCGGCGACCTGATGCCGCTGCGGGTGCTCGGAGTCGACGGCGGCACCATTGCCGACATCGCCCAGGCGGTCCGTTATGCCGCCGGGCTTTCCAACGTATCGGACACCGTTCCAGATCAACCGGCCGATGTAATCAACATGAGTTTCGGCAGCCCGGATTTCAGCGATACCCTCAACGACGCCGTACAGGCAGCGCGCAACGCTGGAGTGACTCTGGTCGCCTCGGCGGGCAACGACAACGTTTCCGATCCCACCTATCCGGCGGCCTACAGTAACGTTCTCTCGGTTTCAGCCGTCGACCTGAATGCCGAGAAAGCGTCCTATTCGAATTTCGGTCCCCAGATCGATCTGGCCGCCCCCGGCGGAAGCTTCGGCACCGATCTCAATGGCGACGGCCATCCCGACGGAATTCTGAGTACCAGCGGAGACGACGAAGGCGATTATTTCTACCTCTTTCTCGCCGGGACCTCGATGGCCGTGCCCCATGTGAGCGGTAGCATCGCACTGATGCAGTCGATTTATCCGGAGTTATCCCCCGCCGATGTCGACCTTCTGATCGCAGGCGAACATCCGGATACGTCGATTCAGATTGTCCGGGATCTCGACCCTGAAGGGGAGGACGATCTGTACGGCCACGGTCTGATCGACGCCAATCTTGCGGTTCAGGCAGCGGAGAGCCTCGCCACCGGCGACAGCGACGGCACATTGGGCTCGATTCTGAATCTCTCCACTACCGTGCTCGATTTCCAGGATTTTCTGACCACCAGCTCCTTTAAAGTCACCAACGGAGGCGGCGGGACCCTGAATGTCACCGACATCTCCGCAGATGCCGGCTGGCTGACTGTTGATCCGACTACAGGGGTTGCTCCCCTGACCGTCACGGTAACAGTGGACCGCCAGGGGCTCGCTGACGGACCGCATCGAGCCACAGTCACCGTCTTCTCCGATGCGGAGGATGGAGCATCGACGGCGACTGTCGATATCGTGATGACGGTGGGGGAAATCCCCCTCGGAAATATAGGCAGCTCTTTCGTTCTGGCGATCGACCATGAAACCCAGGAGACGGCGGCCGAAATAGAGGCCGATTTCGAAAAGGATTATCAATTCACCCTTTCGGATCTCGAACCGGGGACTTATCAGATAACCGCCGGGACGGACAGGGATGGTGACGGGATCATATGCGAAATCGAGGATGCCTGCGGCACATATCCCGAACTTTTAACCGTCGGCGAGGGGGACGAGGTCGGGTCGATCGAATTTTCGGTCAGTGAATCCGTGGCTCCGCAGAACATTCGAACCATGTCTGTCCCCTGAGGGAGGGTGCCATGCCATTCGGACTTTTAAGACAGGGAGCGGCCTGCTTGTTTTTAGGGCTCTGCGCCTGTGCTTCCAATCAAACGAGCCTCGATCATGAAATACTCGCCCGGGGAAGTGCGCCCGGTGCAGTCGCGTCCGGCGAGCGATTCGAAGTGATCGAAACCGATTCGGAACTGCAGGGCCTTTACGAGGAGATCTTTGCCGGTCGCCTGCCGACTCCTCCGGTTCCCGAGCTCGATTTTTCCCGGTCTCTGGTTTTATTCGTCGCCATGGCGCAGCAGCCGACCGCCGGTTATCGGCTCGAATTGGACCCTCCTGTCTTTCAGAACGGAAC
>JAWOCM010000035.1:0-4096 GCA_046483795.1 Desulfuromonadales bacterium | reverse complement strand
TGCCTGCGCTGGCAGCGGGCATGCCTAGATTGTCGGGCTTGGTGGGGGCTATGGGCTGCGGTGCCGAAAATGCGGAGGTGCTGCTTCTTTGCAACGTTTTGCCGGGGGCTGTCCCTCTACGCCCCCGGGTGCGATTTTGCTCCGGCGGTGGTGGGATTGCTCGGGGTCGGGGTTGACTCGGCGTTCTTGGGGTAAACCAAAACTGGTAGAGACGGTTCCTGCAGCAAGGCTACCGCGGCGTTGGTGAACCTGAAGTGGTGGGGCGGTGGGACCCTGCGAAGACGGGGCGGTTGTCGATTGCTGAGCCGGCTTTTTGATAACAACAGACGACCCGCGAATCCCATGCCCAGCGCAGCGACGTCCTTTGTTTGGTGACTTTGTTTAGACGAGTAAAGAAAGTCACCCGGCTGCCGGCCGGAACCGGCGAAGTTATGGGTGCGGTTTGGGTGGTTCGTGAACAACGGTCAAAACCATCTTAAACCGGCGGGTCGCGTCCCGCCATGACGCCTGACTTTTTGCCTAAGCGGCAGCAAAAAGTAAGCAAAAAGTGCCTGCGCTGGCAGCGGGCATGCCTAGATTGGCGTGCCTGGCAAAATCCATGAGCTGCGGTGCCGAAAATCTGGAGGCGGTGGGTGTCGGCAACGTTTTGCCGGGGGCTGTCCCTCTACGCCCCCGGGTGCGATTTTGCTCCGGCGGTGGTGGGATTGCTCGGGGTCGGGGTTGACTTGGCGTTCTTGTGGGAGCTAAACCAAAGCTGTGACAGGTAAGGGGACTGTCCCCGATTGCTGCCCGGAGGCCGGCCGGAACCGGCGAAGTTGACGTGTTTTTCAATTCCATGCAGACATGTATTTATTCCCAAGGAGGAACAATGATGAAACGGTTGTTTTGTGTCGCCCTGGCGGGTGTCCTTTTCTGCCTGCTGAGCGCAGGCAGTTCGTTCGCCCAGATCCGCGAAGGGGCTTGGACCCTGAGCCCGATGGTCGGGTCTCTGAATTTCGATTCGGACGAGAACCTTGACAACAGTGCCCTGTACAACGTGGGGATCGGCTACAACTTCACCGACCACTGGGCCGGAGAATTCATGGCCGGCTTCAGCGAAACCTCGCCGGAGAACGGCAGCGGCAACATCAACGTCTACAGCGGCCGGGCCGATATTCTCTATCACTTCACCCCGGAGAATGCGGCGACCTTCTATGCCGCCTTGGGAGCCGGAATGTTCCAATACGATCCCCGCGGCGCCCTCTCCTCCGCCGGCGAAGATGAGGACCTGCTGTTCAATTACGGCCTGGGGCTCAAGGCGATGATCAGTGATACGGCCGGCTTCCGCTTCGACGCCCGCCATGCCCTGACGGCCGAAAAACACAATTTCGAGGGCAGGACGCACAATCAGTTCCGGTATACGGCCGGCATGTATTTCCAGTTCGGCGGCGACGACGGGGCAATCGAAGTTTCCGACAGGGACGGCGACGGGGTCCTCGACCACCTCGACCAGTGTCCCGATACCCCGCGCGGCGTTGAAGTGAATGAGCTGGGCTGTGAGATCGAGACAAAAGCCCGGCTCGACAGCGACGGAGACGGCGTGACCGACAATATGGACCGGTGCCCCGACACCACCGAAGGGACCGAAGTCGATCTGCACGGATGCCCGGTCATTGCCGACGCGGACGGCGACGGCGTGGCGGACGATCTGGACAAGTGCCCCGGCACCCCGGCCGACGTTCCGGTCAACGATAAAGGCTGCCCCCGGGACAGCGACGGCGACATGGTGTTCGACTTCGAGGACGAATGCCCCGATACTCCCGAAGGCGCTCTGGTCGGTGCCGACGGCTGCACGGTGGAGCTGGAGGCGCCGGAGACGGTCTCTCTGAATATCCGCTTCGAGCGCGGCAGCGCGGTACTTGAGCCGAACCAGACGAAAGAGCTGGAAAAAGTCAGGGACCTGCGGGCGAAATATCCCAATGCCACCATACTGGTGGAGGGGCATACCGACAGCACCGGTCCGGAAGATTTCAATCGCAATCTCTCCCAGGAGCGGGCTAAAAGCGTGCGCGCCTATCTGGTGCGGAATCTCGATATCGAAGCCGACCGGCTCGAGGCCGAAGGGTTCGGGGAGAGCCGACCGATCGCGCCCAACTCCACCGCCGAGGGCCGGATGAAGAACCGCCGGGTCCAGGTAACCGTGGAACCCTGAAAAAAAGGCCGGCATGACGTCGTCACGGAGGGGCCGGATTTTGTCCGGCCCCTTTTATAGTGTAAAATGGGGTTTATACTTTCAAAAAGGGATTGTTCCGGAAAAAGAAAGGGCTGTTGTGCTTCACGCTTCGTCACTGACCATCACGTTTTTGAAAGTCACGTTCTCCCTGCTCCTGGGCGGGGCGCTGCTGGGAGCCGCGGGGTGCTGCGAGCAGACTTCGAACAGCCACCCTCTCGTCGGGGAGCCGATCATCGTCTCTCCCGACTCCTACCGTGATCTGCAGGAGCTGTTCGACTCCATCGGCTATGACTTCGGCAGCATCGATCAGGGGGTTCCGCGCATTATAATGACCCGGCTGCCGGACGATATGGATCAGATCGACAACATCACCAGAAAGAAGCGGATTTTCTTCCTCTCCCTTCTTCCCATGGTGCTGATGGCCAACGAGGAGATCGCCTACAAGCGCTCCCGTCTCAAGACCATCATGGAGAGCCATGAGACGGGGGCGCTCGTCACGGAGTCCGAACGGGAATGGGTCAGGAGCCTGGCCCGCGATTACCGTCTTGGCGGAGATCCCCTTGAGCAGCCGGAGCTGAAAAATCGCCTGCTCCGGCGCGTCGATATTATTCCGGCGTCCCTGGTTCTGGCCCAGGCGGCCAATGAATCGGGGTGGGGAACCTCGCGCTTCGCACTGGCCGCGAACAATATTTTCGGCGAATGGACGTTCATCCCCGGCACCGGACTCGTTCCAAAGGATCGGCCCGAGGGGGCCGAATACGAAGTGCGCACATTCGACACGCTCTACCAGTCGCTGAATTCCTACATACGCAACCTCAATACCCACCCGGCCTATCGTCCCCTGCGCTCCATCCGTGCGCAGATGCGCGAGAACGGCCAGGCTCCTAACGGGGTCGCCCTGGCCCGAGGCCTCGAAAAATATTCCAGCCGCAGCGATGCCTATGTCAATGAGATTCAGCAGATGATCCGGCAGAACGACCTGATAAATCTCTCCAGGGTCTATCTCGACGGGATGAACAGCAATTGATCGGGGTCGAACCGGGGCAGGGCTGATTCTGAGCCCCGAAAGGGGAGCTAAACGGCACCGTTCAGGGTAAACAGAGCCTTGAACTCTTCGGCAGGCAGGGGTTTGCTGAAAAGATATCCCTGAAACATGTCGCATTGGTTGGCGGCCAGAAATGCGAGCTGCTCTGCGGTCTCGACCCCTTCCGCCACAGCGGTCAGACCCAGGTTGTGCGCGATGTCGATCACGCTGGAGACGACGGAAGCGCCGCTCGCATCGATGGTCACATCGCGAACGAAAGTCCGATCGATTTTCAGGCAGTCGACGGGGAAGTGACGCAGATAGTTGAGGCTCGAATAGCCCGTTCCGAAATCGTCCAGGCTCAATCTCACGCCGAGCCCCTTGAGATCGTGCATCGTCTGCACGGCATCGGAAGGATTGTTCATGAGCATGCTCTCCGTCAGCTCCAGCTCCAGATATTGCGGATCCAGATCGATGCTCTCCAGTGTCTCCGCCACCAGTTGCTTCAGGTTTTCCCTGCGGAATTGCCGTGCAGAGAGATTGACCGCAATGCTCAACCCCTCCAGCCCGTCATTCTGCCAGGTTTTGACCTGTCGGCAGGCTTCTTTCAAAACCCAGCTGCCGAGCGGCACGATCAGCCCGGTCTCTTCGGCCAGGGGGATAAAGTCGGCGGGCGAGATCAACCCCAATAGGGGATGGTGCCAGCGAACGAGCGCCTCGCAGCCGACGATATGGCCGTCAGCCACATCGAGCTTGGGCTGGTAGTGAAGACAGAACTCCTCCCGTTCCAGGGCCTGATGCAGGGCACCTTCCATTTCCAGCATTTCGTAGGCGTGCTGATTCATCTCTTCGGAATAAAA